>DAOPMC010000001.1:0-64112 GCA_035392025.1 Bacilli bacterium
GTTGGGACATTTTCCCGGAATAACACCTAAGACATTATCATAGATTAATCATAAACTTAATAAAATAGTCTACTATCAAATTGACAAGTTTGTTTAATTCTAATATACTAATTATGAAGGAGTGATATAAATGAAATTAAGTGGATCAAAAACGTGGGAAAATTTACTAACGGCATTTGCTGGAGAGTCGCAGGCACGAAATAAATATGATTATTATGCATCACAAGCCAAAAAAGATGGTTATGAGCAGATAGCAGGTATTTTTGAAGAAACCGCCAGAAATGAAAAGGAACATGCAAAAATTTGGTTTAAAATATTACACAATAATAGTATGCCAAATACAAAAGATAACTTACTTGATGCTGCTAAAGGGGAAAACTATGAGTGGACAGAAATGTATAAAGAGTTTGCTGAAGTTGCCAAAAGTGAGGGATTTGATGATATAGCAAAATTATTTAGTGAAGTTGCTAACATTGAAAAAGAGCATGAAGAAAGATATTTAAAATTACTTGATAATGTCGATAAAGGCACAGTATTTGATAAAAATGAAGAAATAGTTTGGGTTTGCAGGAATTGTGGATATGTCCATAGAGGAGCTGAAGCGCCAACTGTTTGCCCAGTTTGTTCTCACCCACAATCTTTCTTTGAACAAAAGAATAATAATTACTAAAAAAATCGCTTAGCGATTTTTTTTATTAAAATATATTTTATTTAAATATAATCCTTCACCAAGTACACTTTTTGAATTTCTTTTTTCACTTCCCAAAAATATATTTGTTATATAATCTATTTCTTTTCTACCAATGCCAATATCTATTAATACCCCTACTATATTTCTAACCATATGACTTAAGAACCCATCTCCAACAAATGTCATTTTTATAGTGTCACCTTTTTTGTATATCGTGCACTTCAAAATTGTCCGAACACAATTGCTTTTTTCAATCTGATTGGTTGTAAAATTTCTAAAATCATGTTTGCCTAATAACAATTTACTGGCTTTTCTCATTCTAATAATATTGATAGGTTTATTAAACTGATAAATATATTTATTTTTAAAAGGGTTATATTCACCAACATTTATTAAATATATATATTCCTTTTTTATGCAATTATATCTAGCATGAAAGCTATTATCAACAATACTAACATTTTTAATACTAATATCTTTATCAATCAGATTATTAATAATATATTTAAATTTGTCTGGATCATATTTTTGATTAATATCAAAATGAGCATATTGATTTATTGCATGAACTTTAACGTCGGTTCTACTAGTAGCATGAATCATTATTTTTTCTTTTGCAATTATGGTTAAAACTTTTTCTAATTCACCTTGTACTGTTTTTCCCGCTTTTTGTCTTTGATATCCTAAAAAAGTAGATCCATCATAGGAAAAATTAATTAAATACCTCATATCACTCAATACTCCTATATATATCTTTTATTAAATCTTTTACATTGTCTCTGGCATGAAATTTTATTCCTTTTTTACTATAAACCAATCTGCTAAATTTTACTATTTGTGGGCCATCTATCCCATTTTCTTCCAATTTTTCATAATTATCATTAAAGATATCTTTACTACCTTGTAATAATAATTCGCCTTTTTTAATTACAATATATTTATCACCAAATGTATATGAAAAATCAGTATCATTTAATAATATTACTATTGTTTTACCATACTTAGTTTTTAACATCATAACAACATTCTTAACCATTTCTTTGGCATCATCATCTAAATATCCAAATATATCATCCAAAATTAATAGCTTAAAATGCCTAGATATTGCCATTGCAAATTTTAACAATATCTGTTCACCAAATGATAAATCACCTATAAACTTACTTCTTTTATCTTCTAAACCTACTATTTTTAAAGATTCTTTAATTCTTTTTAATATGGTATCTTTATCATAACCAGCCTGTTCTAAAAATGATACGAATTCTGCATTTATGGTTTTATATCTAAATGTATCTTTACTTGAAATATGTGTTATTTCACAAATTTGAAAATTTAAATTTCCATTTATATAAATGGAACCATCATAATTAGTATCACATGTTAAAAGTTTATAAACATCATATTTAGATTCATCGCCAATAATACAATTAATTTTATTGCCAAATATTTTAAAAGACAAATTTTTAAGTTTATTGTAATTAATATTTTTAAATTCTATTTCCATATATAATAGACCATCCTATCCATATCAGTAACTATTTTATTTACCAAGCCGTATGACCTAAGTTTTAAAGATAAATCTACCATAAAGGGCAATCTCAAACCAATACTATTTATTATTTTTTCATTTTTAAAAACTTCCATAGTTTTATCAAAAAATAAAATATTATAATTATTCATCACAAGTACATAATCACTAAAAAGACAATAATCTAACTTATAAGTAGAAAATAAAACTGTCATACCTTTGGCACATTGCTTTTTCAAATATTTCAAGATTTCTTCCGTTTCACTTCTTGAAAATTCTGCAAATAGATTGTCAATTATTAAAACATCTGGATTGGTAACTAAAGCATTTGCTAACAAAAACCTTTTAAAATCAATATCACTTAAAGTTTTCACATCAGTATAAATATAATCGTAAATATTAAACTGCTTTAAAACTCTTTTTATTCGTGATTTAGTCTCCTTATTAGTAACACCATAAGAATATAAAGTATTATATAATTCTTCTTTAATAGAACTATTAAATTTTTTTTTATCATTGACACAGCTTAGTATAAATTTATTATCAATATTTTTTGATATTTCATCTAGTAAAAAAGTCTTTCCACAACCAATAGGACCAATTATAGATATAAATGATCCTTTTTCAATACTTATCTTAAAATTATTTAAAACTTTACTGTCAAAAATAGTCATGCTTTTCTCCTAAATACGTTATATTATAACAAACTATAATTAAAAAAGATAGATTATTTTCTATCCTTTCTCTTCTGTGAATTATATGTTATTTTCAATAACTGCTTCCGTGATAAAAATTTACTCATGAATGCCACTATCTTTATATCAAAACCCGGAATAATCATAAATTTATTTTTATCAAGTGCCATATCAATAGCATATTTTGCTACTTTTTTGCTAGAAATTTGATTTAGGCTAAATTTTACTCCAGCAACATTGTCAAAGTTCGTTGCAACTGGTCCTGGACAAACAACTGATATTTTTACATTTGATTTATTTCTACGCAATTCCTCATAAATTGCAGAAGAAAAACTTACAACGTAACTTTTGGTTGCGTAATATGTTGACATCAAAGGCCCTCCAGGTAATAATCCCGCAACAGATGCAATATTAATTATATGCCCACTGCCTTTTTCTTCAAAATCCTTTAAAAACATTTTAGTTAAAATATGGACTGCTCGAATATTGACATTAATCATATCAGTTTCTTTGAATACATCTGTAGACCTATAATCGCCAAGCGATCCAAAACCAGCACAATTAATCAAAACATCTATATTCTCTTTTTGAGTCACCAAATATAAATCTTTAATGGATTTTTCTACCGATAAATCCATTATTGCTAATTGTATATTTGTTTTTAACTCCCCTTGTAATTCCTCTAGTTTTTGCTTATCTCTTGCGACAAGAATTAAATCATAGCCTAGATTGCTTAAATATCTCGCCATATCTCTGCCTATCCCAGAAGATGCACCCGTGACTAAAGCTTTCATAAAAACCTCCTATTTTTATATTATTTCATTTAGGCAAAAAACAGCGTAGAAAGGAATATATTTAATGCCATTCTTTACCATAAAATTATCTTCACCAACTCTAATTGCCTCTTTCAATTCATATTTATTCATCACAAGTTTCAAGCTTTTTGACTTTGCCATATTTTTTCTAACAATTTCAATTGGAATAATCTTTCCCGATCTAGCTTGAATTAAAAAATCAATTTCTGACTTGCCGCCAGATTGATGATAATATAAATTAAAACCGCTATTTTTAAGTGTCGTTGCTAAATCATTTTCATATAATAAATATAATGTGTGCGAATCCGTAAGCAACTTATTATAACTTATTCCCAATTTTTTAAATAAAATCCCTGAATTAGTATAATATAGCTTAAAGCTATCATCATCTCTATGCTTACTAAGTGGGGGGGTTATATCCTCAACCTTATAACTTCTTAAGACTATATCATTATTTATCATATAATTAATGGCATTATCATATTCCTTGGATCTTCCACCTTGCTTCAACAAACCATATTGAAACTTTTTATTATCTTTTGACAGTTGTAAAAAGATATTATCATACACTTCTATACCACGCTTTATATCGATTAAATTATCTAATAATAATAACATCCCTTTTTGTAAATTTGAATTATTTTGATGATGTGCATTTGTTATGTTTATATCTTTGCATTCTGCGTTTGTAATTATCTCTGGATATCCTCCTGTTAATATATAATCATTATATATTTCAAATGCCATTGTATGAAAGGGCATTTGTACATTTGTTTTAAATGAATCAACAATAAAATCTATTAGTTGCTCTTTGCCCATATATTTTAGATATTCGCTAAAGCTTACTAATTGCATATTTTTGATTACTATATCATCAAATTTTTTATCAATGAAAATATTTTTCTGATTTGTAATCATAATTATGTGATATAAACTATTTCCTAAAAATAATTTTTTTATTTTTTCCAAAACATTTACAGTCACATTATCAAATATAATTAAACTTTCCTCTTGCAAAATAGTTTCTAGTGAAATAGCAGATAAACCTCTAATAACTTTATCCACCGTATTATTTTTTTCTAGGACATAATTAAGTTCAATATTTTCTATACATTCAAAATATATAGTATTCTTATACTCTTTTTTGCCGAAATCCAGCACGCTATATGTCTTCCCACAACTATTTGGGCCATATAATAACATTGGTTTTTTAATTTTATCTTTCTTCCACTGTAAAAGAGTATTGAATATTTTTCGTTCCATAAAAAGTAATCACCTCACATTTATTAATAATTTAATTATAAATTATTAATAATAATAAGTCAACAAGGTGTAAATGAATAATTATACAAAATAAAAAAGACCTATACAAGCGTCTATTTACTTCCTACTTTATGAAACTCCAATCGTAATTTATCTGCTACTGTTACTATAAATTCTGAGTTAGTTGGCTTTGCTTTATCAATATCAACACTATGGCCAAATATCTCTTCCATTAGATCCCAATTACCGCGATTCCAACTAACCTCTATTGCATGTCTAATAGCTCTTTCAACTCTAGAAACAGTTGTATCAAATTTGGTAGCAATTTCAGGATATAATTCCTTAGTTATTCCACCAACAACTTCAGGCCTACTATAAATAATTGATATGCCTTCCCGTATATATTGATATCCTTTAATGTGCGATGGTAATCCTAACTCATGTAATATCTTTGTAATTGATATCTGCAAATTGTTATGATAAAGATTGATAGATTTGTTATCATAATTTTTATCATCTACTGCCTCTAGAATTCTTCTTTCAAGTTCTGCAAGTTCAAACGGTTTTAGTAGAAAATAATCTACTCCCATCTCCGAAACCTTTCTAATAATATCTGGTGAATTATAAGAAGTCAGTACAATAACTTTCTTATCAATGTTAAACCGCTTCATTTGCTCCAATACATACATACCATCTCTTTTAGGCATAACCAAATCTAAAATAATAACATCATAGTCATCTACCCTAGATTTAATCATTTCAAAACCCTCTTCCCCATCTTTAGCATCTAATACGACCTCAATGCTTTTGTGACTGCTAAAATATTCTTTAACCATTGTTACTAGTTGAATATTGTCATCAATCATCAGTACATTCGCATTTTTCATATTCTCTCCCTTCAGTACTGCCGTATAATCATATTCTACTACACATTTAAAAAAGAGTATAGAGCAAAAAAACACTAATTTTGTCGAACAAATTAATTTATACTTTGTTATCTCTAAATTTTTGTATTTCACATTTAAATAAATTATCTTTTATGGTTACGTTTTCTGTCGTTATTTCATTTGCTTTAGTACATGGATATTCACCTACTTTATATAATACATAATTATATATATCCCATCTTTTTTATTTATTTTTACAACTATAGTATCTTGATTATTTTCTTTTTCTAGACTTTTGCTAAATTCGTTATCTTCAACAATAATATACTTTTCTGCCAATAAACTAAGCATATAATTATCTATATCTTTACTAGTTACATATTTATATATAATAGTTACATTCTTATTATACTTATTGTCTATGCTTTCAATTTTTCTAATTCCAACTACATTATATATTGATATAACATCATTTCCAGCAATTGATATCCATAATTTTTCTTCATACTTTCTAACCATAATATATGTTATTGTAATATAAGTAATTATTGTAATCGCTGTTAAACTTAATAATAGTGATGCAACTTGACATATTATATTTGACCTTTTACTAATCATAATTACCACCTTTATTGTAACTATATAACTTTAAATATTTGTTGTACTTTTTTATAATCTGTACTAGCACTGCCGACTAAAACTCCATCCACGCATTGCAAATTAAATATCTGTTCAATATTTGTTTCATTAACACTACCGCCATATAATACCTTTATGTTAACATTATATAATTTTAGCACTATCTCTTTTATAGTATCAATAGTCTCTGCTATCTCTTTAACACTAGCTGCATTCTTGCCTATTGCCCATATCGGCTCATAGGCTATTGTTATAGCCGAATCTATTACTACTTCTTTAAAACATTCTTTTATTTGTTTTAAAAGTACTATGTCAGTTTTCCTTAGCAATCTCTCTTCTTTAGTTTCCCCAACACAAACTATTGGGTTTATTCCAAAGTTTAATGCACTTTTAATTTTTAAGTTTATGTCACTCGTAGTCTCATTAAATAACTCTTTTCTTTCGCTATGCCCAATTATTGCATATGATACCCCCAGAGACTTTAACTGTTTCGCACAAACTTCTCCAGTTACTGCACCCATATCTTTGTAAAATAAATTTTGTACGCCTAACTTAAAATCATATCTGCCATCAAAATATGGTAAATATATATTACTTGGGCATACAACGACATTAATATCTTGAGGAATTCTATCTTTTATTTCAATAATATATTTATTTATTTCCTCTTTTGTTAAAAACATTTTATGGTTTAAAACTAACATCTTTTTCATAAAATCACTACTTTTCCCTAATATTCTTTAGACCAGGCAAATCTTTAGACCCGATATATTCTAATGCAGCTCCACCACCAGTAGATAAAAATGACAATTTATCTGCAAAACCAAATTGGTTGGCACAAGTAACAATATCTCCCCCACCAATTATGCTATACGTTCTTGAATTTGCAACAAACTCCAATATCTTTATTGTTCCCTCTTGATAATTTTTAAATTCATATACGCCTAAAGGCCCGTTCCAAAATAAAGTTTTGGCATCTGCTAATTCTTTTTTGAAAAATTCAACTGTTTTTGGACCAATATCAAGTCCCATTTGATATTTTTTTATTTGATCAGTCATAAGTGCTGGAGAATCAACAAATTCATTGCCTACTTTAAAATCAATTGGCAAAATAATTTTATCGTTATAATTATCTAAAATATTTTTACAAAATTCAATTTGATCATATTCTACTATTGATTTTCCAATTTCAATACCTTTTGCTTTTAAAAAAGTAAATGCCATTCCTCCACCTATTAATATTTTATCTGCCTTTACAACTAAATTTTCTATTACTTTAAGTTTGTCTGATACTTTAGATCCACCCATAATAACCATAAATGGTCTCTCTGGATTATCTAGTTTGTCTAACTCATGCAATTCTTTTTCTACTAAAAATCCTATTGCACTTGATAAAAATGAAGATATCCCAACATTTGATGCATGTTCCCTATGTAGTGTGCCAAAAGCATCATTAATAAATAATTCACCAAGACTAGCCCAATATTTAGCCAGTTCTTGATTATTTTTGCTTTCTTTTGAACCATCAATATCTTCAAACCTAGTATTTTCTAATAATAATGCTTCACCATATGGTAATGATTTAATAGCATTTTCTACTGCTAATCCTGTTGTTGCATTAACGAAATGTACTTTACCATTAAGAAGTTCATCCAATCTCTCGGCAACCGGTTTTAAACTATTGCTTTTAGCATCACTATAAGTCTTAACTTTTCCAAGATGTGATAAAATGATTGCTTTGCCACCATTATCAAGAACATATTTAATAGTTTCAACACTCGCAATTATCCTACTATCATCAATGATTTTACCATTTTTAAGAGGTACATTCAAATCTGATCTAACTATTACTGTTTTACCTTTTACATTAATATCCTTAACATTTACTTTCATTTAGTATCACCAATTATATTTTATCATATATTTTATTAAATAAAAGTGTTAAAATATATTTAAGTGAGTTGATATTATGAGAATTGGTTTGTTTTCTGAAGTATATTATCCATCAATTGGCGGTGTTGCAACTGCGATTACGACTTTAAAAAGAGGTTTAGAAGAGTTAGGACACGAAGTATACATCATAACAACTTCATACAATGATTTTAGATATTGTATAGAAGATAATGGTCATTTGATCAGGCTTTCTGGAATGAAAAGCAATTTGTATGATTTTAGAATTACTGGCCCTATGCATCATAAAGCCTTTACATACTTAAAAAGTTTAAATCTAGATGTTATTCATATTCAGACAGAATTTGGCGTTGGCATGTTTGGTAAGTCCGTTGCAAAATCTCTTAAGATTCCTCTAATTCATACCTTTCACACCTTATATACAGATGATGCATACTTAAACTATGTTCTCGGTGGTAATTTTAAACCACTTACTAAAAAAGCAATAGAAAAATACATCAAACTTTTTTGTAGCAAAAGCATAAATGCAATAACTGTTCCTTCAGAAAAAACCAAAGAAATTCTGGAAAACAAATATAAAATTAAAAGAAATATTTATGTCATATCAAACGGCATAGATTTAGAAAAATTTAATAAATCTAACTTTTTAGAATCAGATATTAATAGTTTAAAGAAAATTTACGGCATTAGTAAAAATGATTTTATTCTTCTTTTTGCAGGTAGAGTTGCAGATGAAAAGAATATTGACTTTCTTATTAAGAATCATACTTCGATAATAAAAAAGAATAAACATGTAAAACTTTTAATTGCAGGCGGTGGTCCTGCACTTGATAAGTTAAAAGATTTAGTTAAAACCTTAAAATTAGAAAAAAATGTTATTTTTACAGATCGTATTGATCCTAAAAATATGAATAGATATTATCAATTAGGGAATGTCTTTGTCACTGCATCAACCAGTGAAACACAAGGATTGACAACAGTCGAGGCATTAGCTTCATCACTACCTGCTTTTTGTATTAATGACGATAGTTTTAAGACAACAGTTATCCCTAACTACAATGGAGATTTGTTTATTGATAATATGGATTATATAGAAAAAATCATTAATATTGTAAATAACAAAAAATTGTTGCGACAAATGGTGCTAAATTCAAGGATGAGCGTTGATAACTATAGTGCTAAAGGTTTTGCTAGCAATATGATAAAAGTATATGAATCATGCAAGAAAAAAAGATAGTTGTCTATCTTTTTAAATTGTGTCTATTTCTTTTAAATTGCACCAATATTTGGCTGTTCTTACCATTTGTGCACTATAACCCATTTCGTTATCATACCAAGCCACCACTTTGGCCATCTGTTTTCCATCAACATCAAGAACTGAAGTACATTTTAAATCAACAACTGCACCATACAATTCACCAATAACATCACTCGATACTATCGGATCATTAGTGTAAGTAATTGTGTTGTTTACATTTTCTTTATATAAATTATTTATTTCTTCTACTGTTGCATTCTTTGATAATTCTAATACCAAATCAACAACAGAACCCGTTGTTACCGGAACTCTAAGCGCAGTCCCAGATAACTTATTATCTAATTTAGGAATTACCTTACCAATTGCTTTAGCAGCCCCTGTTGAGGTTGGTACTATATTTGCAGCTGATGCTCTACCTCTTCTAGATTCTATTCCCTTTTTATGAGCAACATCTAAGTTTGCTTGATCATTGGTATACGCATGCACCGTGGTCATATATCCTTTTACTATACCAATATTGTCATCCAGTACTTTAAGTACTGGCGCTAAACAATTTGTAGTACAACTTGCTGCCGAAATTATTTTTTCATCACCATTTAAAATATTTTCATTAACATTATAAACGATAGTTTTAGCATCACCTTTTGCAGGTGCTGATATTATTACTTTCTTAGCACCAGCAGAAATATGTGCTCTTGCTTTTTCAACATCAGTGAATGCTCCTGTACATTCAAATACAACATCTACGCCTAATTCTCGCCATGGTAAATTTAATGGATCTTTTTCTGCAAATATTTTTATTTCCTTATTCCCTACTATCAACAAGTTTTCCTTAAAATCAATATCTTCCTTACGATATGAGCGATAATTAGTATCATACTTTAATAAATATGCTAATTGTTCTGCATCAGTTAAATCATTAATCGCTACAACATTTATATCGTTATCTTGATCCATTAACCTAAAAACTAATCTTCCTATTCTTCCAAAACCATTTATTGCTACTTTCATATATTTCTCTCCTTCTATTTAATTGTGGAAAAATCCACCACCAATAAATTCCTTTAATATTGCATCATCTGGTACATATCTATCCGGTATTACTAAAAATATTTTTAATAAATTCATAAGCCTTTTGGCATCATCATAATGTTTTGAATCAGGTGACACAGTATATAAGAGTGATTCTGCAAACATCTTTAATACACCCATTTCGTATAACATTGCAGTATTTAATACATAATCTGCCTCATCCTGATATGGAAAAACATATTCCTCTTCTCCTGCTCTTACCTCCCCCCACATATCAAATACTTGATCAACACTATATCCTCTAGTTCTATGATCTCTAACCATCCTTCTCAAAAATCTATTATCAGAAGATGATAATCTATTATATTTATCAATATTCAAATTTGTTAAAGGACACACATATATCTTAAATTTTTTATTTCGAGGAATAGATTTAGTAAGTTCTTCATTGAGACAATGTAACCCTTCTATAATCATTACATCATTTTCATGAAGTTTTAAATTTTTCTCAAATGATTTTGTTCCAGTTACAAAATTAAATGTTGGCACTGTAACTTCTTCTCCAGCAAGCAACTGATTCATCTGCTTATTAAATAATTCCAAATCTACCGCTCTTAATGCCTCAAAATCATATTTACCGTTTTCTTTTTTAGGTGTTTCTTCTCTTTCAACAAAATAATCATCAAGAGAAATCACAACTGGATTTACACCAAACGTTTTAAGATAAAGTGACAGTTTTCTTGCAGATGTTGTTTTCCCTGATGATGATGGTCCTGCTATTAAAATCATTTTAATCTTATCTTTTTCACGATTAATTTTTTTGGCTAAACCTAATAGTTTACTGTCATAAGTAAGTTCATTCATACGAATTACATCTTGTATCTTGTCATCCATAATAAGTTTATTGACATCTGCAACATATCTAATGTTGAGCATATTACCCCATTCTTTTAGGTCATCAAATGCTTCAAACATCTTCTCATGATGAACATACTCAGGTACTTTACCATCTAAATAACTTACCGGCGTTTGCAAAATAAATACTCTATCTCGCATTAATTGCAATCTAAATTTTGTAAATACACTAGTATTTATAGGCATTTTGCTGTAAAAATATTCATTTAATCCGCCAAGTTTATATATATTTATATATGTGTTCGTATTATATAAAAGAGAATCAGCTTTAACTTCGTTGCCTTTTGATTTATAATATTCGATTGCTTCTTTTCGCTTGACAACTATTTTATCTATTGGTAGGTTAGCTTTGACTACTTCATTCATTTTATCAGTTATTTTTTTTAATCCTTCTTCATCAACATCAAAATTAGTCTCAACATATAATCCTTTATCAATTGCATGACTAATCTCTATATCCTTGTCTTCCCCAAAACACTCTTTAATAGCATATACTAAAAGATAGATAAGCCCCTTTTGATAAACTCTATTACCTATCCGTCCAGAGCAATCATAAAATTCAACAATACTATCTTTTTCTATCTTATTATTTAATTCCATTAAATCATTATTAACTCTTGCAACTAAAATTGGATATTTAAAATCTCCTTTAAAATCTTGTGCAATATCAATAAGCCTAATACCACTATCGTAGGCATATTTTTTACCATTATATTCAATATTTATTTTTGCCATAATACCACACCTTTATTCTCTTACTATTTATATAATATCATATTTTGGGGATTTTTAATATGAATATTTATTGTTTTTTTATCTAATATAATTATAGGTGATAACAATGAATTTAGTACCAGTAGTTGTCGAAAAAGAAACAGATTTTGAAAGAACTTATGATATATATTCCAGATTATTAAAAGATAGAATCATTATTTTAAGTGGTGAAATAACAGATAATAGTGCCAATTGCATAGTAGCACAGCTTTTATATTTAGATTCTTTAGATCATAATGATATTAATCTATATATCAATTCCCCTGGAGGATCAATTACCGCAGGCATGGCAATATATGACACTATGAATTTTATTAAAAGCGATGTGTCAACAACTTGCATTGGTATGTCTGCCTCTATGGCAGCATTTCTATTATCAAGTGGTCAAAAAGACAAAAGATATATTCTTCCTAATGCTGAAGTTATGATTCATCAACCATTAGGCGGCGCAACAGGTCAGGCTACTGAAATAAAAATAGCAGCCGAACGAATTATAAAATTAAAAGAAAAAATTAATAATATTCTTTCAAATAATACTAATCAAACACTAGAAAAAATAGAGAGTGATACCGAAAGAGATTATTTTTTAGATGCAAAAGAAGCAAAAGAATATGGTATTATTGATAAAATATTATAATTTGTTATAATATAGTTGGTGATTTTATGAAAAAATGTGCAATTATATGCAATTTGCATAGTGGCCGAGGTATAAAACAAGAAACTATCAGTAAATTAATTGTAATTTTAAATAACTCAGGATATGAAGCAACTACTTATATTACTCAAAAAGAGCAAGATGCTATTCACATGGTAGAAAACTTACCACATGTAGACTTGGTTATATCTATGGGTGGAGATGGTACATTTAGTGAAGTTATTACCGGTAATTTTAAACGGGAAGATCAGTTAACACTCACTCACATACCAATTGGTACCGCTAATGATATAGGTGCTATGTTTGGGTTAAGAAAAAATAATCCTGTTAACAATTTAAATGAAATTTTAGCAGGTGAAATTAAAAATTTAGATATTTGTTTCATTAACGGCCAACCCTTTGCATATGTTGCTGGATTTGGTAAATATATTCAAATATCATGTGATACACCCAAAAAATATAAAAAAATATTTGGCTATCTTGCATACGCAGCACAAGGAGTAATAGAATTTTTTAAACCAACCAAATTATATGAATTAGAATATACCGTTAACGGAGAAACATATAAAGGTTTATTTTCTATAATATTAGTATCAAATGCTAACAGTATTGCAGGATTTAATAATATCTATAAAAATATTAAGCTCGATGATAAAAAGTTTGAAGTAATGTTTTGCTCAATTAATAAGAGAAAAAATATAATAAGAAGTTTTTATTTTTTAAAAACAACTGATATTCATAATGTACCAGGAATATATTTCCATCAAACAAATAAATTAGAAATTAAATTTAAAGAAAAGCCTAAAAAATATTGGACCATTGATGGAGAGAAGTTTAAACCAAATAGTAAGATAATTACATTTGATACTAAATACAGTATTAAAATGTTAGTTCCAACTAAAAATATTAAAAATTTATTCAAATAAACAAAAAATCTAGGAATTTCCTAGATTTATTTTTATCTTGTTGGGCCTTCTTGAGATTGATTACGTACTTGCTCAACTGCATCTACAAGAAGAGATGGATTTTTAAAAATTTCATTCACCTGTTCCAAAGGTGACTTTCCTGGATCTAATTCAACAGTAGCTGTCACATCGGGTGCTATGGCAAGCGCCTGAAATGTAGGTTTAACACCTTCGTGTGCCTGTTTATATTTGTCTAAATATTCACATGCTTCTTGATCATAAAAGCAAACTTGTATTTTACCACTTTCATCAACTCTTGGCATATAGATCCCATCTGCTGTTTTTATTTTCCCATAAACTCTAGACGGCGTAACGCTATCATCAACTGTCTTACCAAGCAAATTAAACACGACTGATATTACAGCATTATCTGGGGCTCCTGATTTTACAACAATGTTGATGTCGTCGTGAAAAAACCAAATTGAATATATTCTTTCACCGTCATTATATTCGAAAAAAGTTTTACTTGGACGTTCTAAATTACCCGGTTTTGCAGGTAAATCCTTAAACAATTCTCTTATTGATCTACTATATAATTCTTTTTGATCTTTAAAATACAAAGAACAGTTATCCGTTCGTTGCAAAAAATCTTCAGCTATATCATACTTCATATATATACCTCCTTTCTACCGTCATTATATATATATGTCAAGTATATCAAGCAAAGTTTACATTACTTGACACAAAAAAAGATCTCAGTGAGATCTAATTTTAATTATTTAATAATTTCTGAAACTACACCAGCACCAACTGTTCTTCCACCTTCACGGATTGAGAACTTAGTACCTTGTTCAATTGCAATTGGGTGAATTAATTCAACAGTCATTGCAACATCATCACCTGGCATAACCATTTCAACACCTTGAGGTAACTCAATAATACCAGTTACATCAGTAGTTCTGAAATAGAATTGTGGACGATAGTTTGCAAAGAATGGAGTATGTCTTCCGCCTTCTTCTTTTGATAGAACATATACTTGTGCTTTAAACTTATTATGTGGTGTAACAGATCCTGGTTTAGCAAGAACTTGTCCTCTTTCAACCTCTTCACGAGAAATACCACGTAATAATACACCAGCATTATCTCCTGCTTCAGCATAATCAAGTGACTTCTTGAACATTTCAATACCTGTAACAACAGTTTTCTTAGTTGGTTTAATACCAATAATTTCAACTTCGTCATTAAGTTTTAATTGTCCTCTTTCAACACGACCTGTAACAACTGTTCCACGTCCAGTGATTGTAAATACATCCTCAATACTCATTAAGAATGGTTTAGCATTGTCTCTTTCTGGAGTTGGAATCCATTCATCAACAGCATCCATTAATTCATTAATTTTTTCAACATAAGCAGCATCTCCTTCAAGAGCCTTTAATGCTGAACCACGAATAATTGGAGTATCATTGCCTTCAAATCCATATTCGTTTAACAAATCACGAACTTCCATTTCTACTAAGTCTAATAACTCTTCATCATCAACCATATCACATTTATTTAGGAATACTACCATTCTTGGTACTCCAACTTGACGTGATAATAGAATATGTTCACGAGTTTGTGCCATAGGCCCGTCAGTTGCTGCAATAACTAAGATTGCTCCATCCATTTGAGCTGCACCTGTAATCATATTTTTTACATAGTCAGCATGTCCTGGACAGTCAACGTGAGCATAATGACGCTTATCTGTTTCATATTCAACGTGTGATGTATTAATAGTAATCCCACGTTCCCTTTCTTCTGGAGCCTTGTCAATATTTGCATAATCAGTAAATTGTGCATGTCCTTTTTCTGATAATACTTTTGTAATAGCTGCTGTTAAAGTTGTTTTACCATGGTCTACGTGACCAATTGTACCAACATTAACATGTGGCTTATTACGATTAAATTTTTCTTTAGCCATTTTATTTCCTCCTTTTTTTATTTACTATATTATTTTATCTAACAATTGAAGATTTTTCAACTGTTTAGGCTAATTTTCTTAATTGCCGCTTCTTTTAATAATTTCTTCAGCAATTGATTTTGGAACTTCTTCATAATGATCTGGTACCATTTGGAATGTTCCTCTTCCTTGAGTATTTGATCTAATGCATGTTGCATAACCAAACATCTCTGATAATGGAACCATTGCTGCAAATGCAATTGCATTGCCACGTGATTCTTGTGATAGTGGTCTACCACGTCTTCCAGTAATATCTCCCATAACTGTTCCAAAGTTTTCTTCAGGAACAACTATGTCAACTTTCATAATTGGTTCAAGTAATACTGGTTGACATTTATTTTTAGCTTCCTTCAAAGCCATAGATGCTGCAATTTTAAATGCCATTTCTGATGAGTCAACATCATGATATGATCCATCAAATAATGTTGCTTTTACATCTATCATTGGGTATCCTGCTAAGACACCGGTTTGTAATGCTTCTTGCAATCCTTTATCGACTACCGGAATATACTCTCTTGGTACTATTCCACCTACAATTGCATCTACAAACTCATAACCCTTATCAGGATTTGGTTCAAATTTAACCCATACGTGACCATATTGTCCGCGGCCACCAGACTGTTTAATATATTTACCTTCACAATCTGCTGAACCTTTAATAGTTTCACGATATGCAACCTGTGGCTTACCAACATTAGCATCTACACTAAACTCTCTTCTCATTCTATCAACTAAGACATCTAAGTGTAATTCTCCAATACCTGCAATAATTGTTTGTCCTGTTTCAGTATCAGTATGTACTTTAAATGTTGGATCTTCTTCTGCAAGTTTTTGAAGTGCAATTGCCATCTTATCTTGATCTGCTTTTGATTTTGGTTCAATTGCAAGTTCAATAACTGGTTCTGGTACAACAATTGTCTCAAGGACAATTGGCTTTTTCTCATCACATAATGTATCTCCAGTACCAGTATTTTTAAGTCCTACTGCTGCTGCAATATCGCCAGTCCATACCTCAGATATTTCAGTACGATCATTAGCATGCATTTGAAGAATACGACCAATTCTCTCTTTAACATCTTTTGTAGAGTTTAGAACATAACTACCAGCTGATAGATGCCCTGAATATACTCTAAAGAATGTAAGTCTTCCAACAAATGGATCAGTCATAACTTTAAACGCTAATGCACTAAATGGTTCATTATCTGATACATCTCTTACATCTTCATCACCATTTAACTTTGTTCCTTTTACTGATGGAACATCAATTGGCGATGGTAAATAATCTATGACCGCATCAAGTAATGCCCTGACACCTTTATTGCTAAGTGCATCTCCACACATTACTGGGAAAAATTTAGCTTGAAGAACTCCATTTCTAATTGCCTTTTTAATAAGTTCAACTGAAACTTCTTCTCCCTCAAGATATTTTTCCATTAATTCATCATCAAATTCTGCTATTGCTTCTAATAAATCATTATGCTTTTCCTCACAAAGATCTTTTAAATCTGATGGAACTTCAATTTCAGTAAGATTCTCTTGCTCAGTTGCATCAAATTCATAAGCTTTCTTAGTAACAATATCAACATATCCTGTAAAATTATTTTCTGCTCCTATTGGCCACTCTATTGGTTTTGCATTAACTGCAAATCTTGAATCAATAGATTTTAAACTATATTGGAAATCTGCTCCCATTTTAGTCATTTTGTTTGCAAAAATAATTCTTGGAACATGATATTCACTAGCTTGTCTCCAAACTGTTTCAGTCTGTGGTTCTACACCAGCTTGTACATCTATTAATGTTACAGCTCCATCTAGAACTCTTAAACTTCTTTGAACTTCAACAGTAAAATCTACGTGCCCTGGGGTATCAATTATATTATAACGATATCCTTTCCAAAAAGCTGTTGTTGCTGCCGAAGTAATGGTAATACCTCTTTCTTTTTCCTGCTCCATCCAATCCATTTGGGAAGCTCCATCATGAGTTTCACCAATTTTATGAATTTTCTTAGTTAAGAATAAAATACGTTCAGTACAAGTAGTCTTACCGGCATCAATATGTGCCATAATACCAAAATTTCTAGTTTTGTCTAGTGATGTTTCTCTTGCCATATTATTTTACTCCCTTCTACCATCTATAATGTGCAAATGCTTTATTAGCCTCTGCCATTCTATGAGTTTCTTCTCTTTTCTTAACTGCTGCTCCTGTATTATTTGAAGCATCAATTATCTCATTTGCAAGATTCTCTGCCATACCACGGCCACCTCTTAATCTTGCATAGTTTATTAACCATCTAAGTGCCAATGCTTGACTTCTATCGTCATTAATTTCAATTGGTACTGGATAGTTAGCTCCACCAACACGACGAGTTTTAACTTCAAGCGCTGGTTTAATATTTTCAAGTGCTTTGTCGAAAACTTCCATTGGATTTTGTTCAGTTTTCTTCTTTATTAGTTCAAAAGCATCATAAAGTATGGTTTGTGATTTACCACGTTTGCCATCTAACATCATGCTATTAACTAATTTAGTAATGATTTTTGAATTATATATTGGATCTGGTAAAACATCTCTTTTTACCGCACGTCTTTTACGCATATTTATCCTCCTTCCGTTATTTTATTATTATTTAGCTCTTTTACTTCCGTATTTTGAACGCCCTTGTTTTCTGTCCTTAACTCCTTGTGTGTCCATAGTTCCACGAACTATATGATAACGAACACCAATTAAGTCTTTAACACGTCCTCCACGTAATAATACTACACTATGTTCTTGTAGATTATGTCCTTCACCAGGAATATATGCATCTACTTCTTTTCCGTTGCTTAGACGAACACGTGCATATTTTCTTAATGCAGAGTTTGGTTTTTTGGGATTTTTAGTTCCTACACGCACACACACTCCACGTTTTTGTGGTGAAGAATGATCAACATTAACTCTTTTAATAGTGTTTAGACGAGTTTGTAAAACTGGTGCTTTACTCTTTCTAACTTTGTTAGTTCTTTTCTTTCTTACAAGTTGATTTATTGTTGGCATAATTGCTCCTTTCTATACACATACCCAGGTGTATCTTTTTTGTAATTTTATTAAGGTCTCTAAAAAGAAACCTTTCAATAAAAACAAACATTGATAATATAACATCATATTATATGATTGTCAATAATTTTAATGCTTAAAATATTAATTTTGACTGCCAATAGACAAATAAAAGCATGAGTACTAAAACTCCTAAAAGTATTAAAAATACATTTAATCCCCAACCACGATTATTTAACTTCATAAAACCACCTATTATTTTAAACTTCTCATGCACGATATTGCCGCAAGTGCTCCATCAGATGCTGCTGTTACAATTTGAAATGCATCTTTATAAACTATATCGCCTGCTGCATATATTCCTTTTATGTTTGTTTGCATGCCTTTATCTACTATAATATACCCTTTTTCATCTAAAATATCAAAGTTTTTTACTAATTCGTTTGCTGGTTTGTAGCCAATGAAGGTAAAGCATCCAGAAACAACAATATTTCTGATACTGCCTTCTTCATCTATATCAATTGATGATAGTCTGTCATTTTCTTCATTAAATTTGATTATTTGGGCATTATATATTACTTCAATGTTATCTTTTTCTTTAATTTTTGATACTAACATCTTTTCACCACGAAGAACATCTCTTCTATGAATTATATAAACTTTCCTACATAAGTTTGCTAAATAAAGTGATTCTTCTAAAGCACTATTCCCCCCACCTACTACGCAAACATCTTTATCTTTATATAACGCTCCATCGCAAACAGCGCAATAGCTGATTCCTCTTCCAGTTAATCTATCAACATTATCTAGTTCAAGTTTAATTGGGCCTCTTCCCATACATAATATAATAGATTGGCAAGTTATTTCACCATCAGTTGTAACCAATACTTTTTTATCTTCTAAACTTTTTATTTCTTTAATTTCTGTACTTCTAAATGGAATATTTAAACTCATTACTTGTTCATACATACTAAATGCCAAATCAACACCTGCTGTTTTTTTTATACCAGGATAATTTTCAATATCAGATGATAAATTAATTAGTCCTCCTGGCGTACCTTTTTCGGCAATACAAACATTGGCATTCCCTCTTTTTAAATATATAGCCGCTGTCATTCCCGCAACGCCTGCACCAACTACTACTACATCAAAATCTAATTTCATCTTTTTCTACCTCATTGTACAAGCGATCAAATCTTGAACCTTTCCTTAATAATATGAACATTAATAATCCAACTATAAATAATATAATAGATATTAGCATAGCAACTTTTATGCTTCCCAACATCAAACTATCCGTTCGAAGCATTTCTATAAAAAATCTACCAAATGAATACCACATCAGATAAAATCCTGTTATTTGTCCTGTTTTGCGATATTTATTTCTTTTTAAAATTAAAATTATTATAAATCCTATGATATTCCAAACAGATTCATATAAAAATGTTGGATGATAATAAACTCCATTAATATACATTCCATCTATTATAAATTGTGGTATAGGAAGCTTTTGTAAAAATTCAAGAGACACTATACCCCCATGAGCTTCTCCATTAAAGAAATTACCCCATCTTCCAATTGCTTGTGAAAATAGCATACCGGTTGCGGCAATATCAAGAATCTTCAAAGTTTTAACTTTATACTTTCTAGTATAGTACCAAATCCATAAGACTCCTGCAATAACGGCGCCATGAATAGCAAGTCCACCATTCCAAATTTTAAGTATTTCTACTGGATTCTTTAAATAATACTCTAGATTAAATAGTACATAATATAATCTTGCACCAATTATTCCAAAAATAATTGTCCAAAACAACATATTTATAAAAAAATCCATTGAAATATTTTGTTTCTTTACTTCAATATATGCGATTGTTGCACCCGCTATTATTGCCAGTAACATACATATAGAATACCAATATATTTGAATAAATCCTAAATCAAGTGCTATGCCATCCATTTAATCATCTCCTACAATACTTTTTTTAAATACTCTCCAGTATATGATTTTTTGCAATTTGATACTTCTTCCGGAGTTCCTACACAAATTACTTCTCCGCCACGATCTCCACCATCTGGTCCTAAATCAATTATGTAATCTGCAACTTTTATTATATCTAAGTTGTGTTCAATTACTATTACACTATCTTTATTATCTACTATTTTATTCAAGATTGCAATAAGCTTCTTTACATCTGCTGAATGTAATCCAGTAGTTGGCTCATCTAAAATAAACATAGTTTTGCCTGTTGGCTTTTTCTGAAGTTCCTTTGCAAGTTTTACCCTAGCAGCTTCTCCACCAGATAATGTTACTGCATTTTGGCCTAGTTTAATATATCCTAGCCCTACTTCATCTAATACCTTAAGTTTGTTTTTTATTTTAGGCACATTTTCAAAAAATGTTAAAGCTTCAGTAACTCTCATTTCAAGTACATCATATATACTTTTACCCTTAAATTTTATTTTTAATATTTCAGTATTATACCTTGTACCATGACATACTTCGCATGGAACATAAACATCTGGTAGGAAATGCATTTCAATTTTCTTAACACCATCTCCACGACAAGCTTCACATCTGCCACCTTTTACATTAAATGAAAATCTTCCTTTGTCATAACCCAATATTTTTGATTCTTTAGTGGTTGCAAATAAATCTCTAATATCATCAAACACTCCAGTATAAGTTGCTGGGTTACTTCTAGGAGTTCTTCCAATTGGAGATTGAGATATATAAACAACTTTATCAATATTGTCTAATCCAATCATTTTTTTATGTGGTCCTGGTTTAACTTTGCTATGATAAATACTTGATGCTAAAGCTTTATAAAGAGTCTCATTTACTAGTGTTGATTTACCACTTCCAGACACCCCAGTTACGCAAACAAACTTGCCCAAAGGAAATTTGACGTCAATATTTTTTAAATTATTAGCGTTTGCACCCCTTATTTCTACGTACTTGCCAGTTCCTTTCCTCCTGATTTTGGGCACTTCAATACATTCTTTCCCACTTAAGTATCTGCCAGTAATACTCTTATCACATTTCATTACCTCTTCCGGTGTTCCTGCTGATACTACATATCCACCTGCATCTCCAGCACCTGGGCCTATATCAATTAAGTAATCTGCCCTTCTCATTGTATCTAAATCGTGTTCAACAACAATTAAGGTATTACCTAAATCTCTCATTTTTATAAGAGCATCAATTAGTTTGTCATTATCTTTTTGGTGAAGACCAATACTAGGTTCATCAAGGACATATAAGACACCTGTTAGTTCACTGCCAATTTGAGTCGCCAACCTAATTCTTTGCAATTCCCCGCCAGATAATGTCTCTGCTGAACGCGCAAGTGTCAAATAATCAAGACCAACGTTAATTAAAAATGTCAAACGCTCTTTAATGTTTTTTATGAGCAAACATGCTATCTGTTCTTTCTCTTTTCCTAATTTTAAATTATCTAAAAATCTATACAAATTACCTATACTCATCTGTGTCATTTCATAAATATTTTTATCATCAATTAAGACTGATAAGACATCTTCATTTAATCTTGCACCATGACAAGTTGGACATTCATATTCAACCATAAAACGTTCTAGCCATTCTCTAACCCAAGTACTTGTTGTTTCCATATATCTTCTTTGAATATTATTTATTATTCCTTCATAATAATCTACTTTGTTTGATATATTCCCACTTTTACTCGTTATACTAAATTTTATAGATTTTTTAGATCCATATAAAATAATATCCATCTGATCAGATTTTAACTTATTAACAGGCTTGTTCATATCTATTTTATAATATTTGCAAACCGTCTCTAACCTTTTATAATCTAAACTCTCTTGATCATCGCTTAAAACTGTAATTGCACCTTCATTTAAACTGAGTTCTTTATCAGGTATAACTAAATCAGGATCCATTACCATTTTTACACCGAGACCCTTACAATCAGGACATGCACCATATGGTGCATTAAAACTAAAAAGTCTAGGCTCCAATTCCGGAAGTGAGAAGTTACATTGTGGACACGCAAAAGCTTCAGAAAAAACTATTTCTTCTTTTCCAATAACATCAATAACAACTTTACCATTTGCAAGTTTTGTGGCAGTCTCAATTGATTCATATAATCTACTTCTAATGTCTTCTTGAATCACTAATCTATCAATAACAACTAATACAGAATGTTTTTTATTTTTATCTAAAATAATGTCTTGGTCTAAATCATAATTTTCTTTATCAATAATAACACGAACATAGCCATCTTTTCGAAGAGATTCAAATAAATCTTTGTGCGTCCCCTTCTCCCCATAGATGATTGGACTAAGGACCATTATCTTTGCACCCGATTCGAGTTCTAAAACTTTGTTAGTCATTTCCTCAATACTTTGTCTTGATATTGGAGTATGATGAATTTTACAATATGGGATACCAATTCGCGCATATAATAATCTTAAATAATCATATATTTCAGTAACTGTCCCTACCGTTGATCTTGGATTTTTGCTAGTTGTTTTTTGATCAATACTTATGGCAGGTGAAAGACCGTCTATTGAATCTACATCTGGTTTTTCTGTCCCACCTAAAAATTGTCTAGCATATGAAGATAGACTTTCAAGATATCTTCTTTCCCCTTCTTTATAAATAGTATCAAACGCTAAACTACTTTTCCCAGAACCTGACACTCCAGTCATTACAACAAGTTTATTCTTGGGAATTTCTATATTAATATTTTTAAGATTATTTTCACGTGCTCCTTTTATAATTATTTTATCCATAATATCACCTAATTTCTGCTAGATATTGTATCATAAAAATTTAAATTAATACACCTAAATATGTTATAATTGTTAAAAGAGGTGTAACATGACTAAAGATGATATATTAAATGAATTCCCAAATTTTGAAGAAAACATTAGAAACCTAACTAGTTTAGATGGAGTTAGATATTTTTATCATATAACTCCTAATAATGCCGAAGACATTATTAATGAAGGCTTATTTTTAAAAGAAAATAGGTTATCTTCTACAACAATTGAGTTACCAGATGAATTCTATGATGACCCTATTTCATATTGTTTAGGTGAAAGAGGCCATGGTTATAGAGAAAATGCTAGTATTGTTCTTTTGGGTATACCAGAAGACGAGGTAGATTATGCAATTGAGCAAAACTACTCTGAGAGAGGTCACTGGAATGAATTTGACGATCCTAATTTTGTCATACCAAGCCAGTATATAATTGGTTACATTGACACTAATGATTTTAGCATTAATTTAAATAGTGATTATATTCTAGCAAATGAGTATGATGACTTAAAATTATAAAAATAAAAACGAGTTGTATAAACAATTCGTTTTTTTTCTTTTGGTGGAGCTGAGGGGAATTGAACCCCTGTCCAAAAATACAAATATTTAACTATCTACAAGTTTAGTTAATTAGTTAAATTCGCCATATAACTAATAATTAACAAATATCATATGACTAGCTTATGGTTAATTTCTCTACTTCTTATAAGCACAAAAGTAGTATAGTTCACTTTAATTAGCCCTTAATATCTCTCGTGAACTAAGAGATAAGAAGAGCTTGCCTCTATATTAAATTAGGCAAATGCTAAATTTCTGTTTCCAGTTATTTAATTTGTTTGCATATAACGAGTGCCCCCGACTTGCAAATTAAACTTAATATCTCTGTCGAAACCAAATCAGCCCCGTTAGCAAATTATAGCATATTTTTGCTAATTTGTCTATGTTTAATGGTCCTGTGTCCCCGTTGCCTCTAACTTAGCACAATATACTTTACCAACATTATTCGTATAAACATCACTATTTATTGCAGTATCTGCTATCCAAATATATAGTTGATAGCTATCAGTATCATTTAACCCACCATCTGCTGTTAATGTCTTATCAGATGCCAGCATATTAGCATTAGGATTAACGCTTATCGTATTAGTAGAATTATCAACATCTACTAATTTATATCTTAATATGTCTGAACTTAGTGTATCGTCAGTACAAACTCCATCAACAAGCGCTGTGCAGCAGACAGAGGTCATTTTAAAGTTATAATCTACTGCAATGCCAGATGTATTTTTTATAGTAAAAGAATAAGGTGTCCCAGATGATCCGTCGGTATCTGTCGTGGGTAGTGCACTTGTTAGAGATAATACATTACTTTCCCCAGAAAAAGTCAAAGTTAGTACACCTGATGTAACAGTATATGTCTTTGTTCCTGTAAAAGATCCTGCATAAAATGCATATGTAGTATATGATAATACCATTATAATTGCTACTATCCATAAGATAATACCTAATTTAGTAAACTTTAATTTACTTTCCTTTTTCTTTTTTACCATATTTCCTCCTAATTATTTCCTTTAATTTGTCTTTTGATATCTATTTTTATATCTCGCTCTTTCATAGTTTCTCTCTTATCAAAATTCTTCTTGCCCTTACATAATCCTAATAATATTTTAACCTTATTTTTGTTTAAATATACCTTAAGTGGTATTAGGGTATATCCTTCTAATTCCAGTTTAATATTTAATTTCTTTATTTCTTTTTTATGCATCAAGAGTTTTCTAGTTCTTGTTTCTATATGATTAAATGTTCCTGCTTCTTGATATTTTTTTATATACATATTAAGAATAAATAATTCATTATTTTTTATAATTGCATAACTATCTTTAATATCACAAGATCCTTCTCTTACTGATTTAATCTCTGTTCCTTCAAGAACTATTCCACACTCATATTCTTCTTCTATGAAATAATTAAATTTAGCCTTTCTATTTAATATTTCCATATTAAACTACTCTCTTTCTTTCTAGTACCGGTTCAAAATCAATAAGCCTTTCTTCTTTATTAGCATTTACTAGTTTTACTTTTATATCATCACCTAAGTAATAAATTTTCTTATTATTTTTACCTTGAATTGTTTGATTTTCTTCATTTAATGTATAGAAGTCATCCATCGTACTAAAATCCGCTCTACCTTCTATTGCATTATCTAAAGCTACAAACATTCCATTCTTAGTAAATCCTGAAATCATTCCTTCATACTCTTCGCCTATAAAGTTTTCCATATATTCTGCCATTTTCATTTTGTCAACTTCTCTTTCACAGTCAACTGCATCACGCTCTTTTAATGATGATTGAATAGCGATTATTCTTAATTTTTGTAAATATTCTTTGCTAGTTACTTTAGCAATGTTGCCATCTAATATCTCATGGATTATTCTATGAAGTGATGTATCAGGATACCTTCTAATTGGAGATGTAAAATGAGAATAGCCTTCTTTTCGTTCAGCATTAACTGCAATACCATAGTGTCCATAATTGACAACATCATATTTAGCTTTTTTCATACATCTCAAAAGATAACTTGATAGAATTGAAAACTTTTTAGAATCTTTCATCTTATTTAGTATACTTTGAATACATTTTGGCTTAACAGAAATATTTCCATCTGGTGCAAACCCTTGGGCCCTCATAACGGTAATACCTTCGGTTAGTTTTTCTAAATCAGGTTCCTCATGTACACGATATATGTTGTGTGCTCCTAAATTAGTTACAAAGTTTGCGACTGCTTCATTAGCGGCAATCATAAAGTCTTCAATTAAGTTTTCTCCAGTTCCTTGAACTCTATTTTCAACGCCAAGAACTTTGCCATCTCTATCAACTAATATTTTAGGTTCATTTGTTTGAAACTCCAGCATGCCTCTTTTTCTTTTCATTTCTCTTAATATTATTGCAAGATCATTCATTTTCTTTAAGATATCTGCAAACTGTCCATAGCCTTCTGGAACTTCATTATTATCTAATATTTTATTAACATTTTTATATGTCATCTGCTTTTTAGAGTGAATTACGCTTTTAAATACCTCTGTATTTATTGTTTTCCCATTTGGTGTTATTTCCATACGACAAGTAAGTGCCAATCTATCAGCT
Organism: Bacilli bacterium; assembly: GCA_035392025.1. Taxonomy (GTDB): domain Bacteria; phylum Bacillota_I; class Bacilli_A; order RF39; family UBA660; genus DAOPMC01. Next base: position 26,950 of record DAOPMC010000001.1, read on the forward strand.
TCTGGATTAAGCGAACATATCCCATTTGATAGTTCTCTAGGATACATTGGCGATACTCTATCTGCTAGATAAACACTTGTTCCTCTTTCATATGCTTCTTTGTCTAAAGCAGAACCTTCTTTAACATAATGGGTAACATCTGCAATATGAACACTAAGAAGGAAATTACCATTATCAAGTTTTTTCATAGAAATAGCATCATCTATATCTTTAGTATCGTCTCCATCAATTGTAAATATTTCTTCGTTTCTTAAATCAACTCTACCCTTCATGTCAGATGCATCTACTGTTTGTTTTATATACTTTATTTCTTCTAGTACTTCATCTGGAAATACATCATCGAAATTGTATTTATACATTACTTGTAGTATGTCATTACCTGGTTTTGTTTTATGTCCTAGGTCTTTCTCTATTTCTAAACTAAAACCATGTTTTTCTCTTCTAGTACCAAGTTTAACTAACAATAGTTCACCATCTACCATATTTAGCGGTGCATCACATTTTATCTTATTAAACTCATCAAACTTAAAATATCTAATATTATTTTCCGTTATAATTTCTGCAATGTGATTAGATCTTTCAAGTACTTCCTTAATACCTGCCTCTGTTGGATTATTTCTATCTAGTTTGACAACAACACTATCTCCTAGAAGTGCCCCATTAATCTTAGTTGCAGGAATATATACATCTTCTTCACCCGGAATCCTTACAAAACCAAATCCATTTTTAACAGAAATTAATTTGCCTTCTTTAAATGGACTAAGTTGAAAAGCTCCTGCCTTAGAGTTTGTGCAATAAATAACTTTATCATATAATAACTCTCTTATTGCTTCCTCTACTTCTGCCTGCTTTTCAGGACTATTTTTAAATCCCATTTTCTTGACAATATCTATTACTCTAATAGAATTTGTACCAATTTTTTTAAATATTTCTAATATCTGTTCCTTCACAATTACCACCTACAAAAATTATATCATAAAAAAAAGTTTCTTACGAAACTATTTTATAAAAATGACATCACTACACAAATAATAAAGAAAGATAATCCTAAAACTAATGTTACTCTAGATATGAATAATTCACTACCTCTTTCTTTTCTATTACTAAACAAATCATCATTGCCACCTGTAATTACTTTTGATGCTCCTTCTGCTTTACCACTTTGTAATAATACAATAGTGATTAATAAACATGATATAACTATTAATACTGTTTGCATAAAGTCCTCCTTGTTACTACATGTATTTTAATACATTTAAATAAAAATTGCAATATTATTATTTAACGACTCCTATAATCCAAAAATAAATGTATACCCCCACTATTAAAACTGATGGGATTATATAAAATAATTTATATTTTGTTTGTTTCTTTAAACTTTGAATGAAACTAAGTGAAGTTATAACAAGGGCTATTTTTATTAAAAATAAGCTATCACTATCCATAAATATATATATTGGATTGTTTTTTATTAAGAGATCACTTATGCCAAGTACAAACAAATTAAATATGTTACTACCTAATATATCAGTTAATGCCATATTATAATTTTTAAGTTTTATAAGCGTAATAAATGTTATTACTTCTGGTAGTGATGTTGTTATTCCTAGAAGTATTGCTCCAATAATACTTCCCGATACTCTAGGATATTCAAGTGATATTACATTAACTATCTTAGTTAAAAAAATACTACTTGCTATTAATAATATGGCGCATATTATCATTTTAGTAATTATACCTTTTTTAGGTTTTTCATCTTGTACTATTGTGTTTTTGGTTTTTGATATTTTAGCTATATAGAAAGCATAGGATAAAAACAATAAAATTGTTGGAATTCCAATACTTCCAAAAGATGAGTTGTCACTTAAAAAAAAGATTGATAAATAGCATACAATCATTGCTAAATATTCGTAAAAATAATTCTTTGATACTTTTGAAAATATAAACTCTTTGATAATAAATATATCAATTACTGCCATCATAAATAAATTAAATATGTTACTACCTAAAACATCCCCTATTGCTAAATGTGGATTATTCATCTTTACTGCCGTTAACGTGGTAACCAGTTCGGGCAAACTGGTTATTGCTGCTAGTAACAGCCCCGATATGATAAATCCCATTTTTTTACTACTTTTGCTCAAACTATCAGCATAATGAGATATTTTAATGCTAAGTATCACAGTTATTGCTGCTAGCAAGAAAAAAAATATAACATTCACAGTATCACCTATCTAACTATATTCTTTCTAATTTTTTTATTGCCTTATTCTTACATAAGGAGTATATCTATAATCTTCTTCTTCATATGTTTGTAAAAGATCATAATCTATTTCATAGCCTGCGTTTGTTGCACTTTTTATTGATGCAATATTATCCCATTTGATGTCTAATCCTATTTTTTGATAGTCATAGTTTTCAAATATATAATCAGATATGCTAGTTAGAACATATGTGCCTATTCCTTTTTTATGTTCTTTAAAATCTGATCTATATGGTTTGGTCAATCCTGCTGATAACATTAGTCTATCCTGCCACTTTATCATTTGCGGTAACTCAATCAAATAATAATAACCTGCATATTTATTATCATATTTTAACAAGTATAAAAAGTTTGTAGCGTATAAATATGGTTCTAGTTCTTCATCTTTACGATATGAAGCAAGAATTAGGCTATAGCTAAAATGTGAATATTTGTGTAATGATAGGTGTGGATTTATAATATGCGTATTTTCTTCGCCTATTTTTTTCATAAATCCTCTTCTATTTCCATTAACCTATTATATTTAGCAATTCTCTCTCCTCTAGTTATTGAACCCGTCTTAATATAATCAGTCATTAATCCTACCGATAAATCACTAATAAATGTATCTAGTGTCTCACCACTTCTATGAGACATTATTGTCTTGTATCCTTTTTCTTTTGCAAGTTTAATAGTCTTAATTGTTTCTGTAACGCTACCTATTTGATTGGCTTTTATTAAAATTGCATTACATACTTTCATGTCTATTCCTTTTTGTAATAGTTTTTCGTTTGTCACAAAAAGATCATCACCTACAAGTTGAACATCTGCTCCTAGTCTTTCAGTAATTAGTTTAAATCCTTCCCAATCATTTTCATCTAGTGGGTCTTCAATTGAAATTATTGGATACTTATTAATCATTTCTTTATAGATTTCAATCATTTGCTCTGTTGTCTTACTACCATAATATTCATATGTTTTCTTTTCCTTGTTATAAAAACTGCTGGCTGCTACATCAAGTGCTAGTTTTACATTTTCTTCATCATAACCAGATTCTTTGATAGCCTGTATTATAACATCGAGCGCTGCACAATCATTTTCTAGATTAGGGGCAAATCCTCCCTCATCTCCAACATTAGTTGCCATATTTTTGATCTTTAATATTTTTTTTAATGTATGAAATATTTCCGATGCCATTCTAACTGATTCTTTAATGCTATCACCTAGAGGTATTATCATAAATTCTTGACACAAGATATTATTATCAGCATGCATTCCACCATTTAAAATGTTTAACATAAGACGTGGCAATCTAGGGTTTTTCCCAACATATTGATATAGTTCTTGATTATTTTCTTTAGCACATGCCTTTAAAAATGCTAATGATACCGCTAGTATGCTATTAGCACCAAGTTTTGATTTATTCTCAGTACCATCAAGTTCTATTAAAAATTTATCTAATTCTTCTTGAGTAAAATCTTTATTAAGAATTTCAGGGGCAATAACTTTTTCTACATTATATACTGCTTTTAATACACCTTTACCATGATATCTTAGATCATTATCTCTAAGTTCTAGTGCTTCGTGCTCTCCTGTAGATGCTCCGCTTGGTACACTTGCCCTGCCTAACGATTTATGGTTTATCTCCAATTGGACTTCAATTGTCGGATTTCCCCTTGAATCTAATATTTCTCTTGCTAAAATTTTGGTTATTCTCATATTATAACTCCTTTACAATATTTTTAAATTCTTCTCCACGCACTTCATAACTTTCATATTGATCCCATGATGCTGCCGCTGGTGATAATAATATTATATCACCAGATATACTATTTTCATTTGCTAAAATGGTTGCTTCTCTTAATGTATTGACACTTAGAACTGGAATATTTAGATTGCTTATAATATCAACAATCCTACTTTTACATTCGCCATATGCAATTACTAATTTAGTGTAACCTAAATAATCCTTTAATTCGTTAAAATCTTGCATTCTCTCAAGCCCTCCAAGTAGTAAAACCACCGGTTTCTTAAATGCTGATAGGGCTATTTGAGTAGATGTTATATTAGTTGCTTTAGAATCATTATAAAAATCTTTACCATCAATGGTTTTTACATACTCAATTCTATGTTCTACACCATTAAAATCCTTCAAAACTCCCACAATTACATCTGTTGGAATGTTAAACTCTTTAGAGATCATAATTGCGCACATAATATTTTCATAGTTGTGAATACCTTGTAATTTTATATCTTTAGTATCTATTATTTTTTCATTATAGTAATAAATTGCATCGTTTGAGAGATAGCATCCATTAACTTTTTCCTTACTAGAAAATATCTTTAAAGTAGAATTAATACCTTCTGCTACTTTCACAGCATCGCTATTCCCAGCATTAACAATTGCCACATCATCTTTTGTCTGATGATTAAATATTCTTTTTTTATTTTCATTATAGTACTCTCTAGTTTTAAACATATCTAAATGCGCTTCAAATATATTTGTTAATACTGCAATATTAAATTTAAAATCGTACATATCATGTAACTGAGGAACTCCAATTTCCATAACAATAATATCGCCCTCTTTTACATCATCAATTACACTACATAATGGAAATCCAATGTTTCCTGCTAGATGAACTTTTTTAGGACAATAATTTTTAAATATTTCATAAGTTAGTGTTGTTGTTGTTGTCTTACCATTAGTACCCGTGATACCAATTAATTTGACATCTTTAGGTAATAGGTGATATGCCATCTCTACTTCATTAATTATTGGAATATTATTTTTTTCTGCATATTCTAAATATTTATGATCAAAATGAACACCAGGATTTTTAATTAAATAATCAAAACTACCATCTAGCAGGTCATCAGGATGACTGCCTAAAACTACATCTACTCCTAAACCTTCTAATTCTTTAACTTTAGTTATATCTTGTTTATCATTTTTATCATTCACAACAATATAATTATCTCTTTTAGCTAATATTTTGGCACACTCATAACCACTTCTTGCCATTCCTAGTATAAATATTTTTTTATTTTCAAACATTATTTCACCTTCATATTTATTATACTATGTTATTTTGATAATTTGAACTTTTTATTGATTTTTTGCTATATAAAAGTTATCATTATTATAGAGAGTTGATTAAGATGTATGTAAAGAAATCTACAATTGATTTATATATTTCTCTTTTTTCTATAGGAGTTGTTTTGTGTGCATGCTATCTTCTAGTCACAAAGGTTTTAGTGCATGAAAAAGAGGAGACAACTTTAAAAGAAAGACAGTCACTACTGCTTAGTGGAAAAAAGTATATAATCAATAATTCTACTAATTATGTGAATTTGGAAACATTATATAATAGTGGTTATATTAGTAATGATATTCCAAATGTATGTGATAAAAAAAACTCTACTATAGAATATAAAGATAAGAAATTAATAATTAATCTTGTTTGTAATAATAAAATTGAAAAGCTGACAATTGCTAAGTGAAGGTGAAACTATGAAAATAATTAATTTAACTGATGTACAATTTGATGAGTATTCTAAGAACCATCCATTACATACATATTTTCAAACATCTGCGTATGCTAAGGTTATGAATAAATGCGGTTACGGAATCAAATTTTGGGGATTCATGGAAAAAGACAATATGATAGGTGCTGCCATGATTTTATGTGGTAAACTATTTGCAAATTACAAATATGCCTATTCTCCAAGAGGAATGCTTATTAATTATGTAAATGAAGAAGAAGTAAGAATAATAACAAGCGCTGTTAAAAACTCTTTAGCACATGAAGGATTTGTGTTTTTAAAAATAGATCCTCCCATTATGGATTATAAACACGATCAAGATGGCAATGTTATCGCTAAAGCGAATGTATCTTCACATCAAATTTTATTAAAGAATAATTATACCCATTTTGGCAATAATCTTTTCTTTGAAACATTAAAACCTAGATGGAACGCCATCATCAATTTGAGTGAAGAAAAGCCAACCGTATTAGATAGTTTTAATAAATCAACGAGAAATAAAATTAAAAAGGCAACTTCAAGGGGAATAGATGTAACTAAGTTAGATGTAAATAGTCTGCCAAGATTTTATAACTTCGTTGCTAAAAAGCATTATCGACGAATCAACTATTATTCTGATATGTGTGCTTTTTTTGGAGATAATTTTGAGATGTATGTAGCGCAACTTGATACAAATTCTTATTTGAAAAGTGTTCAGAAAATCTATGACAAGGGTCAGGCAAAAAATGAAGAACTAAATTATAAAATCCAAACTATTCCAAATAATAGTGATTTAATTACTAGGAAAATGGAATCAGATAAAATTATTAATGCCAATAAAGAAGAACTAAAGAAAGCGACCGATTTATTGGCAAAATTTCCTGATATGCTAGATATAGGAGCTATTGCAATAATTAAAACTCCTAAAGTAATTTATCTATTAATCGATGGCTTTGATAAATCATATTCTTTAATATATCCATCATTTTACTTAAAGTGGTTTATTATTGATAAATATGTAAGCCTAGGATATAAAGTATTTAACTTAAATGGTATCTCAGGAGAATTTAATAAAATTAATAAATTCAGTGGATTAACAGACATGAAATTAGGTTTTAATGCTGAAGTTTGCGAATATATTGGTGAATATGACTTAATAATTAACCCCACTATATATAAGCTCCATGCTAAAACGGGAAATGCTATAATGAAAAAAAATTATAAGTAAATTATAAAAGATGCAAAATTTGCATCTTTTATTTTTATAGCATTCCTTTTATTTTTCTAAAACGATGATTAAGCCCAGATTTCGTTATTTCTTTTCCCGTTTCAAAAGACATAATTTTACTAAGTTCCATAAGGGAAGCCTCTGGATATTTTTTCCTATAATCTATTATCTCTTTTATTTTTTCATCTAATGCATCATATTCATATTTTTCAAGTAATTTATCTATATCATCTATCTGTTTATTAGCACTTTCTATCACTTTATCAATATTAGCTTGTTCACAATTGTTTAATCTATTAGTCATATTTTTATGATCTCTATATATCCTTATATCTTCAAAATATAATACCGCTCTATTAGCTTCAATAATTCTAAGAAAATCAGCAATTTTTTCAGCTTTTTTGACATAGACCATATATCCATTTTCACGATATAGAGCCTTTGATTTAATATTAAAATAGTTCAATAATTCAATAACATATTCCGCTTCTTCTTTTTTATCAATCATAAGTTCTAAATGATATCTAGCCGTTTTAGGATCATTAATACTTCCTGTTTTTAAAAATACGCCTCTTAAATAAGCTCGTTTTTCTTCTTCTGTTTCCACAAAATAATCTTTTGGTTTAACTAAATATGCATCATTTTCAACTATATTTAGACTCGATAAAATATCAGACACATTATCTGTTATGGTTAACGTATAATATCTTCTTTTTAACAATCTATGGCTAATATCATTATCCATGATACATGTTACATCATATAATGACTTAAACAATAAATATATTCTTTTAGCCACTTTAGGATTTTCTGTTAATAATTCTATCTTATTTGATGTTACTTTGGAATAATCATTTCTAATAAAAGCTGATAATTCTACTAATGATTCCATTCTGTTCTTATCCAACTGGCATATTTCATTTTTTATTTCTGTTGTAAATGGCATATTACCACCTCATTAGATAAGAGAAAAATACAGTTGCAAGTTTCAAACTATCATGCCTAATCATATCATCTTCAAGTGTTAATATATCTCCTAAAATAAGTTTGCAGTCTAATCTTGCTATTTCTTCTTTATCTATTTTTACTAATCCTTTTTGTTCTTCATTGCTATATTTTGCTAGTATTTTATCAGATATTTTAGTATTTGCTGCAAGTACTGTATCAACTTTCCTTTTCTTTAAATATTTATTTAATATTTTTAAATGATCCGATACAGAAAAGTCTTCTGTTTCACCAAATTGGGTCACTGCATTACACAAATATATTATTTTAGCTTTTGACTTAGATATTTCATCTATTAAGTCTTTGCACAATAAGTGAGGTATTGTACTGGTATATAAACTACCCATACTAAATACTATGGCATCTGCGCATTTAACGGCATCAAGCACTTCCTTTAATACTTTAGGCTTTTCTTTATAAAATATTTTTTTATATTTTTTACCTGACAGTGGAATGTTGCTTTCTCCTTCAACAATTTCACCATCTATAGTTTCTCCCATAAGTGTTAAATAATCTTCTGACAATGGTAATACTCGTGCATCAACATCCAAAAGTTTAGAACACATATCAATGCTTTCTTTTAAACTGCCTGTCATATTATACATTCCTGTGATTAACAAATTACCAATAGGATGACCATTTAAATCACTATATGTGTTAAAACGATATTGCATAACATCTTTAATTGACGAATCTATTTTAGCAAGAGATACTATAACATTTCTAAGATCTCCTACTGCCGGCATATTAAATTCTTCACGAAGTTTTCCCGTTGACTTACCATTATCGCAAACAGAAATTACTGCTGTTATTTCAACTGGAAATAATTTAATTCCTTGAAGGAAATAATTCATACCATGTCCTCCACCAAAAACAACAATCTTTTTCATTAAATCACCTACTTAATTATATTGTACTATATTTGAAATATAAAAAAAAGACTAAAACTAGTCTACTTAACTATTGGAAAAATCATCACACATACCATTGCAACAACTGCAATCAGTGCAATTATGGCAAGGAGAGTCACTATATTAATAAATGCATTTTCGCGGTATTGATTCGTTTCCATATTTGCGCCACCATAAGTCATTGGTGCTGGTGATTGATAGTCTTCATAACCATTACCTGCTGATATACCTGGTTTTGTTAGGGTCCTGGCAAGTCCAACTCCTAGTGATTGTTGATTAGACTGTGTGTTAGAATTATTAGATAAAGAATTTATTTCATCAGCAATAACTCCATCTACTTTCCCCAGAACAGCATCAGCAGTATCTAGTACCTGTTGCTCTAAATTTCCTTTGTTTGATCCTGCAGTAGCCTCTTGGAAATAACGAGTGAATAAATTAACATATCCTTTTTCTATATTATTCATTAAGCGATCATCTCTTTCAACTTATTTATATGCATATCTATTTTTTTATTAAGTTCACCAATAAAGTAAACATCATAAAAATCATGAAAATTTATGTCACTATTCATTTTTCTAAATATTTCATTAAAATATGGTCTTATCCAAATAGGAACTTTTTCAATATATAAATTATAATTTTCATTAACTTCTAAATCACTTTTAATAGCAGACTGATCCTCATTTACATACCATCCCATTATCATTAATGCAAATGATATCTTGTTATGCTCTCTTGATGACTTTCTATCTGCAAGAACACTTACACCAGTCATAGAACTAGCAATTGTTTTCTCAAGAGGATCATATAAATTATGTATTGGAAAGCCTATTTCTTTAGTGTCGGTATCAATGTTTATCTGATTTAAGTTAATGTCTATTAATACTAAGCCTTCTTTGTATTTTTTATCCATTGCAATATCAACTTTTTTCATAATATGTAAAAAGCTATCATTTTTAACATTATCAATATACTCTTTTAATGATACTATTGCCATAAACAATCCCTCTACTTTAACTTAATTATATCATTTATTTTAAGGCTTTCAAATAGTTTTTAAGTAATTTTCTAATACTTAACAGTGCGTTGTCTACTTGCTTTTCACTAATTTCTAATATCGCTGCTATGTCTTTGTAACTAAAAAAATTGTATCTAAGTTCAAATATATATGATTTTGATAGATCTAGGGAATGTTTGAACATTATTATTTCTCTTTCAAACAAACTGTCTTCTACAGTTTCAACAGATGAATTCTTTTTGTTACTAACAGCATTGTATATCATTTCTTCATTAAATCCTTCATCTCCTAGTGTAGCATTGTTTAAAACATCATTTTTCTTACTACTTGCTTTTTTCAAAGATTTAAGAATTTGTTTTTCTATACAAATATTGGCAAATGTATAAAACATTGATCTATCTCCATTAAATCCTTCTATTGCTTTTGAAAGACCAATTCTGCCTTCTTGAACCATATCTTGATATTCTAATCCTTTTTGATATCCATAAGAAAAGTATTTAGTTGCATACTTATAGATTATTGGCTGATACTTTTTATATATAGTACTACTCGCCTCTTCATCATTTTCAGAAACTAAATACATTAATTCATAATCATTATATTCTTCATATTTCATGTATCCTCCATCAGTTGCTTCTTTGTTTTATCACCTCATATATTAATATTCCTGCGGCAACAGAAGCATTTAGACTATTTATTTTTCCTGCCATAGGAATTGATACAACGAAATCTGATTTTTCTTTTACTAGTCTACTTATGCCAAGACCTTCACTTCCAATTACTAAACATGTGCTCATATTATAATCACATTTAGAAAAGTCGGTGCCATCCATATCAGAAGATACTATCCAGTAATCTTTCTTTTTCAAATACTCGATAGTACTGCATAAATTAGCCACTTTAGCAATTTTTACATTCTCTAAAGCTCCAGCTGAAGTTTTCATAACAGTCCCAGTAATGTCCACACTTCTATCTTTAGGAATAATTATTCCATCAACTCCAGCAGCTTCACATGTTCTTAAAATTGCACCAAAGTTATGTGGATCTTCTAAATGATCTAGCATGACTATTAAACCATTTTCTTTAATCATATCGTCAACTTGACAGTACTCATAATCTCTTATATCGATGATTATACCCTGATGATTCTCATTTGCAAGTTGATCTAATCTCCTTTTGTCTACATTTTCAACTGCTAATTTGTGCTTTTGTATAGCACAAATTACATCTTTATCATTAAAATTGTCCCATAAATATATTTTTTTGACACTTTTTGGATTTTTTAATATTTCTTTCGCCACATTTTTACCTGATACTAGCATTTTACTTCCTCCTTTATAAAATTAAATATTTCTTCTATCCTATCTTTTTTATTTTTTAAGTATAAATAACCAAACAAAGTTTCAAACGCTGTTGCATGTTTATATGTTAAAATATCGCAAGACTTTGGTTTGGAATTTATTTTAGCATTTCTTCCTCGTTTAATTATTTCTTGTTCTTCTAACGTTAGTTTACTAATTATCTTATTTAGGATATCTGACTGACTCTTAGCGGTTACAAATTTTAAAGACTCTTTTTGTAAAAGATTAACATTGTTTATCCCTTTTGATATTAAATAATTTCTTACCAATAATTCATATACGCCGTCTCCCAAATAAGCTAGTGCAATCGTATTAACCAAATCTGTATTCATAATTTATACCTCTAATTCATTATATCATCTATTTTGCAACTAAAAAAGAGACTTTTAGTCTCTTCTCCCTCTTGCCATTAAAAGTAATCTTAAAATTTGTAAAATTGTTGTCAACACTGATGCTACATAAGTAAATGCTGCGGCATTTAAAACTTTTTTAGAAAATTTTTGCTCTGAATTAGTAAGTATTCCTAACTTTCCTAAGTTTTCACCCGCTATTTTAGATGCCCCAAACTCTACTGGAAGAGTTGCGATTTGAAATAGTAAGACGAAGCAAAGTAAAATTACACCAAAATATAGCATATCCAACCATCCTAAGACTAGCCCAATAATAACAGCAATATATCCTAATTTTGATCCCAAACTTGCAAGTGGTAATATGAATGATCTAAATCTCATAGATCCATCTTTATTTTTATCTTGGATTGCATGTCCTACCTCATGAGCTGCAACTGCGGCTGATGCAATTGATTCTCCATTATATATATCAGTCGACAATCTTACTACCTTTGTCCTAGGATCATAATGATCTGTTAAATTACCACTAGTTTCAACTACATATATATTATTAATACCATTTGCTTTCAATATTGTTCTTGCTACTTCTCCACCATTTATTAATTTCTTGTTTTTTACTTGTTTATATTTGTTAAATATAGATTGAACATATATTTGGGCTATAAGTGTTATAACAAAACCAATAATTGCTAAATAATAATAGTACATATATTACCCTCTTTCGTATTTGGTACCTTCGTTAGTATCAATTAATTTAATTCCTTTTTGTAAAAGCTCATCTCTTATCTCATCTGCTTTTTTATAATCTTTATTTGCTTTTGCTATGTCACGTTCTTTTATTTTGTTAAGTATCTCTTCATCTACATTAAATTCTTCTTCTTTTGTTAGATCAAGTCCTAAAACTTTATCAAAATCTTCAATAACCGTTAATTTTGTGCATTCATTTAATTCATCATCTTTTAACAAATCATATATTGTAGTAAGCATCATCGCTGTATTTAAGTCATTTGCTATGGCATTCTCAAACTTAATAAAATATTTCTTTGCTAGTGCATCATCATACTCTCCAACATTCTTATTAAGTGATAAAATTCTTTTTTTAAGTTTAAAGTATGTATTTTGTGCTATATCCAAAGACTCATATGAAAATACTAAATTATTTCTATAATGAGAGTTTAAACACATATATTTATAACTTAATGGATTATAATCTTTAGCCTTTAATAAATCAAGTGTTAAAAAATCTCCTTTTGATTTGCTCATTTTACCTGATTTATCATTTAAATGATTAGAATGAACCCAATAATTACACCACTTGTGTCCAAATAAAGCTTCCGATTGTGCTATTTCGTTAGTATGATGTGGAAATATATTATCAACACCACCACAGTGAATATCTAAATATTCTCCTAAATACTTAGATGCTATTATGGAACACTCTATGTGCCATCCAGGATATCCTATTCCCCAAGGAGAATTCCATTTTTGTTCTTGATCATCAAACTTTGATTTAGTAAACCAAAGCCCAAAATCAAATGGATTTTTCTTTAATTCATCTTTTGTGACACTATCTCTAACTCCAACAATCAAATCTTCTGCTTTTTTGCCCGATAATTTGAAGTATTCATTAGCTCTCGTTATATCAAAATAAATGTTACCGCCAGATTGATATGCATATCCTTTATCAAGCAAAACTTTAATAGCTTCTATATAATCATTAATATGATCTGTTGCTTTTTCAACTATCTCAGGCCATTTTAAATTCAAATTATTAAAATCTTCCCTAAAACATTTTGTATAAAAGGAAGCAATCTCTTGTGCGCTCTTATGCTCTCTTTTAGCACCTTCTACCATTTTATCAAGTCCAATATCAGCATCCCCAGCATTATGCCCAACATCAGTAATGTTCATAACTCTTTTTACTTTATATCCTAAATAGTTTAATCCTTTTTCAAATATATCTTCAAAAATATAACATCTAAGATTACCTATATGAGCATAATGATAGACTGTAGGCCCACATGTATACATTGAAACCTCCCCATCATTATGTGGAATAAACTCTTCTTCTTTTTTCGTAAGTGTATTGTATATTTCCATATTGCCTCCTTAACCTAGTTATATTATATTCTAATAATATATAAAAATCAAACCAAGAAAAAAGATAGATTTTTCTATCTTTAAAAACATAATTTATATTTAATAATTTAAGTATAAATTAGTGCTGCCATCAAAATAATCTAAATTTGCATCGCACCAAGTCTGTGTAGGCTCATTACCAGCACCAAATGTTTTCGTTAAGTCTACTAGCAGAGCCCCATCGGCGTATGCTAGAAAACTTCCTTCCATCCCGTCGGACGCTGCCGATTGCCACCTGCCATGTGTCATTTCAAAATAAGTCATATCGCTATAATCATCAGTATCAACAACCACACTCTTTTTGACCCAACCACTACTTAATTCTGTTGATGTTAGCGATGTAGGAAGATTCTGTGTGCTTGCCGTCCTTACTTTGAATTCCAGCGTATACGTGCCAGTTGTATTTGTAACTAATTTGTGATCTATTTTATAATAATAAATATGCCCCGCCTCAAATGTATATGTTTGGTAGATATATGAAGAATATAAATTACTAGCCATATTCGTACAAATAGAATTACTTCCAAATCTTGAATATGAAGAAGACGTTGCTGTGTAACTTCCAACAATACTCCATCCTGTCGTACTGTCTTCAAAGCTACCATTTGTAACTATATTAGCAACCGTATATTGGATTCCATCATCCCAGGCAGTCACTCTCTGCCCAAGAGATGTTTCGGGTCCCTCAGTGTGTATTACAGTTACATATGTACTTCCATTACTTGAAACACTTGTTACATTATTATAATACGTTCTGCCATCTGCCCAATAATGCCATACCGCTATTTCATCTAAATTGTATGAAGATCCTAAATCGATAACTACACATTGATTACCCGTTGTGCCCTTTGCATAATTTGCACTTGTTATATCACCGTCTGTTATATTTGATATTGGATATGTTGCATCGTTTGTTATCCCTGTTGCTGTTAGTCCTTTTGCTATATTTTCTCCTTGATATATTGCCTGAAATTCTACCCACTGATTATATGTACTAGTGCTGTTACCGTTTATACAATTCTTAATATATCTAACATTATTTAACCTTGTGTTTAATCTAGTTGGGGATGTTGTTCCTACATATGTGATTGTTGCTTTGCCATTACCAGTATTTGATTCTGAAACCATCTCAGTATCTATAAAATATTTATTACTATAATGAATGATATCATCCGATGCCACAGTTGATGTTGAGGAAGTTATTGCATTTGCTCCTGCATATCCACTTATGAATGACGATCCGCCAGCTGCTGAACCTACCACTGAACTTGATACATTTCCAGAAGCGCCTCCATAATATCCACCGCCTCCGCCAGCAATATACATCCATTCAGCTGTAAAGGTTGGATAATATCCACCTATTCCAAACGAACCATTATATCCAGTACCATCAGCGATAACACCTCCTAGAGTTTGAGTACCTCCGCCTGATGGCGTCAAGGTAGTTGAACCAAGTTGGGTAACGTTTCCAGAACCGCCGTAAAGGCCCCCAGCGATACCACCATTATTGAAATAAGTATTTCCATCGGATATATTGGCTCCTCCTCCTCCTCCAGCCACCATTATTCTTGAATTAAGCCCTAATTCTGAATTCCACGCTAATTGATCTGACGTTGGAGTAGTTACCCCAAAATATCTTATATCTGTCGCTCCACCACCATTTGAATTAGTCGAAACAGTCGCTCCACTTCTAACTGCTAGTGTCCCTCTTCCGCCACCATTAAAACTTAGCGCATCTTTCGCACCAGTATAATTTTCGCCAATATATATGTATAATATTTCACCAGCATCTAGAAAAATTTTACCATTGGTATATCCACCCAGACCTCCAGTTTTTGTTAAATCACCATATGTGCTATTTCCACCTTGTGCTCCCCATGCTTCTATATTATAATATCCAGTTTTTGGCACTATAAATTGATTATAACTTCCAGTATATGCATATTCTATATTTGAACTACTTGTTGATACGGCATAAGTATTAGCTCCTAGACTTGGAAATGAATAATCTGTTGGCAATGCTTCAACGCTAAATGTAACCGTCGTTGATGAATCTCCCGTATTTTTTAATATTATTACTACTTGTTTTTCAGTTGTTGCCCCAATATTTCCTGATGCTATATCAAAATTAGTTAGATATTTAGCTGTTACTGTGCCTGTTGTTGTATATATAGTCCTATATTTTAATTCCCATGGTGCATTGTTTTCAACATCTAGGCTTAAAACAATAGTTTCTCCTGCTGCAATCGTAAGACCGGTTGTTGCAGATGAAATATTTGATGTTAACGTTATTGGATTAGAAGAAATTAAGATTGCAACAGCAGCGTTTTTTTGTGTCTGCACCTCTAAAATAGCATAAGAAAAACTTGAAATTATTATTAATAATCCCAATATTATTGTCATATACATATATAAACTTTTAACTTCTTTGGTTAAAAATTTGGCAATTTTTTTCTTCATATTTATAGCCACACATTCTACTATTCTAAAATAATCTTATCACGATATTAACCTTTTGGCAATTACTTAATCACCTTTAATTCATCAATTTTAATGTCTTTTTCTCCATCTAATAATTTCCCAAGAATGACAGAATCAATATAGTTGTCAATTATTTTATTTATCTTTCTAGCCCCATAGATGTTATATTCTGACAATCTAATTATTTCACCAACTAGTTTATTATTAAATTTAATGTTTAATTCTTCGCCCTTATAACTGTTTATTAGTAAGTTTAAACTGTCTTTTACTATATCACTTATTATATCTTCAGTCATGTTATTAAAATATGATATATAATCCAGTCTGTTCAATATTTCAATACCTATTTTATTTTTTAAAATTTCATAATATTTTTCTTCATTAGTACTATTAAATCCTACTTTATTAATATTATTTTTAATATTAAATGTCATAATTATTATATTATTATCAAACCTTATCTCTTCCCCTTTGGAATTTTTAATTTTGCCATCATCAAGAATTTGCAAAAAAAGCTCTATAACATTTCTATGTGCCTTATCTATTTCATCCAAAAGTATTACTGAATGTGGTTTCTCTTTTATCTCTTCTAATATATTTTTATTATCGCTATATCCAATATATCCTGGAGGAGATCCTATTATTTTGCTAATACTGTGTGCCTCTTTATATTCGCTCATATCAATTTTAATAAAATTATTTATGCCTAAAAATTCTTTAGTATATTCCTTAGCTAAAAATGTCTTGCCTGTTCCGGTTGAACCAGCAAATAAAATTGAAATTGGTTTGTTTTTTGTTCTAATATTTAAACATACTTTTTTACTTATATTTATAAGTTTATCTATTGTTGCTTCTTGCCCCTTGACCTTATCTAATAAATGTCTTCTAAGTTTAGTGGTATCATATATCATTTCATATACCGGGATCTTTGACTTGGCTTTTATCACATCCATTATATCTTGTTTAGTAACTTCTTTAATAGTTTTATTATTGACCATTAAAATTTCTAAATTATTTATTTCATCTTCTATTTTTATTTCTTGCTCTTTATACATTGTTGCTTCTTGAAAATTATTATTAATAATCGCTTTGTTTTTCTTGTCTTTAACTAGGGCATGTTCTAAATTTAATTCTCTTATCTTGTTATTGTCTTCATTATTTGATAATGCTACTTTTGACGATGCCTCATCCATAACATCTATTGCTTTGTCAGGCATTTTCCGATCATACAAAAATTTATCTGATAAGTAAATAATATCGTTAATTGTATCATTACTTATTCTTACTTGGTGGAAGTTTTCATATATTGGTTTTATTTTAAGTAAAATGTCTTTCGTTTCTTCTATAGTTGGTTCACATATATCAATTATTTGAAACCTTCTATCAAGTGCTTTATCTTCCATTATAGTTTTTTTATATTCTTCTTTAGTCGTAGCTCCGATCACTTTTATTTTGCCTCTGGCTAGTGCTGGTTTAAATATATTAGAAGCATCTATTGCGCCCTCTGCTCCTCCAGCTCCAACTAATGTATGGATTTCATCTATGAAAATGATAATATTATTATTATTTTCTAGTTCTTTTATAATTTTGCTTACTCTATCTTCAAATTCACCTCTATACTTGGTTCCCGCTACTAAATTTGACATTGAGATCGAAATAATTTTCTTGTTCTTTAAATTTGCGCCTACCCTATCTTCTACAATTCTTCTTGCAAGTTCTTCTACTATTGCAGTTTTCCCTACCCCTGCTTCTCCTAATAATAGTGGATTATTTTTAGTTCTTCTGCCTAATATTTCCATTATTCTATCTATTTCTTTTTCCCTGCCTACAACAGGATC
Source organism: Bacilli bacterium (assembly GCA_035392025.1). Taxonomy (GTDB): domain Bacteria; phylum Bacillota_I; class Bacilli_A; order RF39; family UBA660; genus DAOPMC01. Next base: position 45,048 of record DAOPMC010000001.1, read on the forward strand.
TATTTCCTTATTTATAACCTTTTTATTCAAATCAACGCCAAAAGTTTCTACATATAATTTATTATGTGTTTTAGGTTTATTAAAATCACTAACAAATTCATTATATATATCATTAATTTTAATATTCATTCCCAACATAAGTCTAATAGCGATTCCTTCTCCTTCATCAAATAATGCCAGCAAAAGATCATCAACTTCAACATAATCTTTATTTTTATCTTCACTATCACATATTGCATTATATATTATATTTTTTAGAAGAGGAGTATACAAAAAGAATTCACTTTTGATTTTTCCTAACCCAATAACTTTGATTAATTCGTTTTTAAACGTTGTATATGTAACTCCATATTTCTTAAGTTTTACTACATATTCATTGTCTTTATTCTTCAATATTGCTAGCATCAAATGCTCACTTCCAACATACGGATGGCATAATGCTTGCATTTCTTTTTTGGCATTAATTAGAATCTTTTTTGCTTCTTCACTAAATTTCTAAACATAAACTAATTCCTCCTATTATATAGTTTATGTTTATTATGAGTTTTTTATAGAATATTGATTCAACAAAAAAAGAGTTTTTAAATGAACTTGTCAACAAAAAGTGGACACTAAAAAAATATTATTTAAACCCTAGTTGAGTTCTATACTCGACTGGGGTTTTATAATTTAATGCAAAACTTGGGCGATAATTGTTATTATCCCAAACAATATTATCAATAAATTCCTGAACTGTGTTATAATTATTCTTGTCAAAATCAATATGCATTTCTTTCTTCATCCAGCCATTTTTTGATTCGATGACTGGATTATCAGTAGGAGTTCCAGCTCGCGACATAGACCTGGTTATTTTATAAGAATTAAATATATTGTTGAATGACACTGAGGAATATACGGCTCCTTGATCTGTGTGGACAATAGTCTCAAGGTTTTCATATCCTCTTTTTATTTTACTATCTAGCATATTATTTAATGATTTCTTATGATTTAAAATGCCGTTTCCATGCATTGATTCTCTTACGTCATAACCAACAATTTCATTATTAAAAACATCCAAATAAAAAGTCCAATCGTATGGTTTACCCTTAAAACCTATTGTTGTTGTATCAGATACAATTATTTCGAATGGCCTTGACGTAGACCAATTACCTAAAATTATATTCTTAAATTTAATGGATTCATCTCCTGCAGGTTTATATTTATAATGTTTAGCTTTTGATTTTATTTTTAATATTTTACATAATTTATGAACTAAATTGTTTGATACATACCATCCTGTTTCCCTTCTTATTATTGCATTAATTCTTTTATAACCATAACTAGGTTTCCTCTTATGAATTTCTTTTATTAATTCTCCTAAATCTTTTCTGTTAATTTCATAATTGTTTAATATATCTTTATTCTTCATCCATTTATAATATCCTGATCTTGAAACTTTTAACATTATACATAAAGATTTAATATTATACTCTTTACTTAGTAATTCAATTATTTCATACTTTATCTGTGTTACTTCATGAATTTTACAATTGAACCATCTCCTTTCGTTAGGTATCCTTTTTTTAATAATTCATTTTCGATTCTTAATTTCATATTTTCATATTCTAATTGTTCTTCCTTCGTTAACTCTTTTTTTCTAGAATATTTCATCAAAGGATTACCAGGCTTAGTTTTATTTTTTAAGCCTTCAATGCCAGATTCATTATACTTTTTTACCCAATTGAAAATTAATCCAATATTAATGCCTGTTTCTCTAGAAACCTGTGATTGACTCTTTTCATTATTAATAATTGGTTTAATTATTTCATACTTTTCGTTTTCCGTTCTAATCATTTGTTTTTGACCTTTTTTAGCCATTTCATCATCTCCTTTATTAAATTATATCAAATAAAAAGTGGAAACACTTTTTTGTGTGTCCACTTTTATATTACTACTTCATTTTTAAACTCTTTTTAAATTAAATACATTAATGTAAATAATATCAAGCAAACTACCAATATGCCAACAAATACTTTCCAAATATATTTGATCCAATCTAGATATGAAGTATCTGTATATGATAATGTTGCAATTAATAATAATCCTGTAGGCATTATTAATGACATTAAACTAAATAAGCTTGTAAACATCATACCTATAAGTGGATAAATGGTAGAATCTGCAAATATTCCAGAAATGAATGTTAATTCATTTTGTGCAAAATAACCAATTTCAACATTAAATATACTATTAATCATAATTGCAAAACTTGTTGTTAATACATTAAATTTTTCAGTAATAGTTAAGAAGAAATTAGAGATATTTAAAAATACTGGATTATAAACTGTAATAATTAGAATTGCATAAGCTACCGCAATTAATAATGCTGGTAATAATGCCTTTTTAGCACCATCTAACATTGATTTTAAATAATCACTAAATTTGACTTTATAAATTATTGCAATAAGTATTGATGCAAGAGCGATAAGAATTGCATAGGCATCAAAACTTGCATAGCCATATGAATCAATTCCCCATGTTCCAAATGCTGGAAAATTTCCAAAAATTTTACTAAATATAGCAAAACCGCCTATTTTTACATTCATGATCTTAGTATATATGTCTTGAAACCATGTTATGCCAGCAGCTCCAGACCAATCAAATGATCCAATAATCATTATTACTAAAACTAAACTAAATACTACAATTAGTGGCCAAAGCGGAGTTTTCTTATTTTTGTCTTTCTTTTCTTTAACTCCATCATTAATAATTTTAATTCCACAATGAGGACATATCTTTGACTTGTCATCAATCTTTTTGCCACATTCTTTGCACTTAATTAGTTCTGCCTTTTTACTTGAATCTTCTTTTACTAATGCAGGTGAAGACTGTTTCTTTGCTTTTTTACCTTTTCTTACATATAGCATAGTAAATAACACTAATAATCCTATGCCAAGTATTAATAAAATACATTTCATCAATGTTTCTGTTGCATAATTTAATGAAAGTGTAGAATTTACATTTGAGAACATACTTGCTGAATATAATGAACCAATCATACCAACAATTGTTCCACCTAATGTTGCACCTACTGCTACGATTTTATCATAACCCATTGCCATAATTAAAGATATTAAGAATGGGAAGAATGCAAACATCGCAAACTCTAATCCAACAAAAGATGATAAAATTGCTAATATTGCAATTATTGCAACCAAAACTAATTCTTTTCTCTTTTTAAATTTGTTGGCAATTGCTTCAATAAACCTTTCATATACTCCTGTTGCTCCTAATACTCCATATAATGCTCCTGTTAATAAAACAAAAACCATTATGCCAGAGAAAAATCTAAATGAATAGAATACATATTGAATCATGTCATATAGCCCAAGCTGTGCTCTATCTCCTAATGATATCTCTCCAGAGTAACTAGCAGTTTTAAATACCCAGGTTAGGATAACTGCTACCAAAAATGTGATACCTAAAATTTTGAATAAACTGTTTTTCTTCATAGAAAAAACCTCCTTGTAATTTAATTATGACACTTTTTAGATATAAAATAAAGTGAAAGTTGTGTAAAAAGAAAAAAAGATACAAAAAATGTATCTATTTTAGTTTCATTGTTGGAAATAAGATAACCTCTCTTATAGTTTCAGAACCAGTTAACATCATAACTAACCTATCAATTCCAATACCCATACCACCTGCTGGAGGCATGCCATACTCTAGTGCTTCTACATAATCAAGATCCATCTCATTAGCTTCTTCATTGCCTAATTCTTTTTCTTTTATTTGAGATTCAAATCTTTCATATTGATCAATTGGATCATTTAATTCAGTAAATGCATTAGCATATTCTCCTCCAACAATAAACAACTCAAATCTTTGAGTAAATCTTTCATCTTTTGGATTTTTCTTAGCTAGTGGACTAATCTCAATTGGATAATCATATACAAATGTTGGCTCAATTAAAGTTTCCTCTACATATTTTTCAAAGAAAGCACTAATTATATGTCCCCATTCAAAGTGATCTTCTATTTCAACATTATGCTCTGCTGCTAATTTCTTGGCCTCTTCTGTATCTTTAACTTTTAGAAAATCAATGCCAGTTTGTTCTTTAATTGAATCTACCATTGAAATCCTTTTAAAACCTTTAGCAAGAGATATATTATGCCCTCTCCAAGATATTTCAGTTGTACCTAATAGTTCCATTGCTGTTGTTGAAAGAAGCCCTTCAGCAACATCCATCATGCCCTCTAAATCACTATATGCTTTATATAACTCAATTGTAGTGAATTCTGGATTATGATTTTTATCCATTCCTTCATTTCTAAATAATCTTCCTATTTCGTAAACTGCATCCATTCCACCAACTAATAATCTTTTAAGTGGTAATTCTGTTGCAATTCTCAAATACATATCAATATCAAGTGTATTGTGATGAGTAACAAATGGTCTAGCATTAGCCCCTCCTAGTATTGTACCAAGTACTGGAGTTTCTACTTCAACATATCCTAAGTCATCTAAATACTTTTGAATTAATCTAATAATCTTTGGTCTCATAAAAGCGACTCTTCTGGCATCATCATTAACTATTAAATCAACATATCTTCTTCTAAATCTTTCTTCTGTATCAACTAAACCATGATATTTTTCCGGAAGTGGTCTTAAAGCTTTAGATAGATGAGTATACTCTGTTGCTCTAATACTTAATTCTCCCATATGTGTTCTCATAACTGTTCCTTTGATACCTACTATATCACCAAGATCACCTTTATCAAACACTTCATATGCATCTTCACCAATATTGTCTATTTTCACATATATTTGAATTTGGCCATATTTGTCTTGAATATTAATAAATCCTGCTTTACCTTTACCTCTTTTAGTCATAATTCTTCCTGCGATAGAGACTTCGATACTTGCTTCATTTAATGCTTCTGCATCCATATCTTGATACTTTTCTTGTAGTTCTTTTGTTGTTACATCAACATTAAAACTATGACCAAATGGATCAACCCCTTTTTCTTTTAGAAAATCTAACTTTTCTCTTCTAATCAGTTCTTGTTCTGAAAAATTTCTCATAATTTTTCCTCCTTCTATCAATAAAAAAACAACTCTTCCAAAGGACGAATTGTTCGTGGTACCACCTTAATTATATATTTAAAAATATATATCTCATATCTTTAACGGAGACTCCCGAAATATCTTATATACAATATTTAGCTCCAAGTCTTTATTCAGATAATTATCACTGTTATTTTTCACCCACCAATAACTCTCTACTAGCTAAAACTATCTTACTTGTCTCTTCTTTGCTTTTGCATGTATAGATAATAGCACAAAAGATTTAATTTTGCAAGAGTTTAATTATCATATAATTCTTCTTCTTTAAATTCTTCTAATATTTTTTTTATTTCTTCTAAATCTCTTGTTTTAAAAATTTTATTTTTAATTTCATTGGATCCAGTTATCCCTTTTAAATACCAACCTATATGACTTCTTATTTCAAGCGATGTTTCTTTATCAGATTTAAAATCTTTTAGATATGATAAATGTTTTAATGCCATATTTACTTTATCTATATCTGTTGATTTATCTATTATTTTGTTATTTTCTAAATATTCATTTATTTCTTTAAATATCCAAGGATTCCCAAGAGAAGCTCGTCCTATCATAATAAGATCACATTTAGTTTCAGCAAGCATTTTTTTAGCATCATAAATGGTCTTAATATCACCATTACCTATCACTGGAATATTTACACTTTCCTTAACTTCTTTAATTATATTCCAATCAGAGTGTCCACTATATCCTTGTGATCTTGTTCTTGGGTGAATTGTTATGGCGCTGGCGCCAGCTTCTTCACAAGCAATCGCTACCTCTTTAGCATTTATACTTTTTTCATCCCAACCACTTCTTATTTTAACCGTTACAGGGCATGGTACAGATGCCACTACTGCAGAAACTATCTCTTTTATTTTGGAAATATCTTTTAATAATGCTGATCCCGCTTGGGCTCTCACTGCAACTTTTGGCACAGGGCAACCCATATTTATATCAATAATATCTGGTTTCATAGTTTTATAAATATATTCTGCTGCTATAACAAAAGATTCTTTGTCGCTCCCAAATATCTGTTGCGCAATGGGTCTTTCCATTTCTGTCATATATAGCATATCTATTGTTTTTTTATTACCATAAAATATTGCTTTGTCACTGACCATCTCTGAATATATCAAAGAACATCCCATTTCTTTAACAATCCTACGAAATGCGCTGTTAGATATTCCTGCCATAGGTGCTAAAACTGTTTTACCATTAATTTCTATATTACCTATTCTCATAATTTCACCAATTTAATTGTATCAAACCATTACTAAAAAATCTATGTCTTATATACGAACATTAATGATTTGTAGTGTATACTATTATATTCTTTGCATATAATAGTATTGATAATATATTGAAAATGTATTGACATCAATGTGTTAGTATGATATTTTAATTTTATTAGAAGAGGTGATGTTATGTCTAATATATCAAATGCCATTAATATGAGTTTCAGGGTTGACAAAAATTTAAAAAAGCAAGCCGATGAATTGTTTAAAAACCTAGGAATGAATACAAGTGTTGCTTTAAACATGTTTCTAACGCAAAGCGTTAGAGAACAAAGTATACCTTTTATTTCTACAATGGATATTCCCAATAGAAGATTGCTTAACGCTTTAGAAGAAGTTGAAGCTATTGAAAGCGGGAAAATCAAAGCAAAACATTACGCAAGTTTTGATGAAGTACTAAAGGATGTTGATTAGTGAAATATAAGATAATCATAACTGGTTCTTTTAAAAAACAATTGAAATTGATCAAAAAGAGAAAAAAGGATTTGGAAAAATTAACTATAGTAATTAATAGTTTGGCAAGCAATAAAAAACTAGACAAAAAATATAGAGATCACGCACTAACTAATAATATACAATTTAAAGATTGTAGAGAATGTCATATAGAACCGGATTGGCTCCTTGTTTATAAAAAGAATGATAATGATTTAATTTTATTTCTAATTGAAACAGGCACCCATAGTGATTTATTCTAAATGAAAAGACGCTTTAAAAAGCATCTTTTCATTTATTTTAATTTTGCTATTATTTCTTCTTTTGTTAGAGTACTATATCCTTTAATTCCTTGTTGCTTTGCTAAATCTTTTAACTCAGTCAGGGTCATATTATCAACTTTCTCTTCTTCAGGCATTTCTCCATGCTCTAATAGATAGTCAATCTGTTCTTTTGTCAGAGTTTCATACTTAAGCAAGTTTTCTGCTATCAAGTCTACATCTTTCATATTTTTATTAATTATCTTTTCTGACTTATCATAGCACTCATCAATTATTTTTCTCATCTCATTATCTATTTCAAACGCTACTTTATCAGAGAAGTTTCTTGACTTATTATAATCTCTTCCTAAGAAAATACTTGATTCAGGTTGTTCTAATTGCATTGGTCCTAAATCACTCATACCATACTCAGTAACCATTGCTCTTGCTATTTTTGTAGCTCGTTCTATATCATTAGAAGCCCCTGTTGTTATTTCATTAAATACTATCTTTTCAGTCACCCTACCGGCAAGAAGTGTTGAAATCGTTTCTATAAGCTCAGTTTTCGTAACATGAGCTTTCTCTTCTTCACTTTGAATATTAGTATATCCTCCTGCCATGCCGCGAGGTATGATAGTTACTTTTTGAACTATATTAGAATTTTCTAATTTGATTCCTACTATTACATGACCTGCTTCATGATATGCAGTGATTTTTTTATCATCATCACTAATTTGTCTTGATACTTTAGCTGGACCCATAAGGACACGATCGTGTGCTTCGTCAAGTTCACTCATAGTAATCATTTGTTTGTTTCTTCTTACTGCAAGAAGTGCTGCTTCGTTTAATAGATTCTCTAAATCAGCTCCTGAAAAGCCTACTGTTCTTTTTGCTAAATTATGTAGTTTAACGTTTGGTGATAAAATTTTATTTTTAGCATGCACTCCAAGAATTTCTTCTCTTCCTTTAACATCTGGTAAATTAACAGTAATTTGCCTATCGAATCTACCTGGTCGAAGAAGTGCTGGGTCTAAAACATCTGGTCTATTAGTTGCTGCAATAATAATTATTCCTTCATTTACTCCAAAACCATCCATTTCAGTTAACAGCTGATTAAGAGTTTGTTCTCTTTCATCATGGCCTCCACCTAGACCTGTTCCACGTTGTCTACCAACAGCATCTATTTCATCAATAAATATTAAACATGGTGCTGTTTTTTTAGCCTCTTTAAACATATCTCTAACACGAGATGCCCCAATACCTACAAATAATTCTACAAAGTCAGAGCCACTAATATAATAAAATGGTACATTAGCTTCTCCTGCAACAGCTCTTGCAAGAAGAGTCTTACCTGTTCCTGGAGGCCCTACTAATAATACGCCCTTAGGAATTCTAGCACCTAATTTTTGAAACTTCTTAGGATTTTGTAAGAAATCAATAAGTTCGCTTACTTCTTCTTTTTCTTCATCTAATCCAGCTACATCCTTAAATGTTACTTTATCTTTATCATTTCCATTACTTAGTTTTGCCTTGCTTTTGCCAAAATCAAATGATTTCCCAGCACCACCAACTTGTTTATTTAAAAATACGATAACAAGTATTCCTAATAGTAAGAAAGGTACAACATTAATTAAGATAGTTAAAAATGAAGAAGATGATGGATCTTTTTCAACATTTACTTCAATATCATCTGTATTAGAATAAGAAAGTATTTCATCAAGTGCTATCTCGGAATATGGAATTTTAACTAAATATGTTTCATTTTCTTCATATCCTACAAGTTTTCCTTTAATCTCATATATTTGCGAACCGTATTTAGGAGTAATCTCCATAGTAGTTACTTCTTTTTTATCTAAATATCCCACAAATTCATTATATGTGAATGTATTTACTTTTTTATTTAATATATTCACTGCGAAATATATTCCTGCAAATAAGCAAAAAATTATTATATATGGCAGTATTCCTTTTATAATTGAGTTTCTTTTTTTCATTGTTTTTCTCCTTCTTTAGTAATATTTTAGTATTATATCACACTTATCTGTTTTTGAAACATCTAAATTAGATTTTTTTAGTCCCGGTAGCCATACTATTGTTTCGTTAGAGTCAACGACTACTGGCCACATATCTCTCTCATGCATTGGTATTTTAGAATTAATAAAGATATCATTTAATTTCTTATGTCCCATCATACCTTTAACAATCATTTTATCACCATTTTTTCTAGTTCTAACATGAAGTGGAATAGATACATCCTTACTATTTAATCTACATATAAAGTTATCATTAATTTTACTTTCTTCAATAAACTTAATAAATTTGCCATTAGGAAGCGCAACATATTCATCTATTTCAATATCATAATTAATTGATTCTTCTGTCTCCTTTATAACATTTAGGGTATCATAGCTTTTAATTATTTTAATATTATTAGGTAAATAAATATAGCTATTGGCCTTTCTAGAATTAATAAGTTTTAAAATTAAATCTACATGAACATCAGAAATTAAGAATAAATCATCTTGATATATATCCTCTAACATTAAATAAATGACTTTATTTTGAAAAATCTTTTCTAATTTTAAAAATTCTTCTATATTTAAACACTTTTGACTATAAACCTTCTTTATTATCTTACTCATTTCTTTATCAATGTAGTCATTATATTCTAATAATGTATTGCTAAACTTTAAAAATTTTTGATGAACTAGAGGATCTTCACTTTTTAAAAATGGTAATGCTACTTTACGATATCTATTTCTAGTATATTTATCTTTTACATTAGACGAATCAATAACATATGGTATTTTTTCCTTTTTATCATACTCTGCTATCTCTTCTTTTGTAACGTTGATTAGTGGTCTAACAATTGAATAATTTTTCATTTTAACTATCTTACTAAATCCACTATATCCTTTCAAGGTAGATCCACGAACTATTCTCATTAGTATAGTTTCCATCAAATCATCACCATGATGTGCTGTCATTAAATATTTAGCATTATATTTTTTAACTATATCATTAAAAAATGTATATCTAATTGTTCTAGCCTCGTTATGAAAATTATCATCACCATAGTTTTTAATAGTCATCGCTTCAAATTCTACACCATGATTAAGACAATATTTTCTTAAAAACTCCATCTCGGTAATACTTTCTTTTCTAACATTGTGATTAACATGACAACATATAATAGCGATATCCATCTCTTTTTTAATCTTTAAAAGTAGATGCAACAGTGCCATAGAATCTGGTCCCCCAGAGCATCCAACAACGACTGTGTCTCCATATCTAAGAATTTCTTTTGTTAAAAAATTATAACTATCGATCATAAAAATCACCTATTACAATTATATCAACTAAATACTTAATAACAAGTGAAAAATTCATAAAAAAAGAATTAATTACTTAATTCTAATTATATATTCATTCTTTCCACTATATAATCTTTTCTCCCTAGCATACTTTGCCATATACTCAGGATCGTTTAGTTTTTCAACTGTTGTCTTTAAGTCTTTTTTATCTTCCTTTAAAGTTTCAAGCTGTTGTGTTAACACACTACTTTCTTTCTTTTTGGCATAAATTTGTCCCCAGGTACTAGCATAAGCGTAGATAATGGCACAATCAATAAGTACAAATATTGTTCCAAATAGTAAAATTCTTTTTAGTCTTTTTTTTCTATTTTTAGAATTTGCCATATCACACCTACTCTCCTACGATAAGTATATCTCACACCTTAAAATGAAGTCAATCGTAAAGTTTATACTTTACGTCAATTTTTTAGAAAATATATAACCAAGAAGAAAAAAAATTAAAAAATAAGTATGAATCATTCCACTATTAATAAAATAGTTAACTATTAAAAAGAAAAATATAAAAAAGAAATAAAAAAGCAAATTATTTATTATTATGAATATTCTTTTTCCCAAAAATAATTTGTCTTTAAATATATTTTTAAATATTCTAAATAGCATCCCATAAAAAAAGCAAAAGAATATAGATAGTATTTGTTCTAATAAACTCACTTAAACATCTTAGAAAAAATGCTTCCTTCTTTAGCATTCTTTTTTATTTTATCTACATAACACATACTAATAATTAATCCTTTTAAACAGACTACCCCTTCTTTGGTATCAAGTTTCACTATTTCTAATCCTTCTCCTTTTACTACTAAATATCCCATAGTTGTTTCCATAAAAAATTCTTCATCATCAAAACTTTCTATTTTATTAACACCAGTAACATTAAGTGTTTTTCTCTCTAAAATAGATATTCCATGATTTATGTTATTAAGACTAATATTATCATTTTTTTCCATATTTCCTCCTAACAAACGATATGCTAGAAAGATTATATTTATACTAAAAAAATCCCTTAAGGGATTTCTTAAACTAAATTATTCAGCAGTCTTGTATGCTTCTAAGATAGCTTCTTCAAACATTGTACGTGTTTCTGGATTAATTGGATGTGCTATATCACGATATCCTCCAGTTGCTGTTTTTCTACTTGGCATTGCGATAAACAACCCATTGTCTCCTTCAATAATTCTAATGTCATGAACTGCAAAGCAATCATCAATAAGTACTGATGCAATTCCTTTCATACGAGAAGATTCTTTTTCAATCTTACGTACATTAACTGATGTTATTTTCATCTTATGTCCTCCTTTAAAGCAAACCGCTTCTACTTAAATAATATACCAATAATTAACAAAAATCAATTGTTTTTATATATATTTACATCTCAGTTACAACATATGGATCAGCACTAGTTCCAGTACCTGTCACTTTAACTGTTGGTGCTAAATTTATTACAGGATATACATCCATAGAAGTGCTAGTAGATGTGCTGATAACTTCACCAATACTATTTGTCGATAACATATATGAAACACTGTTACTATATCCATAGGCAGACATGGTAAAATATGATGAAGTTTGTCTTAATATATTAAATTTATTGATAACTCCAAGTTTTAATCCTGCGTATATTAGTTCATCACTTGATAACAATCCTATTTTTACATCATATAGATATGAATTAGAACAGGCATATGATGGAGAACCACTATTTGCCCTAGTATATGCTGAAGATGTATCATTACAGAAACTAGCTGATGATACAAATTTATCATAGTTTGATAAAGTAGAATCATACCATGATTCTAAACTCGTTTTAATCGCTGAATCCTCTGTTCCACTTCCACCATCATAAGTATACCCCAAATACGTAGATGCATTTGATAGAGCGTTATATGTACTTGCAGTTCCTGTTGCTGTTGTTTTAACTAATCTTATAGTATCATCTTCATTAACCCTAACAATTCGCCAATTTGAACCTGCAAATAAAACATAATTATTTATAATGTTTCCTCGATAAAAATATGTATCCTTACTATCTTGCCCAGTTACTTTATATACCCCGTTTTCCACAGTATATAATGATTGTGCACCATTATTATTATAATAACTCGTACATGTCGTTAAATTATAGTTTGCATTGTTTGAATCACAATATTGGCAATAATCACTGACATAATAATTACCCATTGTGTCACACACTTTAGTTTGATAGTCTGAAACTGATGTTGGGGCATTATCATAATATGTTGAACTTGCAGCAGCTTTGGTAGTTGTAATTGCAGTTGTAATAACATTTTCTTCATCTTCTCCAATTATCAAATCTTTTAATAATAATGGTGTCTCCTGAGAAGAAGATACTATTAACTTTTTATGAAAATGTCTTCCTACTATGCTACTTGGTGCATCTGATTTTATCCAAGTATTTAGTGAATATGTAACAGATGCTCCTACATTTAATGATACTCTTAATATTTGTCCTCCTGTAGTTAGTTCCATAGGTTCATAAGTAATTGAGTTTGTCTCATCTATTAACTGATATCTAACATTATTATTATCAAGCAGATTAGAATTACATCCACAAGTCGTAATTGCATCCGTATCGTTTTCTAAAGTTAAAGTTACGATTGCTTTTACATTGCCACTATTTGTTACTCTAAATTTATATGGTGTTTGTAATATTCCTTCCGCATCACTTTTAGGAAGTGCATTGGTAAGTGATATTGTGCCGCCTAGACCAGTTGCTGTATCATCAAAAGTAACACTAAGAGAACCAACAGTTACCGTATTATGCCCAGTTCCTTCATCTAAATCAGTAAATATGGCAAAACTAGAACCCGCAATTAAAAATACTAACACAAAAATTGATATGAAACTTATAATTGCTTCCTTACCATATTTTTGTATTAATCTTTCTTTTTTTAATTTTAAGTATCCTAGTCTTTCTTTTTCCATGATACACCTACTATATATTATACCATTTTTATTATAACATATTTTTTATAGATTTAAACCCCTTTTATAACCAAATTTTTGATTAGAACATCGTTATAAGAAAAAGATTTAATTGATCTTGTATTTATTTCTTTAACCAAAAAAACTCTATTGTAAGTCTCTACTATAACCCCTTCAAACTCTTCTATTTGATTTCTGCTACCATTTATCCTAAAAGATAGACTTTTCCCAACATTAGATTTTATATATTCTTTTATATGTTCTAAACTCATCTAGGATACCCCGTATACATCATTCCCTCTGTTATTATTCCACCCATGCCATTTGCACCATACTTAGTTTTATTTAATATTTTTAATAATTCTATATCTCTTCCTTTTTGAGATAAACTTACACTCGATGCAATTATCGCTGGATCTAAGGCGTGAATATTTATTCTTTTAGGACTAGATGCAAAATTTGATCCTGACTTTATTAATTCTTCATAATTTGATTGACATGCACCTGCTATAATAACTAACTTTTCGTGAGACTTTTCATATTTCCTAGCTTCTCTTACTGCCTTTATAAAATTATCGCTATTTTTATAATTGGTAGAATCATTTATATCATCTTGTCTTTTATAATAGGCATCATGTCCTGTTATTACAACAATATCTGGATTTATATCTTCTAATTGTTTTCTTATATTTAGATGAACTACATTTTCTTTTAGTAATATCCCATATGCTAAAATATCCATCTTTTTATAAAAATCCATACATCTTTTTAAATAGTCTTCGTCAGCATCAATATGAAGAATCTTCCCGGGTAAATAAAAATATTCACTACGATCTAATTCATCGCTTTTGATTCTATCATACGCTTCTTCATCATCTAAGATATCATCATAGCAATTATCGCACTTTTTTAAATCATCGATCTTACTATCTGCAACAAGTCTGACATTAACACCCTTTAATATGACCATCTCATCTTTTAAATCAATAATTTTAAATACAATATCATTATTATAAGAATTTCTAGTAACCAAATCCCCTATATTAAAAAGCATATAATCATCTCCAAATAATTATATGCTCTATTCTAATAAAATATTATTTATTTAAATATATCCATGAATACATTTAAACCAATCATATATATCAATAATTTCAAATAGTCAAGTTTTGAAAATATTTTTTCAAAACTTTGCTCTTTGTCTACTTTAGGAAAAATATTTCCAAATTAAGACAATTTATTTGCAATATCACAAAATATATTGACACTTAATACTTCACTTCTAGTATTTAAATCATATCCATGTTCTTTTAATACTTCTTCAATTCTATTTAAATCATACTCTTTTAAATTATTTCTAATAGTTTTTCTTTTATATCTAAAGCTATCTCTAACTAATTTAAAAAACAAGTCTTCATTCTTAACAAATATTCTATCCTTGCTCTCTAATTTGATGATTACACTGTCAACATTAGGCTTAGGTATAAAACACGTTCTATTTACAACAAATAGCTTCTTAATGTCATAAAAATAATTTAAAAATACTGTAATAGATCCATAATCTTTAGTACTTGGTTTAGCACAGAATCTATCTCCTACTTCTTTTTGAACCATTAAGACAACGCTTGTAGTATTAATACCGCTGTTTATAATATGTTCTATTATTGGGGTTGTTATGTAATAAGGAACATTGGCAATTACATAAATATTTTTATAATTATACTTATCAACATCCCTGTTAATATCTCTTTTTAGAAAATCATCATAGATTATTTCATAATTAGCATAGGATTTTAAATTTTTGTTTATGTGTTTTTCTAGAAATTTATCTATCTCATATCCAATAACAAAAGATGAACTTTTACATAAATATTTAGTTAAATTAGCAGAACCCACTCCTATTTCAATAACTAACGACTCATCCATAATATTACTTTCTCTAACTATTTTTTCTATTACATTATTATCTACTAAAAAGTTTTGACCAAATTTCTTTTTAAATTTAAAATCCATATTATCACCACTCATATAATATCATAAAAAAAACTGTTATGCATTAACAGTTTCTTCAGTTTCTATCTTTTCTACAACTTCTTCTTTAGGCAATTCTTCAACTACTTCTATAACTTTCTCTTTTACTACTTTTTTTTCTCTAAAGATTCTATAATTTATTACAAGCACAAGATCTGATATAAACAATAAATAAATAAGTAATTTAATAGTACCTAAGTTATCAGATAAATAAGATGGACTATAATTAATACCATACTTGTAATATAGCATCATATTAGTATCAAATTTAGCACGATAACCAATATATACTATTGCACCAAGTACAATTACTGCTGTTATGTTATAGAAGAAATTACGATTAATTATTTTTTGGCGTCCCATAAGATTAATAATATACATAATTAGTAAAAGTACAAATGGTAACATAATAGGGATTGAATCTGTTACTGATTTATCAAGTCTTGTATAAGTCAGCAGTAATCCATAAAATATTAAACCCATAGCTACAAGTAATAAAAGTATTCTTAAAACTACAAATAAGCCATTTATTAACTGCTTCATTGTGTCACCTCCCCAGTTGTTGCTGTTGCTCTTACTTCTTCTAAATAATCAACAATTTCATCAAGTATATTTGCTGATTGTTCATAATTATCTAAAAGTCTTTCATAAATAACTTTTGTTGGATTATATATGGTATTTCTAGTATCAACTGTAGTATAGCTGTAGGAACTATTTCCCATTAGCCAATTTTCTAACACTGTATTACTAGCTGTTATTTGATAAATAACCGGTTGATGCATTGCTAGCGTGCTAACCATTTTTTCATCTTCATATAAGTCAGATGATGCCGTTGTTCTTATTACTCCCATTTGATAAGCTAAACATTCTCCTCTAAATGAATTGAAATCTTTATAATAAGTGTAATTAGTAAAAGCATCTGCTGTTTCGATAGGTGTCTTGTAAAGTTCCATTTTTTTAAATTCATCAGTACATATTTTTAGTCCTAATCTAATTTTTTCATAATATATAGCTTTATTATTAACACCAAATACAGTAAAACTAATTGTTGAAAGTCTATTATCAGCATCATCTATTTTTTTTACAATGTTTTCTCTTTTTGTTTTTCCTTCGTCATTAATATAATAATCATATTGCAGTTCTTGTGCATGATAGACATTAGCAAATATTAAATACCCTGCCATAAGCAAAGAGATAATTAAAATTGCACCAACTAATAAATTAATTAATTCCCCAAAAGTCTTCTTCAGCATCTTCTTCCCTCTTTTCAATTCTTTTTTCTTCTATTATAACTTTTTTCTCAGGTTCTTTATGTTCTACTTCTACAGGAGTGGTAATTGTTTTAACATTATCTATATTAGTAGTTTCTTGTAGATTTCTTTTTCTTTCTAGTAATTTCTTTCTCCTGGTAAATATTTTTACGAAGTCAAATATAATTATACCCATACACGGAACTACTATCGCAACTAGCCAACCAAATTTGGTCGCTAAGAATTGTTGAATATATCCTATCTTTGGTATTTTTAAAATAACTTTACCCATTATATTTTTAGTAAGTACTGCTGGAGAATCTTCGGTATTATTAGCATCACCTTTTGTAACATAAGCTGTCTCTCCATCACGAAGTGTTATTTTGACAATTCTGTGAGTAACAGTAATACCTTGTGTATATGTTCCATCCGATATATATGTTACAACATCACCTATTGCATATACATCATCTTTCGTTTTAAAAGTTATTATCATATCCCCAGCTTTAATCTTAGGGGACATGCTTTGGGTTAGGATAACATACATATTAAAAGGAACTTTATCTAATTTATCTTGTTTTTGCATTACTTTGATATATACTACATACGCTGCAAGAAGTACTATTAAGATAAGCAAAAGCGTAAGAATAGTTTTAGATATTATTCTTAAAATTAATGCTATTTTTTTCTTCATAATTTCACCCTTTTATTCTACATATCCTATAACATTTACAATACATTTAAAAGTTCTAGTTGTATTATCTAATTCATAATTATTGGCAACCCAAAGTCTAAGACGATATGAATTTGTTTGAGTTGTGGTAAGTTCTTTTGTATATAATTTTTTAGCATTTGAGGCATGAGTGCTATTATCTAAATTTGTATATGTTGGAATTACTCCCGTAAAACCAGATGCTGCTGCTCCATTTTCCTCTAAATAAACTTTAATATATGCTGGATCTAATTTTAAACCACTTATTAATGCTTCTGTAAGATATATTTCATATGTTACTTTTTTAACTTTAGGATTATTATTTAAGTTAAAAGTAATTTGAAAATCAAAGTATTCGTTTGTCCCAGATAACGCTTTACCAAGTTCATCAGTCATAGGATAAGCATTTACTATATCAATAGCTGAATCAGCTTCGCTATAAGAAAATAGTACCATTCCAACATCAATATTGTTAGAGCCTCCCGTTGAACCACCATTATTAACATAATCTGTTATAGAAAAGGTGATAAATGATGCTCCTGCAATTAATGCTACTAACATAACAATTAGTAACCAAATGGGTACTATTCCTCTATTTGGTTTTATATATAACTGTTGTCCTACTACTATATTAGTATCTTCAAGTTCATTAATTTTTATGATAGACTTTTCAGTTACATCATATTTATCTGCAATAGATGCTAAAGTATCATTTTCTTTTACTATATATATAATATATCTTAAATTGTCATTCTTATCTTTTACCATAAAATACTAGCATCCTCTCTTACACTATCTCTATTATTGATAATAACATAAATTTTAATAAAAATAAATAAAAAAGACTTATTTTTCATAAGTCTAATCATATTAAATAAATTATGCTGTTGCTTGAACATTTACTTTGAATGTATATGTTGCTGCTGTTGTTGTATTTGAAATTGTATCATTTGATGTAGTATTATCATTTGTTGTTAAATCATATTCATCATCTACCCAAAATTGAATACGGAATGTTTCATTTGCTGCTGTTGTAATTTGCCTTGAAGCAAAATAGTTAGTTGCTGACATATAACTACCAAGTACTTTTGGTGCTAATGTCCATGTTCCTGATGCAGCAAGGCACGCTGCCTCTGTGTCTCCGGTTCCTGAGCAACTTCCATATCCTTCAACTGCTTTACCATTAGCATCTACTTCAACAAAGTTAATTTTAGTTTCATCTAAATCACCTGTTTGAGATACTTCAGTAAAGTATAGTACATATGTAAAAGTAACTCCAGATGCAAGTGTTGGTACTACAGTAAATGTATAATAATTAGTGTTAGTACTGTGGCCTTTATCATATGTCATTGGATATTGATTTGTTAAAGTTGCTACAGTTTCATCACTAAATGCTATAGATAACTGTGAAGTAGAGATAGATGATGTTCTTGTACCAGTAGCACTAAAGCTATACATTGCATAAGATACTCCAACTACTGCAATAACTAGTACTAAAACAGCTACAATAGAAAGTATTATTTGCTTTGAATTATTTTTTTCCATTTGTTCCTCCTTTATATATTTTTAATAGCTAATTAAATTAAGCTGGGTCATGGTTTATTGATAAAAGTGCCAAGTGGACTTGCTACTGCTTGAACATTAACTGACATTGTAAATGTTTCAGTTGATGCTGAAAGTGTAGCA
>DAOPMC010000002.1:0-14957 GCA_035392025.1 Bacilli bacterium
AGTGAGACATTTTCTAAAGATAACACTTAAGACATTATCATAAGATAAACATATAGCAGGATAAGAAAAAGATAAAAGATTGACAATTAAATGAAAAAGTAGTAATATTTATCCAGATGTGAAGAATAGGACACGATTAATAAATATGTTTTTAAAGAGAGTTATCATTTGGTGAAAGATAATAAAATAATTTATTAATTACTACTTAGGAGCAATGCCTGAAAGGGATTATCGGTTACGCGTTATAGTAATAAGTTAAAAATGGATGGTACCGTGTATTAAGCACTCCTGTAAAAGGAGATGCTTTTTTTATTGAAAGGAGAATTATGAGATATTTTGAAAAGATAAGTTATAAGCAATTTCAAAAAGATATTTCCAATGATTTTGATTTATATAATAAGTATGATCTTCCTAAAAGGAGTACTACTGATTCAGCAGGATATGATTTAAAATCTGTAGAAAATATTGTTATTAAGCCAAATGAAGCTAAAGTAGTGCGGACTGGATTAAAAGTGTGCATGAATAAAGGAGAAGTATTTTTAATATATGTCAGAAGCAGTTTAGGATATAAATACGATATATCATTATCTAATGGAGTAGGAGTTATTGATAGAGACTATTATAATAATGATGATAATGAAGGACATTTTTCTATTAAGTTAAGAAATGATGGAGATAAAGATTTTACAGTAAATATTGGTGATAGGGTAGCACAAGGAATATTTACGAAATATGAAGTTGTTGATAATGAAGATAATATTGAAGTAAAAAGGATTGGTGGAATAGGTTCCACAGGTAAAGGAGAAAAATTATGATAAATATAAAAGAAGATAAACAGTTAAATATAATGAATCACAGTTGTGCCCACTTATTAGCACAAGCTGTAAAACATTTATACCCACATGCATTATTTTGGGTAGGACCAGTTATTGAAGAAGGATTCTATTATGACATTGATTTAGGAGACGATGCCATTAAAGAAGAAGACTTAGAAAAAATAGAAAAAGAGATGAAGAAGATCTCTAAAGATGGAAAAAGAATCTATAAAGAAGAGTTAACAAGAGACGAAGCACTTGAAAAATTTAAAAGTGATCCATATAAAATTGATTTAATTAATCATATGGATGATAATACTCAGATTACATGCTATACTCAAGGAGATTTTACTGACTTATGTCGTGGACCTCATGTAGATACTGTTAAAGAGTTAAAGTATTTTAAATTATTAAAAGTATCTGGAGCTTATTGGAAAGCAGATTCTAATAATAAAATGTTACAGAGAATTTATGGAGTTTGCTTTAAAAATGAAAAAGATTTAGAAGAACATCTACAATTTTTAGAGGAAGCTAAGAAAAGAGATCATAGAAAATTAGGAAAAGAAATGGAACTATTTATGATAAGTGAATATGGTCCTGGTTTTCCATTCTTTCTTCCTAAAGGAATGGTTGTTAAACAAGAACTTGAAAACTTTTGGTGTAAAGTGCATCTAAGAGACAATTATAAACTTATACAAACTCCGACAATGTTAAATCAACAATTATGGGAAGTATCAGGGCATTGGTATAACTATAAAGAAAATATGTATACATGTGAAATAGATGATAAAGCCTTTGCGATTAAACCAATGAATTGTCCTGGTGGTATGCTAGTTTATAAGAATGACATACATTCATATAAAGAATTTCCACTTAGAATTGGAGAACTTGGACATGTTCATCGCCATGAAGCAAGCGGAGCGTTATCAGGGTTGTTTAGAGTTAGAGCCTTTACACAAGATGATGCACATATATTTATGACAGAAGATCAAATTGAATCAGAAATTAGTCATTTAATTGACTTATATGATTATATGTATAGCATTTTTGGCTTATCTTATCATATTGAACTATCGACAAGGCCAGAAGACAAATATATTGGTGAAATTGCGACATGGGATAAAGCAGAATTAGCGCTTAAGAATGCTCTTGAGAACAAGAAAATTAATTATATCTTAAACCCAGGAGATGGTGCATTTTATGGCCCTAAACTTGACTTTAAATTGAGAGATTCGCTTAATAGAATATGGCAATGTGGTACAATTCAATTAGACATGAACTTGCCAGAAAGATTTGATTTAACATACATAGATAAGGATGGATCAAAAAAACGTCCAGTAATGGTACATAGAGCATTGTATGGTTCGTTTGAAAGATTTATAGGAATACTGATTGAACATTTTGCAGGAGCTTTTCCATTATGGATTGCCCCAGTACAAGTAAATATTATCCCAGTAAATAATATTCATCATTTGGAATATGCCAAAGAAGTAAAAGACAAATTATTTGACTTAAATATACGTGTTGAATTAGATGATAGAGAAGAGAAACTTGGTTATAAGATGAGAGATTCTCAAATGAAAAAGATTCCATATTCAGTTATCATTGGTGATAAGGAAAAAGATTCTAACTTAATCAGCTTTAGA
The DNA here is from genome assembly GCA_035392025.1 of Bacilli bacterium. Lineage (GTDB taxonomy): Bacteria > Bacillota_I > Bacilli_A > RF39 > UBA660 > DAOPMC01. Next base: position 2,462 of record DAOPMC010000002.1, read on the forward strand.
AAGTATGGAGAAGAATCTACTACGACAGTTACTTATGATGAATTTATTAAAATGTTACAAGATAAAATAGAAAGTAAAGATTTGAAGTATTAATCTTTACTTTTTTGTAGCAAGAATAATTACAATATGTTAAAATAAAATATAATGAGGTGCTAGTATGGACGAAAAAAAAGGAAAGAAAAAAATTAATAACTACCTAATACTAATAGTTTTGTGCCTAGCTACATTTGGAATTACAATGTATTGTTTAGGACTATATAAAATATCAAACGAATATAAAATGACAATACCAGTTTTAGAAGACGTTGTAGCAGAAGTAAACTATGAAGGATTAGATGAATTTCTAACTGAAAGAAATGTTACAATTTTATATATGTGCGTTGTAAATGAAAACAAATGTCGCAATTTTGAGAAAAGATTTAAAAACTATATAATTGAAAATAATTTACGTGACGAAATTTTTTATTTTAATTTAGGCAATCATAATAGTACTGAAACATTTCTAAAAAAATTTTATGAAAAATATAAGAGCGATATACTAATAAAAAAGATAGTTGACTATCCAGTAATTGTAATTTTTAATAATACTGAAATTATAGATGTATTGACATCTGAAGAAAACTATAATATTAGTATTGAAGATGTAGGGAATTTTCTTAAAGATTACTTGGAGATACTATGATAAACATAGTATTGTATGAACCTGAAATACCAACTAATACTGGAAATATTATGAGAACATGTGTTGCAACAGGGGTTAAACTGCATCTAATAAAGCCCCTTGGCTTTTCTTTAGATGAATCTAGCATTAAGAGAAGTGGAGTTAATTATGTAGATAAACTTGATTATGAAGTTTATGAAAACTATGATGATTTTTCATCTAAAAATAAGGGAGCATATTATTATTTTACAAGATATGGCAAAAAACCGCATACATCTTTTGACTATTCAAATAAAGAAGAAGATATATATTTAATATTTGGAAAAGAATCAACTGGTATTGATAAGCATATTCTAAAAGAAAATTTAGATAGATGTATGCGAATACCAATGACATCAAATGTTAGAAGCCTCAATTTGTCAAACTGTGTTGCCATAGTATTATATGAGGTTTTAAGACAACAAGATTATTTGAGTTTATTAAGAACTGAGCCTCATAAGGGAACAGATTTTTTAGAAAAATATGATGATTAAAAAAGCATTTCTATTTAGAAATGCTTTCTTCTTCAAAATAACCCAATCTTTTTAATTTAGCTTTAATATTTTTACTAGTATCATTGCCATCGATTCTCGTCCATAGATCCATCTCAACACCATCTTTGAAGAAAACAGTTGTTGGCGTCCCTGAAAAACTAATTGTTTTTGAGAAACTTTTATAATCTTCGTTACCTAAATTACTTATATTAATGTAGTAGACATCATAGATTAAATCGTTACTATTGACAACTTTTTCTATTTTAGGTAAATAAGATTCACAATAAGCACAACCATCTTTTTCAATGACTAAACCAAATGTCTTTTTGTCTTCTACTAGTTCTACAAACCCTTCATAGTTTAGTTCTTTAAACTTTACATTATTATCTTTTAATACTTGGACTAGTACGACAAACCCAATAATTACTATTGCAATTACAAATAGTATAATAGCACTTTTTTTATTCATATTAACACCTCACATATTTAATGATAACACTATAATAAATTTGTTTCAAATGTTTTTTAATTGTGATATAATTGTAACATATGATAGGATGTGGCTATATTGAAAGTATTTAGAATATTATTGCTTTTATTTTCGTTATGTTTGTTTTCTAATGCAGAAGCAGTTTCTTGCAATAGTCAAGAGTTAACAAATTTAGCTAATAAAGTTATCATTTCATATCAGTATGATGAAGAAGCAAGCGACCAAAATTATATATTTAATATAATAATAAATAATTTACCAAAAGGTATGTATTTACTTGATTATAATTATGGTGCGAGAATTTATGGCACAGGTGATACCATAATAAAGTCTGATTTTTTTGCGGGTTCAGTATATAGCTTTGGAGTTTTTTCAGGTGAAGGAACATGTGATGGTGTCAAAATCAGGACTATTGCATTATCATTGCCAAAATATAATTATTTTGCTGACACACAAATGTGCATTGATAACCCAGAATTTGAAATGTGTGATAAATGGTATCAGGGAAGCACATCAAATTTTTATAAAGCGCTAGGAAAATATTTGGAAGAAAAAAATGCTAATGATGGCAATATAGATTTAGATTCGCTATTTGATAATATAGCCACTTTTATCAAAGCAAATTTAATGTATTTAATATTAAGCTTGCTATTATTAATAGCACTAATAGTATATTTAATAATAAAGAAAAAGAAGAGAGTAAAACTATGAAAAAAATAATAATATTCATATTGCTATTTTTTGCTTTACCTGTTTATGCAAAAGAAGCAAAAGAATATAATACTGGCAAATGCCTTAAACAAAGTGGGTATGTTTTTAGTGATGGTAGTTTAGTTAACTATAGCCCATATACATTAGCTGTCACTGCTATTTATGAAAATATTGATGGAAACAAAACAACATATTCTTCAATCTCATGTCAAGAGATGATTGGAATGACATCACCAGGTAATATTAGTAACGTAGTTGCTGGTTCAGGATTTAATTATGACGTAACTGTAAATACATTTATAGTTTGCAGGTCCCAATTTGATTATGACAATTTTAATGATAAATTCAAAAATGCTAATACTATTACTAAAGAAGCCATGACTGAGGAATATAATTTATATGCAAAATGGACAGATAGTCTAGATGATAAAATAGTTCCAAGTATTACTAAAAGTATTTCTGTAACGATAGATGATTCCCAAACTATAAATAGTAGCATCAACTCTCAAATGATTCTTCAAGATACTCAAGTTACTGAAATAAAAACTCTTAATAATAAAAAATTGCCATCTACAACATTCAGTACTAAATTAGGAACAGCATCCATTTGGATTAAGGCCTTCACAGTAACTAGTACATATATACCAATAGCAAAGAAAATGATTATTTCTGGCCCTGATTATGGCACCATTGTTAAAGGAGAATATGTAACAAAAGATCGTACTACAAATTCAGAAAGCAAAATATTTACAGACTATAGCATGATAAATAATAATTATTCATTAATGGTCACGGTAAAAAATAGTAATAAAAGTTGGACAATTGTATCTAATTGTGGTTATAATATATATAATAAAGGTAGTGTGTCTAAAGAAAAAAGATTATCTTTTAGACAAATTTCTCTTACTGATCCATTTCCTAATGGAGTAGGTGCTAATTGGAAAAACTTAGAAGGATTAATTACTGGTGAAGAATTTGATTTAGATCCAGTATATGTTGTGCAGATGGATAGAGACTCAATTAATAAAATAAGAGAATATAATGATGATTATACTTTAGACAATTCTAATGGATATGCTACTTTTGTTGACATGAATATAAATGATACAACTGATAATACTAAACTAAACGCTTATAAGAGTAATTTTATTAATTCTACGTTTAAGAATATTTTTACTAAGGTAGGTGATAACTAGTGAAAGCATCGATGCTGGGAATAGTAGTTATTGCTATTGGAATAGTTGGAGTAGTTCTTATTTCCTTTTTTGGAAAAACTACAACAACTAATGATCAGAACTATTATTTACTAAAAGAAGTTACTGATGCATCGTTTATTGATGCACTCGACTTAGTAGCATATAGGTATGGATATACAGATGATAATGGAACTTACTATGAACCTGGAATTATAAAAATTGATGAGCAAAAGTTTGTTGAAATATTTGTAAGAAGGTATGCGGAGTCAGCTGATATTGCTAGAAATTATAAAATCAGTTTTTATGAAATATTAGAGATTCCACCTAAAGTGGTAATTAGAGTTGAGTACACAGAACCATTTAATTTGCTAGAGACTTTTGTTAGTAATAAGGAATATGAATTCACTATATCTGAAGATATAGTTGGTATTTTAGAAGAAACTGTAAAGGGAGAAGAATAAAAATGAGTGGATTGAAAAGATTTTTAACAAACAAAAACACAATAACAATATTAGGAGTATTACTTATAATTGGAATATTATATTTTGGTTATAATTATGCAGTTAGTATGGCTACAGAAAGCATTACAGTACCATATGCTAAAGTTGCAATTCAACCAAGGACACGAGTAACTGAAGACATGATTGGTCATGTTAAAGTATTAAAATCAACACTAAAAGGAAAAACTATAACAGATGACGCTAAGGTTATTGATAAATATATTAATATAAATGCCTATATTCCAGAGGGAAGTTTATTTTATGCTGATTCTTTAATTGAAAAAGAAGAATTACCTGATATTGCATTAACGGAAATACCTAATGGGACTGTAGCCTTTAATTTGTCGGTTGATATTAATTCTACTTATGGCAATAGCATTTATCCCAATAATTATATAGATATATACTTTAAGGCAATAAATGATGATGGAAAAGTAATGGTAGGCAAATTGTTAGAGAATGTTAAGGTATTGGCTGTAAAAGATAAATCGGGAAATCACGTTTTTGAAGATACTTCTGCCAATAGAACACCAGCAAGCATTATATTTGCAGTATCAGAAGAGATTCATTTACTTCTTAGAAAAGCTACATATTTATCTGGTGGTGATACTCGAGTAGAACTAATACCAGTACCAACAAATGAATCAATGCAAACAACACCGGGGACAACAGCTATAACATCAACGGTAATAGTAAATTACATAAATAGTAGAAGTGTTATGATTGCAGAAGATACAACTGTTGGGGGGGACTGGTGAATAATGTTTGGGCAAAATCAAACACCTGATTTTAGTAAAAAAACATCCGATGAGGTAGAAGTAATAGCAGATAATAGTGTAGAATCAGAAAATACAACATTTTCTCATATCGATTTTGGACTATTAAAACCATATTTAGAGGATGATAATATTACTGATATATCATATGACAATAATGGTCAATTGTGGCTTAAGTCAATAGATAAAGGGGTATACCGAGTAGAAAATCCAGGGCTTAATAATGAAATTGTTGAAAGAATTGCATTTCAATGTGCAAATGTAGTAGGTAAAACTTTTAATATGGCCCATCCATTTTTAGACTCGGAAAGTAGTGAGCTTCGTATGAATTTCATCCATGATTCTATTGCTAAAAATGGAATAGCAGCCGTGTTTAGAAAGACACCCGCTAAAATCAGACTAGAAAAAGAGAAGATATTAGCACAAAATTATATAACGCCTGAAATACATGACTTTTTAATTAGGTGTATTGAAGGACATTGTAATATTATTGTTAGTGGTGAAACTGGTGCAGGTAAAACAGAATTTGTTAAATATTTAGCATCAAAAATTAAAGAAAATGAAAAAATAATTATGATAGAAGATACTCTTGAACTTCATTTAGATTCCATATTTCCAAAAAGAGATATAGTTTCAATGAAGACGAATAACATAGCATCATATTCTGATGTGCTAGTTACTTGTATGAGACAAAATCCTAAATGGATATTATTATCTGAAGTGCGTAGTGCAGAAGCTGTAACAGCAGTAAGAAATTCAATATCATCAGGACACAATATATTATCAACAATTCACTCTGACAAAGCAGAATCTATTCCTATGAGAATGTACAGTCTGTTAGAGACAAATATTGATGTTGATCAATTTTTAAAGACAATTCATAGGTATGTCCAACTTGGTGTTCATATAAGAGCAAGAATTGATAAAAAAACAGGGAAGTTTGTAAGAGAAATATCAGAGATAGTAGAGTTTTTTGTTACAGATGATAATAAACCAGATTCAAAAATTTTATATAAAAAATCAATATCAGGACAGTCAATTATTAATGAACCATCTAAATATTTATATGATTATTTAGAAGCACAAGGTGTTTATTTAAAAAAAGCCAAAGAGGAAACAATATAGATAGGGAGTGATAATATGGAGCTAATAATAATCGCAGTTGCAATTATTGTAATATTTATTGTCTTGTACCGTAAAAATGCAGACAATTCAATGAACAAATTTATAAAAGAAACAGGCAATAAAATTTATTCCAAGTATGCACCATATTCTTACAAAGTTATAAGAAAAAAAGTTAAAGATTTAGGACTAGATTATGGTCCTAAGCAATATATAATTCAAATAATAGGATTTGGTGGTTTTGCACTTGGAGTTTCATATTTGTATTTTTACAATCCTTGGATAACAGCAATATATACAATCCTTGCAATTGGAATTGTCCCATACATTTCATATCTTAGAATGAAAAGAGTATATAGTGAATATATATTTGAACAAGTACAAATTTATACAACTAATATTATTATGGACTTCGCAACAACTAATTCATTTGTTAAATCATTAGAAAGTGTATATGCATCAGGAGTATTAGATGATCCAGTAAAGTCTGATGTTAAAGTTATGATTGATATGGCATATCAAAATGGTTCAATTGATGAATCAATTGAATATATGAATAAAAAATATAATTATTATATTGTTAAAAATATGCACCAATTATTTTTACAAATTACTAAAGAAGGAGCCCTTAAAAATACTGAAATGTTAGAAAACATGTTACTTGATATAGATATGCTTGTTGAAAATGTATATCGTGACAGAATAGATCGTAAGACATTTCATTCTTCATTTTTAAGATATGGGGTTATGCTATATCTTATGGTAATGTTGGTGCAGTACTTATTAACACCAGAAACATATGTTCAAATGCTTCAAAATCCATTAATTGTAATCATGTTGCATGCAATAGTTATAATAAACAGTTTCTTCTTGTATAAGGGAGAAAAATATTATAATGAGAATGTAGGTGTTGAATAATGATTGTGGTTATAGTTGCTGTAATAATTATATTTGTTGCCATATATAATGGAACAATCAATACTAAGTCATTTTTAGCAGATAATGATATATATATTAAAGCATTAAAAGAAAAAGATTATGATTTTTACTTATATGCAAGATATGGATCAGATTTAGATGTAAATAAATTGTTTTATGCAAGACTTAGAAATGGTCTCATAACATTTGTGGTATCAATAATAATATTTTTTAACAATTTAACATTTATTAATCTTATATTTGCTCTTATAATATCTTTTATAGTATTTAAGTTACAATATATAAAATTAAAAAGATATTATAAAAAGAAATTACATGAAATAGATGAATTGTTACCATATTATTTGAAAAATTTAGAGGTGCTAGTACAGCATTACACAATACCTGTAGCACTTCAAAAATCTATTAATGATGCTCCTGAAATATTTAAACCAGGTTTGGTAGAAATGGTTAAAAGAATTGATGCAGGAGATTCAAGTATAGAGCCCTATGTTGAGTTTGCTAAAGCATATCCAGTAAGGGATTCAATGAGAATGATGAGACTTTTATATAGATTAGGTTTAGGAGAACAGGAGAATAAACAAGATCAATTATTAATGTTTTCAAGAACTGTTTCATCATTACAAAATAAAGCAAGAGAAACAAAATATAAAGCAAGATTAAGTAATATGGAAAAAAGGACCATCATTATGTTAATGGTAACAGGTGGTGGAACTATGGTAATATTATTGTTATCAATGTTACTTATGTTTGACTTTTAGGAAAAAGGAAGGTGATAACTAATGAAAGATTCAATGGGCGAATTAACTTTTACAATCATAATTATAGTAGCAGCAGGATTAATTTTAGCATTTGTAACTGCAATGCTAAGTGATGACAGTGGCTTGTTCTCAAAAATTAAAGGTTGGTGGGATAACACAGAGGCTTACAATTATGATTCAAGCATGATAGAAAACATCTAAGAGGTGATAAAATATGAAAGAATCAATAGGCAGTACATTATTGATGCAAATATTTTTTATTCTTTTTGTTGTAATAATATCATTTATGGCAGTTGCGATTAATTATGCAAAAGTATTTGTCATTAAAAATGATATTATTACTATAATTGAGAAAAATAAAGGTTATAATAGTATTCAAATAGATGATTATTTGGAGTACAGAAATTATTCAAGTGAAAGTAATAATTTAAAAGTTGTCAAGCATATAAATGATGATAGTAGTTATTACTATAGCATTGTGGTATATTCAGTGTTTAAAGTGCCACTTATCAATCAAAGTTTAAAGATACCGGTAAGAGGCAATACAGAAACAATTATAAATATTGTTGATCAAACTGACGAAGTTAATTACGCTGAAGAGAGTGTAGGACTATACTAAAAACTGGAGGTATTTATGAATGTAATTATTGGAAATAAGTATAGAGAAATGTTGGGAGGTTTACAAGTTGATGTAATTAAATCATTGACTGGTGAATTTGTTACAAATGATTTATTATCTCAAATGAATAATTTTTTCTTTGGTAAAATGATTTTAGATATAACTGCAATTAAAGATTACAAAAATGTTTCAAACATTCAACAAATAGTTATGAATCTTGAAGCGGATAAAATTATTTTGTTATTAGATCCTCAAGATGAACAATTAAAATCGCAACAATATTTATCTCAATTAGTATCTTTAGGTTTATACAATTTTACTTATGATTTAAATGGTATTAATTATTTGCTACAACATCCAAATACTTATAAAGATGTTGCTAATTATCAAAACATGAATACTGCGGTTGCAAGCAATGCTGGAATAAATTCACCAACCAATACTAAAATTATAGGGTTTAAGAACATCACTTCGCATGCGGGGGCAACAACATTGATTTATATGATTAAAAAGATAATGGAGAGAATGACACCAACACTTGCAATTGAAATAAATAAAAATGATTTTTTATATTTTTCTGATAAAGAAATGTTATCAGTTACAAATAACGATGTTGGACAAGTATTAATAAAGCATAATAATTATCGATTAATTTTAATAGATATTAATGATAGTAAAATGGAAAATCTGTGCCATTATATAATTAATTTAATAGAGCCATCAACTTTAAAACTAAACAAATTGATAAAAAAAGATGCAAATATATTTGAGACAATGAAAAATCAAATAGTGGTTTTAAATATGAGTACATTATCTAGAAATGATATAAGTCGTTTAGAAATGGAAGCAAATATAAATTTCTTTTATAATATTCCACCATTAAACGACAGGGGTAATAATTCTCCAGCAATAATGGGGTTATTATCTAAGATGGGAATAGTAAAGCAAAAGTAACAAATAAATAAATTGACACAATTACTATAATATATTAAAATATAATTAGATTGAAGGAGGTAGAAAATATGTTATTTTTAGATGGAGCGGCAGTTTTTTGCGAAGATACAGCATTTATTTGGCAAATAGTAGGTAATGTGGTTAAAATTATTCAATGGATTGTTCCAATACTATTAATTTTATTTGGATCTATTGATTTAGGAAAAGCAGTAGTAGCGGGAGAAGACAAGGAAATAAAAGAAGCACAAAAATTATTGGTTAAGAGAGCAATTTATGCAGTAGTTGTTTTATTGATATTTGTTGTTGTCAAAGCATTGTTTGGTCTTGTTGATCAAGAGTCTACAAATTCATTATGTTTTGAATGCGTAAGGGCTCCTGGTGGAGATACTTGCGAAACAGCGGCCAAAGCAAGCAAATAGTTAAAAAATAAAAGCAAATAAATATTGTTATTTGCTTTTTTGTTTGTTATAATTATTATTGGAATATAGTATTAAGTTTGGATGTGAATTTATGTTAAAAAATAATAGATTAATTATGTTTATATTAATTGTATTAGGAGTGTTTTTGCTAGCGGGCAATGTCTATGCTGCAAACGATGACAACATATGCAAAAATTATGGTTGCCCTTGTTTAAAAGATGATGATGGCACATTTTCATTTGTAGAAATTTCTTATACAAATGAACAGGGATTAGGAGTAACTTTAGAATCAGCAAATCTAGAAGAATGGAAAAATGTTTCTAGTGCTGGTGATAGAGCAAGTGCTAAATTTTTTTATAAAAGAGATAAGGGAACGCTAGTACTTCATACACAACTTGTAAGATTTAGCAAAACAAGAAATAATTATCTTTTAGAAAGAAAAAATGTTTATGCCGAAAGAGGATATAAATGCAAAACTGTGACTCCTAGTTGGGTTGGAGTAACAATTACTAATCCCGTAGATAACGAAGACGAAGGCACTGATGTATCACAGTATACATGTGAACAGTTCCAAAGCAAGAACATATATCAAAAATTTATAGCACCAGCATACATAATTATTAGAGTTATTGTACCAATTTTAATTGTTGTATTGTGTACAAAGGATTTGGTGGGTGCTGTGGTCTCTCAAAAAGCAGAGGATATGCAAAAAGCACAAAAAACATTAGTAACCAGAATTATCATAGGAGTTATTATTATGATTCTACCTACTATCATTGATGCTTTGTGGAATTTGGCTAATATTACCTATGGAACGTGTGGAATAGGATAGGGAGATGCATATTATGATATTCAATTTTTTAAATATTAATATCCAGCATGTTTTTTTAAATTGGGCTAGTGGTATATATGCCTTTGCTGGAGATGTTTATCAATTTATAATTGACCTTGCAACTCAAGAATATATGGACTCAAAATACATTGAAGCTTTTACGGAAAATATTATGGTTTTCGTTGGCGTTATAACTTTGTTTAGACTTGCAATCACACTAATACAATATTTAGTTGATCCAGATTCTGCAGGTGATAAAAAAACGGGGTCCGGCAAGCTAATTGTAGGAGTTATATTAATGCTTGCAATGCTATTAACCTTTAACAAAGGATTTCAACTGCTTAGAGACTTTCAACAAGCAGTAATAGAAGACAACATATTAACAGAAATATTTACTGTTCAGACTGTTAATGAAGCTGAACAAATATCGGTAGGATTTACTTGTACATATGGTCCACTTGAATCCACGGGGATATTCTATAATCGTAGAGTTACTCCAACCATAACTTTCTTGGCTAATCAAGATGGGACGAAGGTGGTAGGACTCACAGACTGGTCTATTGATACAGCTAAATATACAAATATTGCAAATAACGAAAATGTGGATTTAGGCGGCGTAGCGGTATATTTTTATGCTACTACTAACGATACTTTAAATAGTTGTCCCAAATACATATATGCAGGGGAATTTGAAGAGTTTTCATCAGATGGTTTTAAAACACTTAATACTTGGATGACACTTACTCCTTTTTGGGCAAGTTATAGAGGCATGGCAGCTATAGCAAGTGAAAAGGTGCTATTTACTGACCAATTGATAGAAGGTGTTACGATACCGCATGCGCAACTTGTAACTAGTGAATCTGTTTCGTATGAAAATGATGCTGGTAGAACAATGGCGGGGCTTATGTTTTTCTCATTTGTAAAATGTAGCCAATCCTTGATAACGGATAGTAAAGGAGCAAATGACTGCACTAAATTTCAAGAATATAAAGAAAAAAATAACATGACTAGTTTGACAAATATTATGGATGATGATTTTGGGAAAGATGATGATTATCATTTAGGTATCACTGGCAGTGGAATATTAGCTTTAATATTTGGAATTGTGTTTTTACTATTTTTAGTGGTAACTACAGTTGATGTAGCAGTTCGTTCTATGAAGCTTTTATTTCTACAATTATTAGCACCATTCCCAATTATTTGTTTTGCAATTCCCAAAGCTAAAGAAACATTTAATGGTTGGATAAAAACAATAGGTTCAGTATATTTTGATTTGTTTTTAAGAATAATTTTAATTTCAATTGCAAATTTTGTTGCTTCTAAATTAAAAATAGATTCTGGTAGACCTCTAATAGATATTATGATGGTTTTAGGATTGCTATTGTTCTTGAAAGAAGCACCGCAATTTATATGTAACATGTTTGGAATAAAAGATACTGGTTCTATGAAAGGATTTACACTAAATCCATTCCAAAAATTAAGAGAGATACCAGTAGTAGGTGGGGCTATGGGTATGGCTGGACGTGCGGCAGGAACGGTGCTAGGAAATGCTGCAACTAGATCTAAAAATGCTGCAGGTTTAAGAGAAGCTAAAGACAATGCAAGAACTGCCTCAGCGGCTTCTGGGGGATCAAAGAAAGCTCAAAATAAGGCTGCAAGAACTGCAGCAAAGAAGTTTAATAGTGCTAATAGTAATCCAACATTTACTGATGGCATGTTTAAAGCTGGTCGACAAGGATGGCAAGAAAATGGTGGCCTTATGGGCGTTAAAACTGGAGACACTCAGCATCATGCAAAAGGTGTATTAGAGGCTAGATCAGAAACAATTAAAGGTAATAAGGAAAAAGCATTAAAAGTTGAGGAACATTCAGCAATTGTAAATACTTCTAATCAAACATCTAGAATTAGTAGCGCAGTATATAATGATGCAACTAATTCAAATCGTCCAACAATGAGAACTGGAAACGATGCTGGGCATCCGAC
>DAOPMC010000002.1:15057-58659 GCA_035392025.1 Bacilli bacterium
ACCAGGACCAACACCAGGACCAACACCAGGACCAACACCAGGACCAACACCAGGACCAACACCAGGAGATTAAGTCAGCATACTAGAGAAGATATTATAATAATGAAAAGAATAAATAATAAAAAGGATGCGATACATAGTGGATGATTTATTTTTAGTACCAGCAAATAGTAAGAAGGGAACTTTAATATTTGGATTATTTTTAAAGGTAGACCTAATAATTATGGGAGTAGGAGTAGCAACAACTTTTCTTTTACTTCTCATATTTGGGGCTCCGGGATTATGGTTATCAATATTATTTTTGCTCCCTTCACTTATTGCAGCGATGCTAGTATTTCCAATGCCAAACTATCATAATGTTAGAACGTTTCTAGGAGAGATGATAGAATTTTATTCGGGACTAAGAAAATATATTTGGAAGGGTTGGTGTTATAAAGAATGAATAATAGTGGGAATAATCAAGTTAATAATGGTCAAGTAAATGCTGCTTCTAATAAGGGAAGTCAGACAGCGAGAAGTGTTAATTCTCAAAGAAAACCTAATAATGGTCCAGCATACTTGACAGAAAATTGGTTGCCGATTACTGGAATTGGTAATGGCATGATAACTAATAATAAAGGAGAAAAGATAACGGGTATAAAAATACAGCCTAGAAATATTTTTATACTTGATGCAAATTCTCAAAGTAATGTGTTAAATCAGTTACAGACATTTTATAATATGATAGATTTTGAAATATGGTTAGTTATAGCAGACAAACCAGTTGATATTACGGTATACTCATCAAATATGCAAATACTATATAATGAATGTCAAAATCAAGCAGTTAGAAAGCTCATTTTGCAAGACATTGAAAAAGGTAACATGTTTATGAATAATGACGTCATTGATACAGAATACTTTATTTTATTTAAAGAAAAGAATCTGGATCTACTACAGAAAAAGATACGTATGATGATTAATGCACTTGCAGGAAGTGGACTTATTGCAAGTCAAACATCGAATGAAGATTTAAGAACGATACTTGATAATTTCTTAAATGGTGGAAGAAGATTTAATACGGGGACGGTGATGCCACAATGATGAAAAGTGAGATAGCACCAAAAGGAATGCAATTTAATTCAAGCGATTTTGTAATAAGTGATAAGTATGCAACGATATTAACAGTTGTTTCTTATCCTAGAACAATATATGTAGGATTTTTGTCAAATTTAAGTTCAATGCCAGGCATTAAAGTTGTTATTAAACATATTCCAGTTCCATTTTCAACGTTATCAAAAATGTTAAATAAACAAATAGCGGGGCTTGATGCAAGACGTCAAGAAGAAAAAGACAGAACCATTCAAGAGAGAATTAATCAAGATTTAGATTCACTAAGAAGTTTTATACAACAACTTGCAGCATCTAAAGCTCGCATATATGATTTTCAATTACATATTATGATAACTGCCGATACTAAAGAAGCGTTAGAACTTAGAAAAGCAGATGTTATGAGTTATTTAGATAGTATGGAACTAAGGTCAGTATCACTTAGATTTGAACAAGAAAAAGTGTTAAAATCAATGATACCAATATTTCCAAAGCAAGATGTTGAAGATAGAATAGGAAATATTATTCCATCTCCAACCATTGCAGCAATGTATCCATTTATATTTGATAGTGTAAAAGATCCTGGTAATGCAATACTATTTGGAGTTGATTTCTCAGGTGGAGTTATATTATTTAATCAATTTTTATATCAAATAAGAAAAGAACACAATCGTAACAATGCAAATATGATTATTCTTGGTACATCTGGTTCTGGCAAATCAACGGCAGCTAAATTAATGCTAAGAGGTGCCATTAGAAATGACTACCAAATTGTTTGCATTGACCCAGAAGATGAATTAAGAGATATGGTACTTAACTTTGATGGAGATGTTATTGACTTAGGCAAAGGTGGAGATTTTGGAATGATAAATCCCCTTGAAGTGCTAGTTGATGCAGATGAAGAGGAAATTGCACAAGGATTAGGCTATACCGTCTTAACTAAAACATTACAATTTTTAAAAGCATTTATGAAATATTATGATCCATCCATCACGGAAGATGTGTTGAATATGTTCAGTGAAATGGTTCAAGAGACTTATAAAAGATTTGAAATAGATTTTAATACAGATTTTTCTAAATTTACATCTGAAATGTATCCAACATTTTCTGATGTATATGCGACTGTAAGTGGTAAGCTTACTTCGCTTACTGAACTTACACAAGAACGTGATGTTATGGAACGTCTTGAACTAAAAATAAGACCATTTACAAAAGAATTGAAATTCTATTTTGATGGTCATACAACTATAACACCTCAAAGCAGTTTCATTGTATTTAATATTAAAGAATTGATGAATGCTGATGTTAATGTTAGAAATGCATTATTCTTTAATGTATTAAAATATGCATGGAGTTTATGCCTAGATATTAGTACAAATACAGTCTTGATGGTTGATGAGGCTCATGTTATACTAAGCGGTGGAAATGTGTTAGGAGCAGATTTCTTAGCGCAAGTTCAAAGACGTGCTAGAAAATATAATACAGGCAATATAATTATTACACAGCAACCAAGTGATTTTACACCACAAGAAGTAATTACGCAAGGAAAAGCAATATTTGATAATGCTTCATATTATTTAGTAATGGGTTTGAAGAAACAAGCAGTAGAAGATTTATCAATGCTAATTGATTTAAATGATAATGAGATGTCTTCAATAAAGAGATATTCTCAAGGACAGGGGTTATTTGTTTGTGGAAGTAGAAGAATGCAAATAGATGTTGTTTTAACAAATGACGAATTAGAGTCATTTGGTAGTGGTGGAGGATTATAATAAACAGGGAGGTAAAGTATGAAATTGAAGTTTAAAGCAGATCCAAAAGATTTCCTGATTTTCGGTGTTTTTGCCTTATTTCTTCTATATATAGTTGCAATAGGCATACTTAATATTAGAAGTTTAGGAGCAACAGGAGAATTTTCGGGATTTAATCCATTTCCAGCATTTGGAAGTGAGTATTTATTGACGACTATAATTTTTTATTTAATAGCATTAGCACTTTTATTTTCAAGTGTTAAATCATACTTTTTTGATAGAGAAAAAGGTGTAGGACTAGACTTTAATAAAAGTGATAAGGGTTATTCTAGATGGTCAAAAGCAAGAGAGTTAAAAAGAGAACTTTCTGAAGTTCATATTACTGATAGAGTTTGCGATCATGCAGGGATTCCACTTATTAATGATGGCAAAACTATGTATGTTGATGATGGCGAGTATCATAATATAGTTATAGGTTCTACTGGATCTGGTAAAACTCAGTGTGTTGTTCACCCAATGGTAAAAGTTCTTGCAAAAAAAGGTGAATCGATGATTATTACTGACCCTAAAGCTGAAATATATCATGAAAATGCAGGGCTTTTAAAGGCACTGGGATACAACATAATTGTTCTTAATTTTCGTGAACCACAAAAAGGTAATATGTGGAATCCACTTGCGATGCCATATAGATTATATAAAAGTGGGAATACAGATAAAGCAATGGAATTATTAGACGATGTTGCACTTAACATTTTGTATGAGGAAGGAACTAATTCTGAACCTTTTTGGGAAAAGACATCAGCTGACTATTTTGCGGGGTTAGCACTTGGCTTATTTGAAGATGGTAAAGAAGAAGAAGTAAATATAAATAGCATTAGCGTTATGACATCAGTTGGTGAAGAACGCTTTGGAGGAAACTCTACATACATTAAAGAATATTTTAATATGAAAGATCCTGCTGGGGCAGCATATACGAGCGCATCAGGAACTGTTATGGCGCCTAATGAAACAAAAGGCGGAATTATTTCAACATTTAAACAGAAAATAAGGCTATTTGCATCTCGTGAAAATTTATCAGAGATGTTATCAATTAGTGACTTTGATATGGAATCAATTGGAAGACAGAAGACAGCAGTTTTTCTAATAATCCAGGATGAGAAGAAAACATATCATGCCCTTGCAACAATTTTTGTAAAACAATGTTATGAGGCCTTAATTGATGTTGCAATGGCCTCACCAAAAGGAAAACTTCCAGTTAGAACAAACTTTATTTTGGATGAGTTTGCCAATATGCCACCTTTAAAAGATGTTACAACCATGATCACAGCGGCAAGATCACGTCAAGTTAGATTTACATTATTTATTCAAAATTTTGCACAATTAAATCAAGTCTATGGTAACGAGAATGCGGAGACTATTAGAAGTAACTGTGGTAATTTATTATATTTAATTACAACAGAGCTAAGAGCACTAGAAGAAATATCAAAGTTATGTGGTGAAGTTAAGTCAAAAACTGATGATAAAACAGCCTCAACGCCACTTGTTACGGTCAGCGATCTACAAAAATTGGCCCAATTTGAGTGCATTATTCTTCGCGTTAGATTAAATCCCTTTAAAACAAAATTGACCCCTAATTTTAAAATAAATTGGGGTGACAAAAAGTATCAAGCATCGGAATTCGTGCAAAGAGAAAAAAGACCAATTAGTGTATTTGATTTAAGAGAATTTGTAAAAGAAAAGAAAAAAAGTAAAATAATGGGAATGATTGATGAAAATGGTAATCAAGGTAATATGGAAGGATTTAATCCTTTTGAGAATAGAATGCCACAAGCACCTAAAAAATTATTTCCGGATGAGCCAAATTCTCCACTCAATATAGATGATTTGGTTAAAAAGATAGATGCCAAGATAGCAGAACTTGAAGAGGAAGAAAAAAAAGAAGCGATAACTGAACAACCTAAAAATGATCAGCCATTAGTTTCACATCAGGCATCAGATCCAATTGTATCAGTAGCGGAAGAAGAAGTTTTAAAACCAATTGTTTCACCTGTTGAGAATGTTCAACCAAAAGAAGAACCAATTGAAAAAGAAACAAAAAAATATATAACAGATGATCAGTTCTTTGATGATTTCTTTGGAGATAATTAAACGCAACCTTGCGTTTTTTCTTTTTAACTAAACCACGTACATATAATATTATAGGAGGTATTATATGTTTAATAATATTGAGATTTCTGAACTAAAAAAAATAATTGGTCGTGTGAATATTATTGATATAAGAGATAATTATATATTTAAAATGGGCAATATTCCAACATCTAAAAACATTCCTATGAATTTTATTACAACTAATCCAGGCGAATATTTAAATAATTCAATTACATATTACATATATTGTGAACAAGGAATAAGAAGTGTACAGGTATGTAAAAAATTATCATCATTAGGTTATAAGGTAATAAATATAATAGGTGGATATCAATTATATATAAAAAATTAAAGTATAGCTAACATAATATTATATGATATAATTATTTATGTTATAGGAGTTAATATGGAAGCAATTACAAAATTTATATATAGCATAGTTAATATCTTACAAGGACTAGGAATATTTGGAGGTTTTGTATTAGTATTATTAGAGTCAATTATTCCAATTTTGCCACTTGCACTTTTTATAGGTGTTAATTGTATTAGTTATGGTTTTTGGATAGGAAGTATTATATCTTGGATGGCAACTATTACTGGATGTATTGTTTCTTTTATCCTATTTAGAACTCTTTTTAAACACAAATTTTATTTTCTTTTTAAAAAGAATAAAAAAGTACAAAAAAAAGCAGAATATTTTATGCAAAAGATGGGGAATATGGACTTTAATGCTTTAGTTGTATTAATCGCAATACCTTTTACGCCAGCATTTATAATAAATATTGCAGCAGGATTATCAACTATGTCATATAAAAAATATATTTGTGCTCTATTAATTGGAAAGATTGCAATTGTATATTTTTGGGGATTTGTAGGAACAAATTTTATTGAAAGTATACAAGAACCCAACAAGATAATTATTATAGTGGGTATGGTGTTTTTAGCATTTGTGGCATCAAAAGTGTTTGAAAATTTAGTAAAAGTAGAGGAGGAATAAACATGGAATATGTAATATTAGGAATTCTTATTGTAATATTAGTATTAGTAATTATATCATTATTTAAAAATATTAATGAAAGTAACATTACCGAAAGATTAGGGAAGATGGAATTATCAATAACAAAAGAGCTAGGAGAATTTAGAAATACTTTTTCAAAAGATATAAAAGATGACTTTGAAAAATTAAATGATAAGATAGAAATAAGATTGAATCTTATAAATGATAAGGTAAATGAAAGATTAGATCAAAATTTTGATAAGACAAATAAAACTTTTATGAATGTATTAGAAAGATTATCTAAGATTGATGAAGCTCAAAAGAAAATAGATAATCTCTCTAATGATATTATATCTCTTCAAGGAATACTTACTGATAAAAAGACAAGGGGGATATTTGGCGAGGTAAATTTATATCACATACTTGCCAATGTGTTTGGTGAGGGAAATAATAGTATATATCAAACTCAATATAAGTTACCAACAGGCGATATAGCGGATTCTATTTTATTTGCACCAGAACCTCTTGGCACAATTGCCATAGATTCTAAGTTCCCTCTTGAAAATTATCGTATGATGATTGATAAAAATAATACTCAAATTGAGAGAGAACGATATGAAAAACTATTTAAGTTAGATGTTAAAAAGCATATTGATGCAATAGCAGATAAATATATTATTAAAGGTATTACTGCAGATCAAGCTATTATGTTTTTACCAGCTGAGGCTATATTTGCAGAAATCAATGCTCATCATGCAGATATAATTGATTATTCATATCAAAAAAAGGTGTGGATAACATCTCCAACTACTTTAATTAGTACACTTACAGTCATCCAAATGATAATTAAAAATATGGAAAGAGATAAATATACATCAGTTATTCATGAAGAGTTAAACAAACTTGGAATAGAATTTGATAGGTATCGTGCTAGATGGGATAAATTATCTAGAAGCATTGAAACTGTTAATAAAGATGTTTTAGATATTAATAAAACTACTGAAAAAATATCTAAAAGATTTAATTCAATCAATCAAGTAGAGATTGATAATGATAAAGATTTATTAGAATAAGTCGTTAATTACGACTTTTTTTAATGAATTAAATCATAAAATTAAGTATATACTAATTTTGAAGTGAATAGGAGGAACTTATGCAATATGTGTATGATATTATACTTAATTTTAATAAAGAATTGTTAGATTTTTATGAATGGGAAAACGAAGATAAACTTACTCATATAAAAAAGATTCCAATATTTAAAATAAAAAAGGAAGCAATGAATGACATCTTATGCAATATTATTAAAATAGATGAACTATTTTTGCAAGGAATATATTTAAAAACAGAAACTAACGATGGTAGTGGGAAATATCTATCATTGGTTACAGATAGTAGAACTATTATTGCGCTAGCTTTTGATGATGAAGGAGCAGAAATAGCAAGATCATTTTTATTAATAGAGGATGAGATAGATGTACTAAGTATTACTGATAGATTAAAAGAGATAGATATAAATTATAAACTTATTCATATACAACAAAATAATTTAGATTTACTTACTAGAAAAGAAAGAAAAATAAATAAATTTATAATACAAGAATTAAAGTCCCTATACAAAGCAAAAGATTATAATCAAATTAAATATTATTATTATGAATACTTTAATAAGCAAATTGATTCTATAGAGGAGTGCTATAAGCAATTATTAAAGAACGTTAATGAAATTTTTAATGAGCAAAACATGAAAATTTATGATATAATAAAATTGTCATATCAAAATAGCAATTGAATATGTGCTAAATGATATAATGATATATTGAAATAGGAGTTGATAAACATGCCCTTTAAAGAATTTATGGAGTTTTCTAATCCAGAAAAAGCGGGCTATGACATAAAGTCTGCTATTAAACAAGAAGAAAATGGCAAGTCAAGATAATGATATTGACAAATTTAAATTGTTATAATACAATTAGCACATAAAGCGAAGAGTAGAGAAGTAATAAAATGGTTTCTTCTAGAGAAAAAGTGGTTGGTGCAAACTTTTAAGAATAATTTTATGAATAACACTATGAGTGCTTAAAGAATTAAGTAGAATAAGCCGGAGGCATTCGTTATTATGCAAGAGTATAAATTAAGGTGGTACCACGAATAATTCGTCCTTTGGGTGAATTATTTTTTTTAATTTATGGGAGGATTTTATGAAAAAAGATTTAAAAGAAATATTTGAAAGTGATTATACTGGGAAAGAGATAGTAGTAGAGGGATGGGTTAAAAACCACAGAAAACAGAAAGAATTTGGTTTTATTGATTTTTCCGATGGGACTTGTTTTAAAAGATTACAAATTGTTTATACTGATGACCTTAGTGACTTTAATGAAATAGCAAAAATTCATATTGGAAGTGCAGTTAGAATTACAGGTGAACTTGTTAAATCTGAAGGCAAGGGACAAGATGTTGAACTTAAAGCTAGCAAAGTAGAACTTTTGGGAGATTGTCCCGAAGATTACCCAATTCAGCCTAAACCTCATTCAAGAGAGTTTTTAAGAGAAGTTGCGTATTTAAGGCCAAGAGCAAACTTGTTTCAAGCAGTATTTAGGGTAAGAAGTGTTGCTGCAATGGCAATCCATGAATATTTTCAAAGTAATGGATATGTTTATTTACATTCGCCAATACTTACTGCAAATGATTGTGAAGGAGCAGGAGAAATGTTTCAAGTGACAACACTGGACTTAAAAAAAGTTGCAGAAAGTGGAGAAGTTGATTATACCAAAGATTTCTTTGGCAAACCTGCCGCTCTAACTGTATCAGGACAACTTCATGGAGAAGCATATGCTCTTGCATTTAAAAAAATATATACATTTGGTCCAACATTTAGAGCAGAAAATTCTAACACAAAGACACATGCTAATGAATTTTGGATGATGGAACCAGAAATAGCATTTTGTGATATTAACGGACTAATGGACGTTGAAGAAGAAATGTTAAAATTTGTAATTAAATATGTACTTGATCATTGTAAGGAAGAGATAGTATTCTTTGATCAATTTGTTGAAAAAGGTTTACTTGACAAGCTTAATGCTGTATTAACTTCAACTGCCGCTCGCATTACACATAAAGAGGCAATTGATATATTAATTGCTAGTAAAGAAAAATTTGAATTTACACCAAAACATGGAGAAGACTTAGCAAGAGAACATGAAAAGTATTTAACAGAAAAACACTTTCACTCACCGGTATTTGTAAAAGATTGGCCAAAGGATATTAAATCATTTTATATGAGACAAAATGATGATGGAGAAACACTAGCAGGAGTTGATTTATTAGTACCAGGTGCAGGAGAATTAACCGGTGGATCTCAAAGAGAAGAAAGACTTGACAAACTTCTTGCCATTATGAAAGAGCGAAATATGAATTTAGATGAGATAGAATGGTTTGTAAACTTAAGAAAGTTTGGTGGAGTATACCATTCTGGATTTGGAATTGGATTTGAAAGACTAATTATGTATTTAACAGGAGTAGACAATATTAGAGATGTCATACCTTTTCCAAGAACACCTAAATCAATTGAGTATTAAAAAAAGCATTTTGCTTTTTTTTTAGACATAAATGTGATAATATTAAGTTATCAATGATAAGGATGTATAGTTATGGATGGGAATGAAATTAATAACCAACAACAAGGACCATTAAAAGAAATAGCGAAGCAACAGATTAAACAGAAGATTAAATCTGGCTTTTTAGCATTTCTTAAAACGCCTGTTGGTATGTGGATCATGATAATATTACTTATTATTATTGTATTATTTGTAGCTATTATTGTCATATTATTTGCAACAGGAGTTATTTATACAAACGCTGATAGTTCTACAGTAGCATCTGCATATGAAACTGGTATTACTGTAACAGATGCAAATGGTGAAAATGCTGAAACAGTTTCAATTGAAAACTTTGTAAAAGGTGCTGTCTATGCACAAGTTGGCGAAGCAGAGGATAATAATGAATACATTAAAGCAATGTCAGTTATAATTAGGACATATGCTATTACCAGTGCAATGGATGGTGGCAGTATCCAAAATAATACAACCGAAAGCATATATAATGCAAATTATAGTAATAATAGTAATATATCGAGTAACGTCAATAAGACAAAAGGAGAATTTTTGGATGATGATGGGACATTATATGATGTTGATATTACTAGTATTGATAAGGAGCAATTAAAAGATTTAGCATTAGAAGGTAAAACTTATAAAGAAATATTAGCAGCAATGTACGGAGAAGGTATTTCGGTAGGGAAAACTAGTTTAATTAATACTGAAGGATTACAATTGAGTAGTGATGGGAAATTCTATATGAGACTTGGAATGCCACTTAGAACAAATAATTTTTATTATTATCAAGATTCCAATAACTATGGGCGATACTATGAAGGGGAATGTGCTGCTTATGCTACTTGTAGAGCTAAAGAGATATTAGCTTCTATAGAGTCAACTAAAAGTTGGAATGCTAATGTAAATGGTGGCGCTTATTGTAGTACAAGTGATTCTAAAAAATTTAATAGTTCTACAGACTATACCGCTCCAAAACCTGGATCAATTGTATCTTGGGAAAAACCTAATGGTATAAATGGTCAGGGCCATGTTGCAATAATTGAAAAAGTGGAAGGTAACATTGTTACTATTTCGGAGGCTTTTAATAATTTAGGGTCTCTAGGCAACTCTTATATAAGAGCACATGATACTAGTGAAAATAGAAAACAAAATTGTTTGAAAACTGCATGCTTTAGGACAACAACACTTACAATAGAACAAATGAAAAATCGCAAAAGTAATTATATATTTATGTGCTATATATATTTAGTGGAAGAATAGGAGAAATTATGAAAAAGATTTATCTATTATTAATTATTGTTTTTTGCTTTTTATTTACTGGGTGCAGTGCTAAATATAATTTAACAATAACAGGATCATCAATTAAAGAAAATATTGTAATTACTGAAACATCATCTCAAAAATTAAACACAAAATATGATAGTTTAGGTAATGTCACTTTAAAACAGGCATTGCAATATCGTTCACAAGATGTTTTTCCAGCATTTACATATACCGTATATGACTTTGAAGAAAATGAAAAAGTTGATGGAGAAAGTTATTATGATGTTACATGGATTAATCAAAGTAATAACGCTGGATTTCAATTAGAGTATTCTTTTAGCAAATCTAATTATAAAGACGCGAGTTCATTAGAAAAGTGCTATGAGTATATTAATGTTATTGAATCTGGAAACTATTTAACAATATCAACTAGCAAAAAATTTACATGTTTTGATGAATATAGTTTGCTAGATAGTTTTACAATTAATATTACAACATTAAATAAAGTATCATCAAATAACGCTGATAGCGCAAACAATAATATATATACATGGAACATAACTAAAAGCAATGCATCTAATAAACCAGTTAGTATTACAATAAATACGAACTCTACAAATGAAGATCCTGATAATCCAGATCCAGTAGAACCGGTAGAACCAACCAACGAAAAACCAGAAGTAGAAATATGGCATATAATTTTAATAATTATTTTGGTGCTTGGACTTCTAATTATAGCAATTGTCCCTAAAATATTAAGTTCTAGATCAAAAAAATAAATGTATAAAAAAAATAAATTTCTCCAATATATAAATGGGAGGAATTTTTATGAGAAAATACTTAATAATAGTGATGGCATTATTAGTAGTGTTTATAACAGGTTGCAGTTTGACTAATATGGATAATACACCTACTAAACAAGTTGAAAAGGTATTAAATAATTATAAAAATCAGGATGAAACTGTAGTAACTCAATTAGATAAAATAGTAGCCACTGATATAACTATGACTGATGCACAAAAAGAAACATATAAAAATATTTTAAAAAAACAATATAGCAATATGATGTATAAAGTCAAAGATGAGATAATAGATGGTGACAACGCAACTGTAACAGTTCAAATTGAAGTTTCTGATTTTTATAAAGTAATAATAGCATCCGATGAATACTTGTTAACTAATGCATCACAATTTAATAATGCCGAAGGAACATATGATAATAGTTTATTTATTGATTATAAGCTTAATAAACTTGACAAAGCAACCGACAAAGTAACATATACCATAGATTTTTCAGTTCTAAAAGTTGATGATTTGTGGCAAGTTCAACCATTAAGTGATGCAGACATTGAAAAAATACACGGAATTTATGCATACTAATAGAAAATGCTAAAAAAGCATTTTTTTATTTTACTAGTAATACTTTTTTTGATATAATGATATATGTAGAATAAGAGATGATAGAGTTGAAAAAAGTATTGAGTAAAATTAGAAATATTTTTGGTAATAAATCTATTAATAAATATACTATTATGCTAACAATAATTAGTGTTGTTTTAATTGTTGGTGCAAGTTATGCGCTAATAGTGAATGATTATTTTACTGGTAAAAAGCATAGCATTATAGCAGGCAAATTAGAGATTACTTTTACTGAATCAAACGGGACATTTACATTAAGTAATCAAATTCCATTAACGGATGCTCAAGGATTGAGTGCAGCCAATAATATATATAGTTTTGTAATAAAAAATACTGGCAATGTAGATGCATCATATAGAATAAAAGTAGTAGATACTACAGTATCAGAAAATAAACTTAATGTAGAAAACATAAAATATTCTTTAAGAATTAATGATGGTGATTGGTCGCTTCCTTTCGTACTAACTAATAATGATTTAGGAAGAACGTTATGGGATGGATATATTGATGTCAGTGAAGAATTAGATATAGATGTTAAGTTTTGGTTAGATATTGATACAACAGCATCAGAAGCAGGCAAAGTGTTTAGCGGTAAAATAAGTGTTGAGTCAGTTCAATTAGTAGAGGATGGTTATACTGATGTATTAGGACCAACTGTTACTTTAGTGGGAGATAGTAATGTCAATTTATTGCAAAACGGAACCTTTACTGATGCAGGGGTTTCAAGTGTAGTAGATCCTGTAGAGGGTTCTTTATCAACTAACAATGTAAAGAAATTATATGAATATTTTGATGGGAATACATATCAAAAAGTAACAAGTGTTGATACTTCTGTAAAAGGTGTATATTTTATTACATATAGTATTGCCAATTCATCTGGGAATATTGGTACTTCTATTAGAGTTGTAACAGTATCAACTAATGCTAATACTCCAACAATTTCTTTATCAGGTGATGCGTTGGTATCTTCACCTAGAGGAACGCTATATGGTGATCCTGGAGCAACAGCAGTGGATTCAAGTTCAAATAGCTTGACTAGTGATATTGTAAAATATGGATATGTTAATCCTAACGTTGGGGGAGAATATAATTTAAAATATGCAGTAGAAGATTCTAATGGTAATTTTACTGGTGCAACAAGAAAAGTAAGAGTCCTATGGGCAAGATTTGTTTATAATTATACCGGTGGATATCAAAAATTTATAGCACCTTATACGGGATATTACAATGTAGAATTAAATGGAGCAAGTGGAGGTTCTGGTCATACAAATGAAGTAGCTAATACGAGATATGGAAAAGGTGGAAGTATAGAAGGAAAAATTTTATTAACTGAAGGAGAAACATTTTATGTATATGTTGGAGGAGCAGGAGGAGAAGCAACAGATACAACATGTAGTAATACAGAAATAAATACTGACACAAATACCGGAGGAACTGCGGGATATAATGGTGGAGGAACCGGAGGGAATGACGGATGTACATCATCAAACTCTGCTAATGATGCAGGAGGCGGAGGTGGAGGAGCAACCGACATTAGATATTTTGGGGAAACCACACCAACCACAGCAGAACTTGCATGGAATTCAAGTTTAGGATTAAATTCAAGGATAATGGTAGCAGGCGGAGGCGGAGGTTCTACTTTTGTTAATGATACCACTCTAAATATTTATGCTGGATCAGGTGGTGGACTGATAGGAAAAAATGCTGGGAAACATTCGTCGGAAACTGATACTAACGTTGGAAAAGGTGGAACACAAAATTCAGGCAATGCATTTGGAATAGGATCTGCAGGTATTTATGCGACATCAACTAATATAGGAGATGGAGGCGGAGGAGCCGGTTATTATGGTGCAACTGGGCATACTACTACTAGTGAATATGTCGGAGCGGGAGGCGGAGGATCATCATTCATAAGTGGATACGCAGGTGTTAATTCAATAACGAGTTCATCATTAACAAATAATCCAAGAACTCAAACAAATAATACGCTTCATTATAGTAATAAATATTTTATAGATAATGAGATGGTTTCAGGATCAAATACAGGAAACGGTAATGCAATAATCGCATATGTAGGAACAGCATCACCAACTAGGGTAAATACAAGTTTAAATAATGTTAGATATGTTAAGAATTGTATAAATGGTAATAGTGAAGATAGTTATAATAGATGGGTAGAATTTCAGACAATATATCAAGGAGAAAATATAGCAAAAGGGCTAACAGCAACAGGAATAACAAACGACTCAACATATCCAATATCAAATATAACAGATGGGGATATAACAAGTGCAAATTATGCAAGGGGCGCAACAGGTAATCAATGTGTAGTTGTCGATTTAGGTTCTACATACAACTTAGATGAAATTGCAATATGGCATTATTGGGCAGATAGCAGAACGTATTATAATAATGTGACAAGTGTTTCAAGTAATGGAAGTACATATACAACAGTGATGGATAATACTCATGCAGAAACAAGTGAAGGAAATAGAATAAATGCGTATGCCACACGTAAAACACAATATACATTAACTATTAACTTAAATGGTGGAGAAACGACTTATCCTACAAGTTACAACGTTATTGGAGGAGATACAATAACACTAAAGGAACCAACAAGAACTGATTATACATTTACTGGGTGGAGTATAAATGGAACAGGTAGTAGTGTAAGCGGCAATGTAGTAACAATGGGTACTTCTAATGCAATCGTAACAGCTCAGTGGCGAGCAAATGAGTATACCGTTATATATAATAGTTCTGGTGGAAGTGGTACAACAGCAAATAGTACCCATGTATATAATGTTGCACAAAACCTGACAACCAATGGTTTTTCTAAAATAACAACAGGAGCATCAGGAATGGTATATAGATTCTTAGGATGGGCGACATCAAGTGGAAGTACAACTGTTTCATATACTGATGGACAAAGTGTAAGCAATTTAGCAAGTAGTGGGACTGTGAATTTGTATGCAGTATGGGGTAATTTATTTACATATACAGGATCTTCTTATTATGTTGATGGGACGGCATCTAGTTGGATCATAAGATTAAAGAGTGTTGGGTCATATACAATTACCTTTACTACAGCAACTACGGTTGATGCTTTCGTTGTAGGCGGCGGTGGTGCCGGTGGCGGTCACAACGCAAGTTACAAATATTCAGGCGGCGGTGGTGGCGGTAGTGGATACGTTGCAACGTATACTAGTGTGCCATCACTATCTGCAAATACTGCAAATACTGTTTATGTAGGAGCAGGAGGAGCAGGCGTATCAGCAGCAAATGGGAATTCCGGAACACAATCATATTTTATTAGTACAACTTATAAGGCAGAAGGAGGTTCAGGAGGATCAGCTAATGTAGGTCTATTGAGAGGTGGAGCAGGAGGAGCAGGCGGCTGCGGTGGCGGCGGTGGCGGAATTAACGGAGGTCCTACATATCAAGCAATATCAGGTTCAGGAGGATATAATGGCAAATCAGGAATTGCAAATTATACCGGGTTAGGTATTGGAGCTCAAGGAACGGGTAGTGGAGTAACTACTTGTGAATTTGGTCAAGGTACAGCAAGTGCCTCATCATGTAATTCAGGTGTTACAATGTATGGTGGTGGAGGAGCAGGAGGAACTGGTAGTAGAAGTGGAGAATCTTGTGCTGTAAATATTGGGACAGCAGGAACACCGGGAGGTGGAGCAGGAGGATTTTGTACAACAGGTGGAGCAGGAGTTGCTAATACTGGAGGCGGCGGTGGAGGAGCAGGATCCAGCACAACAAATAATGTTAATTATGCCGGTGGAGCAGGCGGCTCTGGGATAGTGGTTTTACGAAATCATAGTTAAAGATAGATTTTTCTATCTTTTTTTTGTTTTATATTGATTTCTCTTTTTAAACCAATTATAATAAAAGTCATTATGTTGGGAGGCGCTATTTTATGATTAAAACTACATTGCCAGTCTTAATTTTAAAAGGCGCTATTTTATTTCCAAACAGTGAGATAAGGCTTGAGATAGACAATAATAAAGACAAAGAATTGGTACTGCTTGCTGAAACATACTTTAATTCACATATTTTGATTGCCAATCAAAAAGATCCTTTAGAAGAGAACCCTGATGTTACAGAGCTTCCTATGGTCGGAGTTATTGGAATTATCTCTCTGAAATTAGATTTGCCAAATGGCAAAACGCGAATAGTTATCAAGGGTATCCAAAGAGCAAAAATAAGTTGCTATGAAAAAGATGATGATGTATTAAATTCTATATTGGAGCCTGTTGTGGAAGATAGTTTAGAATCATTTGAAGAGGTTGCATATGCAAGAAGTCTAATTAGGCAACTAGAAATGTTTATTGATAATGTGCCTTATATGAGTAATAGTATTCTATCACAAATAAATAATATGACAGATATCAATAAATTAACAGATATAGTTGCAATATATATTCCCTCATCTTATGAGAGAAAGTTAGAATTATTAGAAGAATGTAATCCGGTAATCAGAGTTAGAATGTTACTTGATGATATTAATAAAGAATTAAAAGTAATTGATTTGGAAAAAAAACTTGAACAAGATGTTTCAAAGGAATTGGAAAAAGCACAGAAGGAATTTGTTCTTCACGAAAAATTAAAATTAATTCGTGAAGAGTTAGGGGATATTAATGACAAAGATAGTGAAGTTGATCAATTAAAATCTAAAGTTAATATTCTCAATGCACCTAAGAAGATAAAAGACAGATTGATGCTTGAAATTCATAGGTATGAGAGTTGCTCAACTGCATCACCAGAATTAGGTGTTATTAGAAATTATATAGATTGGTTATTATCTCTTCCTTGGAAGAAAGAAACTAAAGATAATCTTGACTTAAACAAAGCAGTAGAAATTTTAAATAATAGTCACTATGGTCTCGATAAAATAAAGGAAAGAATAATAGAATTTTTAGCATTAAGACAGATGACCAAGAATGCTAATAGCCCCATCTTATGTTTTGTTGGTCCCCCAGGTGTTGGTAAAACCACACTTGCAAAATCTATTGCGACAGCAATTAATCGTCATGTTACTAAAATATCAGTAGGCGGGATAAATGATGAGGCAGAAAT
The DNA here is from genome assembly GCA_035392025.1 of Bacilli bacterium. Classification (GTDB taxonomy): domain Bacteria; phylum Bacillota_I; class Bacilli_A; order RF39; family UBA660; genus DAOPMC01. The sequence continues at coordinate 32,430 of DAOPMC010000002.1, forward strand.
TGTAGGTCACAGAAAAACTTATATAGGTGCAGCGCCTGGTAAGATAATTCAAGGCATGAAAAAAGTAGATTCATCAAATCCAGTATTCATAATAGATGAAATTGATAAAATGACTAAAGACATTAAAGGAGATCCAGCATCTAGTTTATTAGATGTTTTGGATAAGGAACAAAACAATAGTTTTCAAGATCTTTATATTGAAGAAGAATTTGATTTATCGAAAGTCATGTTTATTTGTACTGCGAATTATAAAGAACAAATTCCATTAGAACTATTGGATAGATTAGAAGTTATAGAATTATCTAGTTATACAGAATATGAGAAGTTTAATATTGCCAAATATCATATAATACCAAAAGAAATAATAAATCATGGGTTAAAAGAAAGAAATGTTTTATTTAGTGATGATGCAATTTTTAAAATAATTAGAAATTATACTAAGGAAGCTGGAGTTAGAGAGTTAGAAAGAGAAATATCTTCTGTGCTTAGAAAAATAGTCAAAGAAATCGTAGTAAAAAACAAAAAGAGGTTTAAATATGTAATTGAGGAAAACGATGTTACTATTTATCTTGGTAATGAAAAATACTTATATAATCAAAATGAAATAATTAAAAAAATAGGTGTAGTAAATGGTATGAGTTATATGCCAAGTGGTGGAGATATATTACCAATTGAAATTGTTCATTATAAGTGTAGTGGAAATATTATAGCAACAGGATCTTTGGGAGATGTATTTGTAGAAAGTGTTAAAATTGCAATTAGTTATATAAAAGCCAACTGTGAAAAATTCGAAATTGAGCCATCATTGATAAGTGAATCTGATATTCATATTCATGTTCCAGAAGGAGCTATAAAAAAAGATGGGCCAAGTGCTGGTGTTGCAATTACGACAGCACTAATAAGTTCTTTTACTGGCAAGAAAATATCATCAGAAATAAGTATGACTGGTGAAATTACATTAAATGGGGATGTACTAGCAATAGGAGGATTAAAAGAAAAAGTGATAGGTGCTAAAAGAGCAAATATTAAGAGAATTTATCTACCTAAAACTAATAAGAAGGATTTAGATGATATAGATGAATATATAAAGAAAGGGATTAAATTTGTAATGATCGATAATTATGAACAAATCATATCAAATTTATTGGAAGAAAAATTATGATAAGTATTGAAATGAGAGATATGATTTTAGATTCATATCAAGAACTAGAAAAAAGGAAAGAACAAGCTTCAGCATATAGACTACTGTATTTATTAGAAAGATCACTAATAATTTCAGATGAAGGGAACAAATTATTACCTATATATGAAGATAAAACATTATTTTGTGTTAACTATAAAATTTTAAAAGAATTAATATCAGAACCATATTTTAATGTTTCATTTTACTCTTCTCAATTATATAATAGTGCATATAATTTTGTTAAGAAAGTTAGAGAAATATTTGAATCCGATGCTAATTATGCAATGGTTAATGATCAAGTATGTGAATTGTTAAGTGATGTTAATGGCTTAAAATCAGATATAAAAACTATTAATCCAAATCTTGTCAATAGATGTTATGTTGCTATGGAAATGATGGATCGTAAATTATCAAGGCCTAAAGCAAGAAAGGCAGTTTCGTTAGGAATAAATTTAAATGATTTAATTGAATATGATACAATTTATTATTGGTGTCATGTCTTAAACATTAGTCTACCTGATAAATATATGGCATTTAGTAAAAAACAGAAACTAAAGATAAAGTTATTGGAAGAATCGTCTTTTAATAAAATTAGTAACTGTTACTTAGAAAGCAATGACAGAAGTTTGATAGTGGAAGGACCAGAGAGAAAACGTAAAAAAGATAAGTAATTATCTTTTTTCATTTTATAGATATATTTGCATATATTTAAATGAAATGAAAGGAGATATTTTATGAAAAAAATAATACCATTTACCAAAGACATCTCACTTAAATCCAAAATAAGTGAAATAACATCTATATCACTTGATCATGATTTAACAATTAAAGATCATCTATTGTCAGGGAATTTTTATATTAAAGGGGCTTATAAAATGGCAGAAGCTAGCGAAATTGCAACAGAATATAGTTATAAAATACCATGTGAAATATCAATAAGCAATAATTATGAAATAGTGGATGCTTTTTTTGATATTGATGATTTTTATTATGAAGTGATAAATGAAGATATATTGAGGATAAATATTGATGTGTTTATTGATGGATTAGAAGAAAAGGAGGAAATAGTTGCTACAAAAATACCAATTGTAGAAATAGACGATCATGATATAAAAGATAATCGCCATGAACAAGAAGAAAACATCGTTAAGATAGAGGATGTAGTTACTAATATTAATAGTAATAATGATGATGAAACTTATTTAACATATAGTATTTATATTATGAGAGATGAAGATAGTATTGATGATATACTTTCAAAATATGCAATTACCAAAAATGAATTGTTAAAATATAATAGTATTGATGAAATAAAGGCAGGTTCTAAGTTAGTAATACCAGCAAGCGTAAAAAATGATTAATGAGAAAGAATTTTTACGCAAATATGAAATCAAGCCAATTAGTTATGAAATAAAAAATAATTCTAAAATAATAGCTTCAAAAGATAATAAGTATGTCATAAAAAAGAAGAAGAAATCTAAAGAAAACTTGTTTGAATATTTATCATCAAGAAGTTTTCTTTATTTTCCTAGGATGTATAATCGTGATACAAATGATGAATATGATATATATGAGTATATTGAAGGAGTAAATACTCCAAAAGAGCAAAAGGCACAAGATATTATTAATTTAGTTGCACTGCTTCATAGCAAAACAACACATTATAAAAAATTAGATATTGAAGATTATAAAATTATTTATGAAGATCTTAAAAAAAAAATATCTGATACTATGGATTATTATCAAAATATTAATGATCAAATAGACGATGAAATATATATGTCACCAAGCAATTATTTAATGGTAAGAAATATTTCTAAGATATATGCATCTTTGTATTATTGTAATCAAGAATTAGATAATTGGTATGAGCTTATAAAAAATAAAGATAAAGTAAGAGCAGTGACTATTCATAATAATTTAAGTCTTGATCATCTTATTAGAAATGAAAATAATTATTTAATAAGTTGGGATAATTATAAAATAGATAATCCAATTTATGACTTATATCAATTTTATAAAAATTGTTATGATGAAGTTGACTTTGGGGAATTAATATCATTATATGAATCTAAGTATCCTCTTCAAAGTGATGAAAGAAAACTGCTCTTTGTATTGTTGTCATTGCCTGATGCCATAGCCTTTGTACCGGATGAATATCAAAATACTAAAAAAATAAATAGTATGATGAACTATTTATTTAAAACAGATAAAATAATATCACCATATTATTCTAAAGAGGAGAGCAAAGAAGAATATTAATTCACATAAAAGAATTACAGCATTCCAAGTAAATGTAAAAAAAACAGTTATAATTGCCTGATAGATAATAATTATTACCCATATTAAAAGTAACCAAAAATATCCTATTGAACATCTTCTTTTATTACGACAAGCTTGACAGTTGCAAAAGAAACTATGACGATTAAACATAATATCACCTGTTGATATATCTTATGACAAATATCAGTCATAGGTTCTAATTGCAATTTATATTTTATTTTGTTATTATTAAATAGAGGTATATATGAAAGAGAAGAAAACAAGAAACATATCAAGAAAACATTTAATTATTCGTGGCATAATTTTGCTAATCTTGGGAGTTGGATTACTATTATTTACAATTTTTAAATAAAACATTGCAAAAATTAAAAATATATAGTATATTATATACGTTCCAAATCGTGGTTATAGGCAACTCCGTCCTTAAACTAGGATTTGGTGAAAATTTATAAAGGAGGAGCTATGGCATTAGCAAGTGAAAAGAAGCAAGATATCATTAAAAATTTTAAAATAAATGATAATGATACTGGATCAGCAGAAGTTCAAGTAGCAATACTTACAGAAGAAATCACAGAATTAACAAAACATTTAAAAGAACATAAACATGATTTTCATTCTAAAAGAGGACTTTTAAAAAAGGTTGGCCAGAGAAGAAATATGCTATTATATCTTAAAAACAAGGATATTAATAGATATAGAGTGTTAATAGAAAAATTAGGATTAAGAAAGTAGGCGCTATTTTTTAGTGTCTTTCTTTTTTGTAGTAGGGGGTATTATGAAAATAAAAAGATTATATGTAGCAGATATTTTTAAAATAACAGGAGTAGATTTAGCTTTAAAGCATAAATCTACTAATGTCTTCTTTTTAAAATATTGTGAATATATTGGTCAAGGAATTGTATCAGGCCCTAAAACCAGTATACAAGGTCCATATTATAAAGATGTAGAAAATGGGTATAGATATTATTTCATTTCAAATACTAAAGATGATTTTGGTATAATAGATGATTATATGTATCCTGTTAGTTCATTTCTAGATAATAAAGATGATAATATATCAAGACAAGCACTATTAAAGGAAAAAAATAATATAATAAGTAAAGCAAGAACGATAAGGAGAAGTGAGAATGGAAAAGAAAATATTCGAATTAAATTTTAAGGGTAGAAAGTTAGTAGTTGAACATGGAGAATTAGCCAAGCAAGCACATGGAGCAGTTTTAGTAAGATATGGAGATACAGTTATATTATCAACGGCAGTAGTATCTAAAACAGCTAATTTGTTGGGAGACTTTTTCCCATTAATGGTTTTATATCAAGAGAAACTTTATTCTGTTGGTAAAATTCCAGGAGGATTTATTAAAAGAGAAGGACGTCCAACAGATAACGCAACGCTTGCAGCAAGAATGATTGATAGACCTATGAGACCATTATTTCCAGAAGGATTTAGGAATGAAGTTCAAATTGTTAACGAAGTATTATCAGTTGAACAAGATAATTCACCAGAAACAACAGCGCTGTTTGGTTCATCACTTGCAACATGTATAAGTAAGATTCCATTTGATGGCCCAGTTGCAGCAGTAAAAGTTGGTAGAGTAAATGGAGAATTTATAATTAATCCAACAACGGAACAAACTGAAGTTTCTGATATTGATTTAACAGTTGCAGGTACCAAAGAAGCTATCAATATGGTTGAATCAAGCGCTAAAGAAGTTAGTGAATCTGATATGCTAGAAGCACTTATGTTTGGACATGAAGCAGTCAAAGAATTAGTAGCATTTCAAGAAGAAATCGTTGCAGCAATTGGCGCAGAGAAGATGGAATATGAAATTCTTGAAATTAGTGATAATTTAAGAAACGAAGTAGAAACATTAGTAACAGATGAGTTAAATAGTGCAATGCGTATCAAAGATAAACTAGAAAAATATGCAGCAATTGATAAAGTAAAAGAAGATGCTGTTAAAAAATATGAAGAGGAAAATGGTAATTTATCTGATAAAGAGTTAAAAGAACTTTTAACTAAAGTAAAATTAGTACTTGAAAAGATTGAATATGAAATATTTAGAAAAATAGTTGTTAAAGAGCATACTAGAGCAGATGGTAGAGCAATGACTGAGATTAGACCACTATCAACAGGTATAGATATACTTCCACGAACTCATGGTTCAGCACTATTTACAAGAGGTCAAACTCAAAGTTTGTCAGTAACGACTTTGGGAGCACTTGGCGAACATCAAATATTAGATGGATTATCTTTAGAAGATGAAAAAAGATTTATGCTTCACTATAATTTTCCACAATTCTCAGTTGGAGAAACTGGAAGATATGGGGCTCCCGGCAGAAGAGAAATTGGTCATGGAGCATTGGGAGAGAAAGCATTATTACAAGTAATACCTAGTGAAGAAGAATTCCCATATACAATTAGAGTAGTATCTGAGATATTAGAAAGTAATGGATCATCATCTCAGGCAAGTATTTGCGCTGGATGTATGAGCTTAATGGCAGCGGGAGTACCAATTAAGGCACCAGTTGCAGGAATTGCTATGGGTTTAATAACCGATGGGGACGATTACACTGTTTTAACAGATATTCAAGGAATGGAAGATCATCTAGGAGATATGGATTTTAAAGTGGCAGGTACTGAACATGGTATATGTGCACTTCAAATGGATATTAAAATTAAAGGTATTAATAAACAAATATTAAAAGAAGCACTAGAACAGGCAAAAGTTGCAAGAATGCAAATACTTGATGTAATTAAAAAGCAGATACCTGAACCTAGAAAAGAAGTATCAGAATATGCGCCTAAGATGGTTACATTTATGATTAAACCAGAAAAAATTAAAGATGTAATTGGTCGCGGTGGTGAAATGATTACTAAAATTATACTTGAAGCAAGTGGGACTAAAACAGTTCAAGATGCTAATGCAGTAAAAGTTGATTTGGAAGATGATGGTAGAGTAATAATTTATCATACTAACAAAGGAATAATTGAAAAGACTAGACAAATGATAGAAGATATTACAAAGGAAGTTGAAGATGGTAAGATTTATACAGCAAAAGTAGTACAGATAGAGTCATTTGGATGTTTTGTTCAAGTATGGCCAGGTTGTGAAGGACTAGTACATATATCACATCTAGCAAAAGAGCGAGTTGAAAAAGTAGAAGACGTAGTACATGTTGGAGACGAGATTGTAGTAAAAGCAATTGGAACTGATAAAAAAGGAAGATTGAATTTTTCAAGAAAAGAAGCACTATAGAAGTGCTTTTTTGTTTAGGTATTAGGTATAAATAAAACCTTTTGTAATAATAATTATAGGAGGTAATATGTTAGAAATAAAGAATTTATGCAAAGTTTTTAAAATTAATAAAAAAGAAAGTGTCAAAATACTAAAAGATATCAATTTAGAATTCAATATGGGAGAAATGATTGCCATAGTGGGAGAATCTGGCAGTGGCAAATCAACACTTTTAAATATTATTGGAGGACTTGATAATATTTATGAAGGAAGCTTTATTGTTGATAACAAAGAATTATTAGATGATAGAGATAGATATCAATATAGAAAAGACAAAGTAGGTTTTGTTTTTCAAAGTTTTAATCTCATTAATCATATGACTGTAAGAGATAATATAAGAATTTCTTCAGATATCGCTAATCTAGAAGAAGATAATATGTTAGATGTGTGTAAGAGTTTAGATATAGAAAAGTTACTTAATAAAAAGGTAAGCAAATTATCGGGTGGGGAAAAACAAAGAGTAGCCATTGCACGGGCAATTATTAAGAATCCTGATATTATTTTAGCAGATGAACCAACAGGTTCACTAGATAGTAAAAATAGTCAAATGATTGTTGATATTCTAAGAGATATTGCAAATCGTGGAAAGTTAGTAATTATAGTTACCCATTCAAAAGAAGTATCTAAATCATGTAATCGTATTATTACAATATCAGATGGAATAATAACTAGTGATGAAACGAAAAAAGAGTCAGTTAATAATCAAAAGGATAATGGTGTAAAAAAAAGTAATCATATTAAAAGATTCCTACCTTTAAAAATAGCACAAAGAAATATGAAAAATAAATTTAAAAGAAACTTTTTAGTATCAATTGCAACATCAATTGGTATTTTAAGTATTATGTTAGTCCTATCTATTGGTAATGGTGTAGAAAAATATCTCAAAAACGGAATAGATGATATAGTAGATCCCCAAATAATAGAGGTATATAAAGATGATGGAACAAGTTTTAAAAATGAAGATATAGCTATAATTGAAAACATTAGTAACATAGAAGAAGTAGAAATAAGATTAGGCACGATGTATGTTAATTCCAATAACATAAAAAATAACAAAAAAATTATTGCACAATTGAAAAACATGGGATATATCGTACTAGATCAACAGGATATCATAAAAACATACATGGATACAATTAATTTAATTACATACGTTTTATCAGCAGTTGCTGCAATATCACTAATTGTTTCTATGATAATGATAACTGTTATATTGTATATTAGTGTTATGGAAAGGACAAAAGAAATAGGCATATTACGGTCTTTAGGATTAAGAAAAAAAGATATTAAAAAAATATTTTTATCAGAATCTCTCCTAATAGGGTTACTATCTAGTGTTATTAGTATTACTATGTTATTTATATTTTCTTGTTTGTTAAATAAATTATCAATTAATTATTTTGAGACTAAATTAGTTATAGTAGAGATGACTTATTTATTTTTAGGAATAATGTTAAGTACTATTATAAGTTTACTAGCTGGTTTATATCCTTCGAGAAAAGCCAGTAATCTAAATATTATTGATTCGCTAAGAAGAGAGTAGTAAAAACACCCTTTTTTTGGTATAATTGCTATAGGTGGTAAAATGAATATTTTATATGAAGATAATCATTTAATTGTGGCAATGAAACCTAAGGGAATCCTTTCACAAAGCGATAATACAAAAGATCCAGATATGCTTACTTTGCTGAAAGATTATATCAAAAAAAAATATAATAAACCTGGCAATGTTTATTTGGGACTTGTTCATAGACTAGATAGACCAACAGCAGGAATTATGGTATTCGCTAGGACTTCTAAAGCTGCTAAGCGATTGTCTGAAGAAATTAAAAATGGTGAATTTACTAAAAAATATCTAGCACTTGTTCATGGAAAGTTTAAAGAAAAAGCTGGTGAACTAGAAGATTATATATATAAAGATGAAAATCATAAGATGGCTTTTATAACTACTTCTAATAAAGGAAAATATGCCCATCTTGAATATAAAGTTATTAAGGAGATAGGCAATAATACTTTGGTTGATATAACCCTAAAAACTGGTAGATTTCATCAGATAAGAGTACAATTTAATAATATTAATCATCCCTTAGTGGGAGATCATAAATATGGCAATGATAATACTTGTGATTTAATGTTATATGCATATCATTTAGAGTTTAATCATCCAATTACTAAAGAGAGAATGGTATTTGATGAATATAAGGAGGATTTATGTTAGAAATTAAAAATGTTACTAAAAAATATGGTAATAAAGTTGCAATTAATAATCTTTCGCTTGAAGTAAAAGATGGTGAAATATTTGGTTTTATTGGGCATAATGGTGCTGGTAAAACAACTATAATTAAGGCAATAGTAGGTATTCATGAATTTGATGAAGGACAAATACTAATAGATAACAAATCTATTAAAGATTTTCCACTAGAATGTAAAAAAAAGATAGCCTATGTTCCTGATAATCCCGACATATATAATAGTTTTAGCGGCATAGATTATCTTAATTTTATAGCAGATATATATGAAGTAAGCTTAGAAAAAAGAGAAGAACTAATCAAAAAATATTCGGACATGTTTGAACTTACTGAGTCTCTTGGTGATTTGATAGAATCATATTCTCATGGTATGAAACAAAAACTTACAATAATTTCAGCCCTTATTCATGAACCAAAACTTTTAGTTCTGGATGAACCATTTGTAGGGCTTGATCCAATATCTAGCAAAAGACTAAAGGATACAATGAGATCTTTATGTGATGATGGAGTATGCATATTTTTCTCATCACACGTATTAGAAGTAGTAGAAAAAATATGTGATAGAATTGCAATTATTAAGGATGGTAGACTTATAGAAGTTGGAAAAACGAAAGACTTAACGAAAAAAAAGGATTTGGAAAAAGTATTCTTGGAGATAGAAAATGAAAAATAAATTATTTATATTATTTAAGAATAATTTAATTAATACTTATCAAGTCAAAAAAACAACTCCTAAGAAACTAATATTAATAATTGTTGTTGGACTATATATTCTTGGCAGTTTAATAGGCAGTTTATATATGTTTTTAAAAACCATGTTTGATACATTATTGACATCAGGAATTGCCGATTACTTTATTCCAATACTTATGATAATTGCAACAATATTTTCATTTTTCTTTACAATATTTAGTGCCAAATCAGTGCTTTTTGATAGTAAAGATAATAATTTGCTATTATCACTCCCTATTAAAAGAAGCACAATTTTTACAAGTAGACTTTTAGTGTTAATATTTATGAATTTTCTTATAAATTTGTTATTTATGATTCCAGGATTATGTATTTATATTAAAAATATATCATGTACAATAATATTTTATATAATGATACCAATTATTTTAATATTATTACCTGTGATACCAACTATACTTGCATCTTTATTTGGATATGTAGTTGCAAAAATCACAGCACTATCAAAAAGAAAAAATATAGTTGAAATTATATGCTATATATTATTTATTGGCATATATTTATTTTTTATAACTAAAGCTAAAAATTTATTATTTCTATTAACTGATAATGTTCTATTATTAAATAATATTATAAAATATATTGGTTATCCAATTTATTTAATAGAAAAATTTTTAGTAACAAATAATATTATATATATTGGCATATATATAATTATTAACTTATCATTATTCACTTTGTTTGTTTTAATATTGAGTAAGAAATATTTTAGTATTATCTCTAGATTGTCTTCTCATTCTAAAAAGGGTGTTTATAAAGAAAAACAATTGATATCAAAATCAAAGAGAGAGGCACTAAATATAAAAGAAATAAAAAGATATTTTTCTTCCGCCATCTATGTATTTAACACAGCATTTGGCGTAATATTCTTTTTGATAGGATCGGTTGCTAGTATATTTTACAAACCAGATGTTCTAACTAAGTTAGTGTCAACTAATATAGAACTTGATTCTTATTCACTAGTGTTATATTTTATGCTAATGGTAGTAGGTTTTACAATGACTACTAATAGTTCAATATCTATTGAAAGGAATAATTTTTGGATACTTAAGATGTTACCAATCGAAACAAAAGATATATTTGCATCCAAAAAACATGTCAATAGATTGGTAACATTACCAGCAGTTATATTAGGATTGATAATTTTTACTATAAGTTCATACATAACTCCGTTACAACTATTAATTCTTGTGGTAATATGCATTATCTATAATTTGTTTATCTGTAATTTTGGACTGATATGTAATTTGTTATTTCCAAAAATGGATGCTATCAATGATACAATTATAGTTAAGCAGTCAGCAGCATCATTTGTAGGAATTATGGTACCTTTAGTTTTTACAATTATTATTATAGGAGTTTTATCAACACTAAATTTGTCGTTTCAAAACATGGCATTAATAATACTTGCTTTTGTAATAGTATTATGGATTATATCAAATAGAGTACTATATACTTGGGGTATAAAGAAGTTTAAGGAGATAGCTTGATGTATACTTTTAAAGATGTAGAAATGATATCAAAAAAAATATTAAATGATGAAATAATGGCAATACCAACAGATACTGTGTATGGGTTAATGGCGATTGCAAAGAGAGATAATGAAGAACGCTTAAATAGATTAAAAGATAGCCCCATTGATAAAAAGATATCACTGATATTTAAAGATGTGGATACTTTGATAGAAGCAATTGATACTACTAAAACCTATAATATAGAGCTAATTAAAAAATATCTTCCTGGTAAGTATACATTTATTGTTAACTTAAAAGAATCAGCAATGATTAAAAAATTTGACAGAACAGATTTCGGTGTACGAGTAACTACTAATCAATCATTACAACAATTAATATCTAAAACTGGTACTCTTTTAGCAACTTCATGTAATAAAAGTGGGCAAGATATATGTATGAATAAAGAACAAATAAAAAAAGAATTTCCGAGCATAGATATAGTAATTGAAGATACTATTCAAACAAAAGAATCGTCTGCCATAATTGATTTAACTAAAAAAGAACCAACCATGTTGAGATAAGACATAAAATCTATTGTTTATTTTCTATAAATTTGATAAAATATACTATAGTAGGTGACTAGTATGAGTAAGATGGTTATATACATAATTGCTTTTACAGTTGCAGTCTTTGTTTTCACTGTGATTTTCTTTTTGCTTGTCAGAAATAAAAAATTTAACAAATTAAAAAAGCAGTTAGAACTACTTGAAAGAGAAAGAAATCTAATAGTATCAACGCCAATTATGTCAGAACTTGCCAAGATGGAAGTATCATTAAATAATGAAGAATTAAAACAAAAGTATGAATCTTGGAAAAATAAGTTTGAAGTAATTAAAACTAAAAGATATGATACACTAACAGATATGATTATTGAAGTTGACAATTGTCTTGATAACAAAGATATTAAAAAAGCGATAGAAACTATGACAAAATTGGAAATGGAAATATATAAAGTTAAAACAACAACTGATAATTTGTTTGATGACATAAAAGAAGTTACTATGAGTGAACAAAGAAATAGATCTATAGTAACTAAACTTAAAAATAGATATCGTGATTTAGAAAAAGAGTTTATAAATAATAAAGATTCATATAAAGATATTTATAATTATATAGAACTGCAATTTGAAAATATTGAAAAGAAATTTCAGGACTTCGAGAATGTAATGGAAGAGAATGATTATAGTGAAACCATTGCAGTTGTAAAGGTACTCGATGAAATGATTTCCCATATCTGTGTTGTTGTAGAAGAAACACCCGATATTGTTTTGCTTTTAGAAAATATTATTCCTTCAAGAATAAAAGAGATAAAAGAAACTTATGAAAAAATGCTTGAAAAAAAGTATCCACTTGCATACTTGAAAGTGGAATATAATTTAGCAGAAATTGAAAAGAGTACCAATATAATTCGTGATAAGTTAAAAATATTAAATATTGAAAACAGTATGTTAGAACTAAAGACATTTTTACAATATTTGGATAGTTTGTTTAATGAATTTAGCCATGAAAAAAGAAGCAGAAAGATATTTGATGAGACAACTAAGAGCTTTAAAGAAAAAATAATTAAAATTAATGCAATTGTAAGTGATGTGGATAGTCAATTAGATGATATTAAAAACATATATAATTTGTCAAATGATGATCTTGTAACATTTAATGATATTAAAAAAGAACTTCTTGACATAAATAATAATTATAATACTGTAATTAGGGAACTGAAATCTGAAGTTAAGCCATATAGCAAATTAAAAAATGATATTATCTTTTTATCTAATAGGTTAAAAGATACTGAAATATCATTAGATGATTGTTTAAAATCATTGGGAAGTATGCAAGATGATGAAATGAGAGCAAGAGAACAATTAGATGAAATCACTCTTCTTTTAAAGCAGTGCAAGTCTAAGATGAGAACTTATAAATTACCTATTGTTTCTAATAATTATGTAGTAGAACTATCAGAAGCTAATGAAGCCAATGAGGAAGTAATAAAAGAACTAAAAAAGACTCCAATTACAATTAAAACACTTAATGTCAGAGTAGATACTGCTCGTGATTTAGCACTTAAAGTATATAATACTGTAAATGAAATGATTAAAACTGCCAAGTTATCAGAAATGATAATAGTTTATGGTAATAGATATAGGCCATTAAGTTTAGAGATAAATAGTGGGTTGGATACTGCATCACTTGAATTTTTCAGGGGAAATTATAAAGAATCTTTAGAAAAAGCGATTAAGACAATTGATATGATTGAACCAGATATATACAAAAAAATGTTAGCGGTATATAGCCATGAAAAATAACAAATATCAAATTGAGTTAGATTTCCTAATATTTTCATTGATAGCCTTAGGTGCCTGTATATTAATATTTGTCTGTTTGTATATTTTTGAACAAAATGAAAAATATAAGACTTTAGGATATTCTGCTGATGGAATTCTTAGTCAGGCACAAGTTTATGATTTTCAAAATAATATGACAGAAGGAAAGAAAGTTTATTTAAATACTTTAATAGAAGAAGAATATATAAATCACGTATACAATCCCTTTGATAGTGAAATGGCACTCTGTATGGAAGAGGAAAGTTATGTCATAAAAAAAGATGATATAATTTATTTGACACTTAAATGTGGAGACTATTCACTTATAAATTATTTTACAAATCAAAAGAAAAAGGTTTATAAAACTAAAAATGGTGAAGAAAAACTTATAAAGACTTATTAAAGGAGAAAATATGAAATTAAATGATAAAGGAATGACTTTGATTGAACTTATTATATCATTTGCAATTTTGGCACTACTCGTTTTTTCTATGCTAGGAACTGTTATATCAGTTAAGAAAAAAGCATCGGATGAAGCCTTTAGTAAGGAAATGGCAGAATTTAAAAGTACTTTAGTAAAAGATATAGAAGATGATTTAATTAAAAATACAGTAAATAATGTTACTTGCAGTAACAATACATGTACCATTACTTATGATGATTTAACTACCACAACTATTACTGTCAGTAGTACCGACAAGACAATTACATTTAATAATATCATATATGATATACCGAATAAAGATCAGATTAGTCTGGATGTTATAAATATGGGTGTTACTACTATAGATGGTACTAGATCACTTTTAACAATTGATGTTCCATATTATGAAATTAGCACTTCAACTCCTAATTATGGTTTTAAAATAAGCCACCCATTTGTAGTAACAACAACACCATAATAGAAGAAATGGTAGCATGGAGAATTCTCGCAAGTAAAAAATACCTATACCGAATATTATATTTATTTAAAATAGAAAAAATCTGGGCATGAATAGATAGTCCCCCAAATGATAGTACTGCGGTAGATAGTACTATTTTTAAATCTATGGATAAACTAGTTTGAGATAACAGTTTTAATCCTGATGTAATTTCTAAGACACTACTAATAAGCGATGTCGTGATAAAATTAAAATGAAATATTGCAGAGACAATAGACGTTATAATTAAAAATACTGTTATGATTCCAAATATTAATGCAAGTGTTTTTAAACTATCTATGATAGCATCAAGAAATATTCTAATTATATCTATTTTTTTTGATTTAAATTCTTCAATATGATTAGAATAGTTGTTGATATTAAAACCTCTAAACAAGACTCCAATCACAACATTACCTAAATAATGGCAAATTAATATTAAAATACCAATTCTCATATTATCAAAAAACATTATCCCAATTGTATTAACAATAAATAGGGGATTAGAAAAAAATGAAAAAAGTAATGCTTTTTCAGCATCTTTTTTGTCTATTAAACTTTTGCTTAATAAATCATCTATATATTTAGCACTACTAGGGAATCCAGATAACATACTCATAATAAAGATAAAAGCACATTCTTTTTTAATCTTAAATAGAAAATACATAGATTTAGAAAACATATTGCCAATAAATTCAACAAAACCAATATTTGTTAAAATATTAGCAACCAAAAAAAAATGGGAAAAGTGATGGAAATATATTTTCTTTCCATAAGTTAAAACTTAAGAGAATTGAACCATTTATACTTTTAATATTAAAAAAAATTATTATTATTAAACAAGTAAATAGACAAATCTTAAAAAAAGATATAAGTTTTTTCATAAATGTTCACCATTTTTGTTATAATTATTTTAGGAGAGATAATATGAGAAATAAAATAATAGCATTTATTAAAGATGAGTATAAGTTCTTAATTCTACTTTTGGTCTTTTTCCTTCTATCAGTAATACCATTACCATATTATGTGACGCTTGGCGGTGGTACGACAAAAATAGATGATAAAATAATTGTAGAGAGTGCTTATGAAAGCAAAGGTTCATTTAATATTACTTATGTCAGTGAGATGAAAGCAACTCCTTTATCTTATTTGATTGCCAAGATATTTAATTTAGAAATAGAAAAAGAAGAAGATTTAAAAGAAACAAATGAATCCCTTCAAGAATATGAGGAAAGGATGAAACTTTATTTAGAAGAATCTTTCGAAAATGCTAAATATGTTGCATATACCGCTGCTAATGAATATATTGAGTTAGTAAATACTAAACTTCGAATAATATATATTTATGATGGTGCAGATACAAATCTGTTATTTAATGATACTATTGTGGAAGTCAATGGGCATATAATTAAAAATAAAACCAGCTTAGGAGAAATTGTGCAAGACACTACAGTAGGTGATCGGATGGATATCAAAGTATTAAGAGATGGTAAAGAAAAAATGTGTTATTCTAAGACTATTTTGGTAGATGATCAAAAAGCTATGGGTGTATATCTATACCAAGATAAAGAATATAAAACTTTCAAAGGAATATCCTTTGAAGATTTAAAAAGAAGTTCTGGTTCTAGTGCTGGACTAATGATGAGCTTATCAATATATAATAAATTAACTAAAGAAGACATTACTAAGGGACTAAAAATTGCTGGGACAGGTACCGTTGATGAAGAAGGTAATATTGGCGAAATTGGTGGAATCAAATATAAGTTAAAAGCTGCTTTAAAAGGTAATGCTGATATATTTATAGCACCAACTGGAGAAAATTATCAAGAAGTGATTGATTTAGTCAAAAAAAATAATTATAATATTAGAATTATAGAAGGAACAACTTTTGACGATGTTTTAAAAAATTTAAGGAGTGAAAATAATGGTTAAAAATTATATTTCAGAATTTGATGATGATACTCAGATTTATATTTTTAAAGGAGTAAATCATAAAATTAGTGCTAAACCATATGTGCTTTACATTAAAGATGGAGAGTTTGTAGTCGACAAAGTACCAATTTTAAAAAAAGGTACATTATGGGATGAATATGAAGACATGTATGAAATTATATATCATGAAAATGATATGTGTGAGAGAGAACTAATAGATAGTAAAATAGCATATGTAAAAACATCAATGAAAGATTTAAAAGATAGTTTAGCACAAGCCAAAAGAGTCAGAGATCATTTTAAATAAAAGATAGATATCAATCTATTTTTTTGTTATAATTTTTATAGGTGGAAGTATATGAAAAGAGAAGATGTTGACAGAGACAAATTAGCACCAATGATGGCACAATATATGGAAATAAAGGATAATTATGAAGATAGTATTGTTTTTTTTCGCTTGGGAGATTTTTATGAAATGTTTTTTGAGGATGCATATACAGCATCAAAAGAACTAGAACTTACCTTGACAGGAAGGAATAGTGGATTAGATGAAAGAGTTCCTATGTGTGGAGTTCCTTTTCATGCTTATTTATCATATGCTGAAAAATTAGTAGATAGAGGATATAAAGTTGCAATCTGTGAGCAACTTACTCTTCCAAATAAAAAAGGTGTAGTTGAAAGAGGAATTACACAAGTAATTACCAAAGGGACTATCATGGAAGGCGACAGCCTAAACGAAAAGGATAATAATTATATTGCCAGTATTTATTATTTTGAACATGCAACATTTATCAGCTATGCTGATATCACAACAGGAGATTTCTATGTAGTAGAGTCTACCAATGAAAAAGAGAGCATAATTAATGAAATTATAAAATTAAGTATCAAAGAAGTAATTGTAAACAATAAAATTGATAGACAAATAATTGAAATATTAAGAAGCACCTATGGAGTATTGGTAACAATAAGTGATGAACTATTAGATAATAGTTATTACAATTATTTATATCAAGATGTCAAAGATATAAGAATGATTACTTCAATTAAGCATTTACTGTTTTATCTAAATGAAACTAAAAAGAGTTTGTTAGACCATTTTAAAGAAGTAAAAGTAATTGATAAAACAGAATATGTGGAGTTAGATGTTCATACAAAAAGGAATTTAGAATTGACAGAAACTATTAGGTTAAAGGAGAGAACTTATTCACTTCTTTGGCTGCTTGATAAAACAAAAACCGCAATGGGGGCAAGAGAATTAAAACATTATATAGAAAATCCATTGATAGATAAAGTAAAAATAAATCGTAGATATGATATTATCTCTAAATTATTAACAGAATTTCTGTTAACCGAAGAATTAAAGAGTTTGCTAAATGAAATCTATGATTTAGAACGTTTAGTAGGAAGAATAAGTTATGGAAATGTAAATGCTAGAGACCTAATTCAGTTAAAAAATTCTATAAAGCCCCTTCCAACAATTAAAAATATCTTAAATCAGTTAAAATATGATAAAGATATTGAGACATTTTTAGATTTATTTGAACTTTTGGAAAAAGCAATTAATGAAGATGCTCCGCCTACTATCAAAGAAGGGCACCTAATTAAAAAAGGATATGATAGTACTTTAGATACTTTAAAAGAAGAGTCAAGTGGAGGTAAAGACTTTATATTAAAGATGGAACAAGAAGAAAGAGAAAAGACAGGCATAAAGAACCTAAAAGTAGGGTTTAATCGTGTGTTTGGATACTATATTGAAATATCTAAAGGCAACATTTCACTCATTAAAGATGAATTCGGTTATGTTAGAAAACAAACTTTATCTAATGCTGAAAGATTTATAACACCAGTTTTAAAAGAAAAAGAAGATTTAATATTAAATGCCGAAGAAAAAATAGTGGCAATGGAATATGAAATATTTTTAAATATTAGAGAAGAAGTTAAAAAATATATTACTAATATTCAAAAAACGGCTAGTGTCCTTGCAGAAATTGATGTTATGCAGTCTCTTGCAACAGTAGCAGAAGCAAATGGATATGTCAGGCCAACCATAGTAGATGAGAGAAATATAGATATTAAAGATGGAAGACATCCAGTGATAGAAAAAGTAAGTAAATCATCATTTGTTCCAAATGACATATCAATGAATGAACAAACTAATATTTTACTTATTACTGGTCCTAATATGTCAGGTAAATCTACTTACATGAGGCAACTAGCATTAATTATTATTATGGCGCAAATGGGGTCATTCGTGCCATGCAAAAAAGCATCACTTCCAATATTCGATAAAATATTTACCAGAATTGGTGCTAGCGATGATTTGGTAAGTGGAGAGTCAACATTTATGGTTGAAATGAAAGAAGCCAATTATGCAATTACTAATGCTACATCAAATAGTCTTTTATTATTCGATGAGCTTGGCAGAGGAACTGCAACTTATGATGGTATGAGTTTAGCACAAGCAATACTTGAATATATTCATGATAAAGTAAAGGCAAAAACTTTATTTTCAACGCATTATCATGAACTTACGACACTAGACAGAGATCTTCATTTCTTAAAAAATGTTCATGTCAGTGCATTAGAGGAAAACAATAACATAATATTTTTACACAAAATAAAATGTGGTGCTGTTGATAAAAGTTATGGTATTCATGTTGCATCTTTAGCAAAAATTCCCAAAGAGGTGTTAAAAAGGGCAAAGGGAATATTGGATATCTATGAGCACGAAAATAAAAAAGAGCAAGTTGTTATCCAGACTAGTCTATTTGCAGAGGAAGAAAAAATAAGTATTGAGGATAAAATAAGAGAATTAAATCCTCTTGAAATGACTCCAATTGAAGCACTGAATAAATTATATGAGTTAAAGCAAGATATTGAAAAATAATGGAAATAGAAAGAAAATTTTTGACGGATGGTTATCCAGAATCATTAGAAGGATTTAAAAAATTAGAGATAGATCAAAGATATTTATCTTTTAATCCTGAAATAAGACTAAGAAAAGCAAATGATAAATATTTTAAAACTATTAAAAGTAATGGGTTGTTAAGTAGGGAAGAACATGAAATAGAAATAGAAAAGAAAGAATTTGATACCCTTTCTTTAGAGGCAATAGGGTTAATTAGGAAAACTAGATATTTAATACCATACGAAAATGTAATAATAGAACATGACATATATCACGAAAGTTTAGAAGGATTAAAAATAGTAGAAATAGAATTTTCTAATGAAAATGATGCCATTTCTTTTAAACCACTTTCCTGGTTTGGCAAAGAAGTAACATATGATATAAATTATAAGAATAAAAATCTTTGCCAGAAGAAATAGTATATCGAGATGATTCTTTTTTAAAAATTTGCTATAATTAAGTTGGAGATGGTATAAGTGGCATTAAAATATGATGAACATAGTATAAAAATATTAGAAGGACTAGATGCTGTTAGAAAAAGACCCGGTATGTATATTGGATCAACAGATAAAAGAGGACTTCATCATTTAGTTTGGGAAATAATAGATAATTCAATAGATGAAGCCATCAATGGCTTTGGGGATCGCATAAAAGTTACTATTCACGAAGACAAGAGTATTAGTGTTGAAGACTTTGGAAGGGGAATTCCGACTGGGAAACATGAAAGTGGTAAATCCACGCCAGAAGTAATTTACACTGTTCTACATGCTGGAGGAAAGTTTGAAAGCGAAGGATATAAAGTATCAGGAGGTCTCCATGGAGTAGGCGGATCAGTTGTTAATGCCTTATCTCTTTGGATGGAAGTAACTATCAAAAGAGATAAAGAAGAGCATTATATTAGGTTTGAAAATGGTGGAAGGGTAGCAGTACCTCTAAAGAAAATAGGTTCAGCAAATAAAACGGGTACAACGGTAAGATTTATGCCTGATCCAGCAATATTTTCAAACACCAATTTTTCATTTACAACAATTGCTGAAAGAATGCAAGAATCAGCCTTTTTAATCAAGGGATTGATGATGGAAGTTATTGATTTAGAAGATAATAAACAAGTTTCATATTGTTATGAGAATGGACTTGTTTCATTTGTTGAATATGTGAATGAAGAAAAGGAAGCAATCCATAAAGTGTTCAACTTTACAGGTTCAAAAAGTGGGATTGAAGCAGACATCGCATTTCAATATACAGATTCTTATAATGAAAATATAATTTCATTTGTAAATAATGTTAAAACAGTAGATGGTGGTTCACATGAGGTAGGTTTTAAAGCAGGTCTTACTAGGGTATTCAATGATTATGCTAAGCAAAATGGTTTCATTAAGCCAAAAGATAAAGCTTTTGAAGGACCTGATGTAAGAGAGGGACTTACTGCGGTTATAAGTTTGAAAATACCTGAATCTTTACTTCAATTTGAGGGACAAACTAAAGGAAAACTAGGAACACCAATTGCTAAAAATATTGTTGAAGGATTAGTAGTAGAAAAAGTTGCCTTTTTCTTGGAAGAAAACAAAAAAATTGCAACCGATATTATTGAAAAGTGTTTAAGATCAAAAATGGCTAAAGAGGCGGCTAGAAAAGCACGAGAAGAAGTACGAAAAGGTAAGACAAAAAATGGTAAAGAACGTATGCTATCTGGAAAACTTACTCCTGCACAGTCAAAAGACAAAACAAAAAAAGAATTATTTATAGTTGAAGGTGACTCAGCAGGTGGTTCAGCAAAACAAGGACGAGATAGAAAGTTTCAAGCAATTCTTCCTCTTCGTGGTAAAGTTTTAAATACTGAAAAAACTAAAATGGAAGAAATGTTTAAAAATGAAGAAATAAATACTATGATATACACAATAGGTGCTGGAGTAGGGGCAAACTTTGAATCGGATGATATAGAATATGATAAAGTAATAATAATGACCGATGCTGATGATGATGGGGCGCACATTCAATGCCTGCTTTTAACCTTTTTCTATCGATATATGAGGCCATTAATTGAAGCAGGCAAATTGTATATAGCACTCCCTCCACTATTTAAAATAACAAGTGGGAAAGATATGCACTATGCATATACGATTGAAGAGATGAAAGAGATGACTAAAAATAAGAATTGTACTCTTCAAAGATACAAAGGACTTGGTGAAATGAATGCAGATCAGTTATGGGAAACAACAATGGATCCTATGACTAGAACACTTATAAAAGTGAATATTGATGATGCATCTCTTGCCGAAAAAAGAGTGAGTGTATTAATGGGGGATAAAGTAGAACCCAGAAAAGAATGGATTAATGAAAACGTAGAATTCTCATTGGAAGATGAATATAAGATAGGATAGTTATGTATAAAAAGTGTATCAAAAGATTATTAGATTTTGTTTTTGGAATATTGTTCTTAATAATATTAAGTCCAATATTTTTGCTGTTGTTAATTTTAGTCAAAATAGATCAACGAGGAAAGCCATTATTTAAACAGCCTAGAATTGGATTAAATAAAAAAAGATTCACTATTTATAAGTTTAAGACTATGACTAATAATATAAAAAAAGATTATATATCTAGAACCACTAAATTTTCAAGATTTCTTAATCGTACTGGTTTTGATGAACTTCCACAACTTATAAATATTATAAAGGGCGATATGTCATTTATTGGACCAAGACCATTCATAATTACAGAAAAGTTACCAATAAGACCTGATGATAAATTATTTGAAGTTCGTCCTGGCCTTTCTGGTATGGCTCAGGCAAATGGTAGAAGAAAACTGACTCATAAAAAAAGATTAGAATATGATTATTATTATATTGACAATATGAATCTTTTGTTAGATATTAAAATCTTTTTTAAAACATTTTTTAATATTTTTAGGAAGGGTGAATGAGGATGGATAAACCAAAAATAGGAATAACCACAACATCAGAAGAAGTTGTCAGAAATGATGGTAAAAAATTTGCGGTGCAAACGATACTAGAAATGGTAAGACAGGCTATAATCAAAGCAGAAGGAATACCTATAGTTTTACCACCAAGTATAGACACAAACTATTTTTATGATGAAACTATTCCAAAACTGACAGATGATGATAAAGATATGCTAATTAGCAATTGGGAAATATGTGATGGTTTAGTAATCCCTGGGGAAATAAGATTTTTGAACATGATTTGTTTATGGCAAGGTGGGCACTAAATCATGATATGCCACTTTTAGGAATATGCCGTGGCATGCAAGTAATGGTGGCAGCAGATAATATTAAATATGATGATTATAAAGGGATTCTTCAAAAATTAAAACAGGAGTAGATCACTCTAATGATATTCATAATATTAGGGTATTGGATGATACTGAGTTATCAAAGATTATGAAAGGACGCCGTTTTGCTGTCAATAGTCAACATAAAATGATGGTAACTAAAGTTCATGATGCCACGATTTCTGCATATTCAGCAGATGGTATTATTGAAGCAATAGAGTTTCCAGACAATCTTTTTGCGGTGGGAACTCAATGGCATCCTGAAAAGATGATGGATAACCAACCAAACAAAGTGATTATAGATAGTTTTATTGATGCATCAAAAAAAAGATAATCTAAATAAAGTAGAAATACTTTATTTTTTTTGATACAATATTATTGGTGATACATGATGAAAAATATCATAGAAAAAATATTTGATTATTCATTAGAAGAAATAATGGGAGAACGTTTTGGAAGATATTCTAAATATATTATTCAAGATCGTGCAATTCCAGATGTAAGAGATGGATTAAAACCCGTACAAAGAAGAATTCTATATTCAATGTATAGAGAAAAAAATACATATGACAGAGCATATCGTAAAAGTGCTAAAACTGTAGGAGATGTAATTGGTAATTATCATCCTCATGGAGACACTTCTATTTATGATGCCATGGTTAGAATGAGTCAGTGGTGGAAAAATAATAAACCATATATTGATATGCATGGTAATAATGGTTCAATTGATGGAGATTCACCAGCAGCTTATCGTTATACTGAAGCTAGAATGTCTAAGATTGCGTTAGAACTTTTAAAAGATATTGATAAAGGTGTAGTAGAAATGGCACCTAACTTTGATGATACAATTTTAGAACCAACTGTTTTGCCAGCAAAGTTTCCCAACTTATTAGTAAATGGAGCAACCGGTATCAGTGCTGGATATGCCACCAATATTCCCCCTCATAACTTAGGAGAAGTAATAGATGCAACAATTAAAAGAATAGACTCTCCTAATTCTAGATTAGAAACTATTCTAGATATTATTAAAGGACCAGACTTTCCAACAGGAGGCATTGCATCAGGATCAGAAACTATCAAGCAAGCTTTATCAACTGGTAGAGGTCGTGTCATTGTTACTGCAAAAACTAGATTTATTGATGATAGCAAAAACAATCAAATTATTGTAGATGAAATTCCCTATGAGACACTAAAATCTATGATAGTTAGAAAAATAGATGAAATTAGAATTGATAAAAAGATAGATGGGATAGTTGAGGTTAGAGATGAATCAGATAAAGATGGGTTAAGGATTGCCATTGATGTCAAAAAAGGTTCAAATAAAGATTTAATTTTAAATTATTTATTAAAAAATACTGATTTACAGGTTTCATACAATTATAATATGGTTGCAATTGTCAATCGTAGGCCTAAACTATTATCAGTTCTTGATATGATTGATGCTTATATTGCCCATCAAAGAGATGTTATTGTTAAAAGAACAAAGTTTGATTTAGATCATGCAAAAGCAAGGTATCATATTGTAGAAGGGCTAATCAAAGCAATCAGCATTTTAGATGAAGTAATAAGAGTAATAAGAGCATCTAAAAATAAAGTAGATGCTAAGGATAACTTAGTAAAAGAATTTGATTTTACTGAGATTCAGGCTGAAGCAATTGTTATGTTACAACTTTATAAACTAACTAATACTGATGTTACTCTTTTAGAAGAAGAATTAAAAAACTTAAATATAATTATCTCTGGGTTAGAGAAAATTTTGCATGATGAAGAAACACTAAAAAATGTTATGAAAGATGAACTAAGAAATATTAAAAAAGAATATGCAACTCCAAGAATAACAGAAATAAAAGAAGATATGGAAGAAATTAAAATAGATGAACAAGATCTAATTCAAAAAGAAGATGTTATTGTTCTTATTACCAAAGATGGTTATGTGAAAAGAACGAGTAAGAGAAGCTATACATCAAGTGATGATAATGATCCACTTTTAAAAGATAAGGATTATGTGATTGGATTATATGAATTAAATACTCTTGACACAATACTGCTATTTACCAATTTAGGAAATTATTTATATGTTCCTGTCCATGAAATACCTGATATTAAGTGGAAACAATTAGGAAAACATGTCAGCAATTTAATAAAAATAGAAGAATCAGAACAAATTATAGCATCTATTCCAGTCAAAGATTTTGAAGAAAATATTGATATTGTAATTGCATCAAAACTGGGTATGATTAAAAGAACAAAACTAATTGATTTTAAAGTAAATAGGTATACCAAACCAATCATGTGTATGAAATTAAAAGAAAGCGATCAAGTAGTAAATGCTTTTGATAGTCACAGTGAGATATTTATAGCAACTAGTGATTCATATGGATTATGGTTTGATAAAGAAGAAATACCAGTATCAGGGATTAGAAGTAGTGGAGTTAAATCAATATTATTAAAGAAAGATTTTGTAATATCAGTTAATACATTTAGCCTAAATAGCGAATATATAACAATATTTACAGATCATAAAACAGCTAAAAGAGTAAAACTCACAGATTTTGAAAAAAGTACAAGAGCAAGAAGAGGATTAGTTATCTTAAAAGATGTAAAAACTAATCCATATAAGTTATTAAATACATTTGTAGGTGATGTTAAAGAAGTATTTGGGCTAGTTAAACTTCAAGATATAGAATATATTAAGGCATCAGAGATTCCAATATCAGATAGGTATAAAACAGGTTCAACTATATCTAAAGATGATATAGAAAATGTATTCGTCCAAATTGAAAATATTATTAAAATTGAAAATATTAAAAAAGATGATATTCTTCCTAAAGAAACTCCGCAGTCTTCTGAAAAAAGAGAAGTAAAAATAAATCAAAATTACCAAATTTCTCTTTTAGAAATTGATGAGCAGTTAAAAAGTATTGACAATATTCTAGATAATTAGCATATGATTTATTAGGTGATGATATGTCTTTAGATAATTTTA
Source organism: Bacilli bacterium (assembly GCA_035392025.1). Classification (GTDB taxonomy): domain Bacteria; phylum Bacillota_I; class Bacilli_A; order RF39; family UBA660; genus DAOPMC01. Next base: position 58,063 of record DAOPMC010000002.1, read on the forward strand.
AGAAGTTTGTACAAACAAAACCTAGTTTAGCAAGTTATGTTAAAAATAATCAGATGACTTGGCAAAAATTTTATGAAATGTATAACCTCTATGGGGAAAATAATAGCATCTGGAATGAATATAATGCTAATTATACCGAGAAATCATCAGAGGCTAGTTTTAAACAAATGTTTAGTACTATAAAAAATATGGATTTAGAATCTGTTCAAAGTGGTATAGGTAATATTCAAAAAGGAATTACTCTTTTACAAGATCTTTTTGTAAAAGATAAAAAAGAAAGCACTAGAGAGCCTTATGAGCCAAGGCCAATGAATAGGTATTTTGATGACTGATGGATGTAGGAACACAATATAAAATTAAGAATAATCAGAATCTAAAAAAATATTTAAGAGAAAATTCTTATTTGTACAAATATTTAAATAGAGGATCTATATCTCTACAAGAAATTGAATTTAAAATGAAAGAAGCTTATAAAATCACATCACAAGACAAATTTAATCGTTTTATTAACAATATAAATATGATAAGCAAATTTATGGATATGGTCAATTGAAAAGTTAAATTGAACTTTTTAGTAATAATTAAAGAATGCAGGTT
>DAOPMC010000003.1:0-52475 GCA_035392025.1 Bacilli bacterium
TAACGCTTATATTTAAAAATTTTTGAGACATTTTCAAAAGTTATTGACATCTTTTGAACCAAGTAATAATTTAATTGTACCTTTTTCATAATATCTAGTTTTAGCCTCTGGAGATTGTTCTAATACTATGTCTCCTTTGCCTTCATAAATTATTTCAAAATTATATAAGTACTTTTTTGCTTCTTTTAAACTCATGCCTATAACATTTGGAACATCATAATATTTTTTATCAGTCCATTCATATTTTTTTTCTGTCCAACCATCCTGTTTTTCTATATCTAGTGCATCTATTATATCAAGAAGTAATCTTCTCGCAACTGGAGTTGTTGTATAACTTGATAAAAGAGCTGTGTTATGTGGATTATCAATTGCAACATATAATACTGCTTCTGGATCGTTTGAGGGCACTATCGCCATAAAACTCATTATATAATTACCAACTAAATATCTACCATTTTGGGCTTTTTGAGCAGTCCCAGTTTTACCTCCTATTCGATATCCTTCAATATATGTTGCTCTGCCACCACCATTAGTAACAACACTCTCTAAGGCCATTTTCATTATTTCGCTAGTATTTTCACTAATAGTTTTTCTGACTAGATTAGTTTCATTTTTAAACACAACTTCATTACCATTTTTAATTTCTTTAACAATATATGGAGTATAAAGATATCCCCCATTTACAATTGCACTAACTGCTGTAACTTGTTGTATGGGAGTCAGTTAAATGAAAGTCAGAGCCTTTAAAATTGCTTGTTCCATACAAAGTTTCTCCTGTTTTAAACAAGATTTCCAATCTTGTTTTATTATTGTATTTTTCGCTTTCACCCTCATCTAACGGGACAGGATAGACCGCAATCTTTTCAACTAAACTATTGAAAAGTTCATTGAAACAAACATTATCATCTTTTGCTTTACCTAATTGTTCCTTCAAATAATTAATTCTTTCATCAATAGATTTTTCATTATCTTTCTTTACTTTCAGAATGGTAATTTGACTATCAAAATATTTTAACTCTCCATTTAGTTCCTCATTCTTTTTGGAAAAATCAGAATTTGATATATTTCCTTCCATTACAAGTTCTAATAATTTATCTTTCTTCTCGTTAATAACCTTGCATTTCTTTTCTAAATTTAATATCTCATCATCAACATTTACTGTATTTAGATACTCCTCATATTCTTTTAGTAAACCATTAATTACTACTGATTTATCTGATAAAATTCTTTTAAACAATTCATTAAATACCTTATCTAATTCATATTCAAATAGTTTTGAATTATTACAAGCTCTCTTTCCGCCTTTTCTATAAACTTTGCACTCCCATGCAGGATTATCTTTTCTACTCCCTGCACTACTTCTATGGTATGTAGTCCCATGTATTCCACAGAATATTTTTCCACTGTATGTGTATCTATTTTGAAATATTGTTGTATCTTCTGTACGATCCTTGAAACCTTTTTTTACTTTTTCTAATTTTCTATTAGCTTTTTCCCATATTTCTTCTGTTATTATCGCTGGTACATTTTCTTCATCTTTATACATCTTCCAATTTTCCTCCTCTAACCTTTTCTTCAACTTAGTTCTATAATCAATAATTTGTGATTTATTACCACAATAATATCCTTTATACTTTGGATTCATTATAATTCTTTGAATTATTGTTATATCTATTGGATTTCCTCTTGTATTTTTATATCCTCTTTTTGCCATTAGTCTTGCTAATGATGACAAAGATATAGAAGTATTAGCATAATTATCATATATAAATTTAACCATTTCAGCCTGTTTCTCATCAACAACTAATTTCCCGTTATCTTTTACATACCCATATATATTGGAACATCCTAACACTACACCTTTATCTATTGATCTTTTCATACCAAAATGTACTCTTTCTGATAATTTTCGCACCTCATCTTGAGCTACACTTGCCATAATGGTCAAACGTAGTTCACTATCTGGGAAAATTGTGTTAATATTATCATTTAAAAAATAAACCCCCACACCACTTTGAAGTAATTCTTGTGTGTACTTAATGCTATCTAAAGTATTTCTTGAAAATCTCGATATTTCTTTTGTTAATATTAAATCAAATTTACTCTGTCTAGCATCATTAATCATTTTAAGAAAATCTTCTCTTTTATTAACAGATGTACCACTTATTCCTTCATCAATATATCCGTTAATAAATTCCCAATTTGAAACTTTCTCAATATATTCTTTAAAATAAGAGATTTGTGCAGCTAAAGAGTGTAATTGCTCGTCTTTATCTGTTGAAACTCTAGCATAAAAAGTTACTTTTAATTTCAAATCTTGAATTGGTACTCCTGCTATTATTTTATTTCTTACAGTATATAAATCCAAACAATCACCCCCTTGCTTTGCTATATTTGTGAATATCATACTGCTATTCAAGCAATATCTTCAAAGCTCTTAAAATGGCTAAAAATAGCCTTTAATCGCATCTTCTAATCAATATATTAATCACTTAAAAAACGTAATTTTGCAATACCTTTTTTTGAATTTTTTTAACTTTTTAATTTTTCTCTTAATAAAGGAACAACAAAAATAAAATCTTTTGTCTTTTTTTCTTTTCGATCTTTTTCTAAACTTAATTGTTTATTTAGTTTATTTGCAACATAGTTATACATATTTTCATTAATGATTGATTTTTCATATAAATTCTTATTTAATATGATTTGCATTTCAATTTCAATTTCCTTTTTTGTCTTTTTTTCTAAATTCATTCTATAACATCACCTCTCTTTAAAAATTATTATTATATGAAAAAAAAAGAACTCAAAAATCAGAGTTCGACAAAATTAATAGTATAATTTTTTATATTTTAAGCATAATAGTTATTTAATCTTTTAAATCATATGGGAAAGATTCTTGCTCATCATAAGGAAATATTTCTTTCTTATAGTCTAGTATCTTCTTTGCTATATCAAAACAAATTTTACTATCCATAATTTCATTTCCTACACCCTTAATCTTAAAATTACCTAATGATAGTATTATTTCTACAACTATATCTATCTTATCTTTAAATGATAGTTTTTCAAACTTTTTAAGCACTTGTAATTCTTCACGATCATGTACTAATTGCATATCAAAACTTTCACTTACTATTTCAGATGCTTTGATGCTGTACTTTTCTACCAAAGATGAATATATCTCACCAACTAAACTAATTCCAAAAACATTTTCTAGTTCAACAGAACTAGGATTAAATATGATAATTTCTTCATCATTAATCAAATCTGGATTTGCCTCATTTTTATCATTTATTTGGTTATTACTCCATTGTTCTAAAATTGGTATAAAAATTTGTAATTTTTGATAATCTTTTAAACTATCAACGCATTCCATAATTGTCTTTACTTCTTTACTCGAATTAATTATAAACATCTCTTCCTCCTTATATATTAACTATTACCGTTTATTTAGGCTTTCTAGAACCATTTACTTTTTCAACACATATCACATAAAGCAATACCATTACAACCCAATATGCTACTAAAGAACAGACCAGAAAGCCTCTCTAAACCAATATATTAATCACTTAAAAAAATAAATTTTGCAATACCTTTTTTTAATTTTTTTAATATTCCATTTCTTTTTCTACAATTTCAACATCACCATCATCGATATCCTCTAATTCTTCATCGACATCATTTTTATCTAAATCGAGTTGACTATCTATATTGACTTTTTGTCTTTGTAACTCTTTTATACGTTCAGTATGTTGAAATGGTCTTGATAATGTTTCTTCAACATCATTTATTTGTTTTTCTGTATAAATAATTTCTTCCTTAACATTACCTATTCTCTTTTCAAAACTTTTTAAAACATTTTCTAATTTGATTATATTACCAATTTCATTTTGATTATTTATTTCTACTTTATAAGTGCCATACCCTCTCAAATATATAATTGGCATATATCGTAGTTCATCTTTAAGACCAATTATGTCAAAACCAGATACTTCACCCAATTTTGTTTCTTCACCAATCTTTAAATTTGAGAAATTAAGATACAATCTCTCACTAGCTTCAGATCTAGAATTATATTCCTTATTATTCAGAATAATTCTAAAGTTATCAGCACTTAAATCTTCGACTTTCAAAATATCCTTTTCAAGATTTAACAACATTTCCTTCTTATAATTCAACTCTCTTGGTAATGAACCTTGTAGTTTATTAGTCAATTCATATTTTGACTTATCATATTGAGATTTTGATAAATATAATTGCTTCAATTCATTCTCAATTTTAAATTTATCTAATACTAATTTATTACCACTTGCAATTGCCTTTACTTCAGCATAAGAGAGTGTACTTCTATCAATATCTTCAGCAGTTCTTTCTCCTGCAATATTATCTCCCATAATTTGATTTATAAAACCTGCTTTTGTTTCTATAAGTTGATAGGAATAAGCATCAAAACTTCCTTCAGTAATATATCTAAATATTTGTACCTCTTCATTTGTGTTACCTTGTCTTAACATTCTTCCTTCTCTTTGCTCTAAATCTGATGGTCGCCACGGGCAATCAAGATGATGAAGGGCAATAAGTTTATCTTGAACATTCATACCTGCACCCATCTTTTGCGTACTTCCTAGTAATACTCTAACATTACCATTTCTTACTTTCTCATATAATTTACTTTTTTGAACATCTGATTTTGCATTATGAATGAATTCTATTTCATTTTCTGGAATACCTTTTCGTATTAATTTTTCCCTAATATCATTATACACACTAAAAGAAACTTCTTTTGGAGTAGATAAATCACAAAACGCTAATTGAGTAGATTTGTTTTCGTTTGTTTCTAACCATGTCTTATAAATATTTCCCACTGCCATATTAACTTTCGAGTATTCTATGTCAGGCATTGTAGGATCAATTAATCTTAAATCAAGTGCCGCCTTTCTTCCATCATTTGTTACTTTAAGCATATTATCTTCAGTAGGATGAATCTGTCTATTTTTAATTAGTGAACTTCTTTCTACTAAACTATTTATATATTCACTTAATTCGTTAGACTTTGGTGCTAAAATATTTTCATATTTATTATCTTTTAATTTTGGAATTGGTAGATTTAACATACTAGAAGTTTTTACATCTGCGATTTCCTTAAACAAAATTAGTAACTCTGGGATATTATAAAATTTTGCAAATCTAACCTTTGACCTAAAGCCACTTCCATCTGGTGCTAATTCAAAACTATTTACTGTTTCGCCAAAAGTTGAAGCCCAATCATCAAAGTGCTCTAACCCCATCTCACGAAGTCTATTCATCTGCAAATATTTTTGCATTGTATATAATTCTCCCATTGTATTGGAAACAGGTGTACCAGTGGCAAAGATTATACCTCGACCATTATTTTGTTCATTTATATAACTAGTTTTCATATATAAATCACTAGCTTTTAAACTATCAGTATTATTTATACCTGCAACATTTCTTATTTTTGAAAACAATGCAAGATTTTTAAATTCGTGAGCTTCATCAACAAATAATGAATCAACTCCTAGTTCTTCAAAAGTTACAACATCATCTTTTCTGCTATCATCTAGTAATTTCTTTAATTTATTTTCAAGTGTTTTTTTAGTTAGTTCTAATTTCTTAACACTTAAACCGCTACCATTCTCTAATGATATTCTTTCAATAGCATTAACTACATCGTTAATTTGTATTTGGATATGCTTTTCTTCATATTGTTTAGACATTGGTATTTTCCCAAAAGAACTATGAGCAATTATTACTGCATCATAATCACCTGTTGCTATTTTGCCCATTAATTTCTTACGATTATTCTTTTCAAAATCCCTCTTACTAGCAACTAATATATTAGCAGTAGGATATAATTGAAGAAATGAATTTGCCCAATCAACTAGCAAATGATTTGGAACAACAAACATTGGTTTACTTACTATTCCTAATCTTTTAAGTTCCATCGCAGATGCTATCATTTCATAAGTTTTACCTGCACCAACTGCATGAGCTAGTAAAGTATTACCCCCATATATTACTCTAGCTACCGCATTTCTTTGATGTTCTCTCAAATTAATATTAGGATTCATACCATCAAATTTTAAATGTGAGCCATCAAACTCTCGTAATCTTAAGCAGTTAAACTTATCGTTATATAATTTAGTTATTCTTTCTCTTCTTTCTTCATCTCTAAATAACCAATCCTTAAATTCTTGTTTTATAAGTTCTTGTTTTTCTCTAGCAATAGCAGTTTCATAAGGATTTACTTTTTTTCTACTCTCATCTATTTCATCGTAGATAGTAATGCTTTGAAGATTTAAAGAATTCTTAATCAAAGTTAAAGCATCCGCTCTTTCAGTTCCCCAAGTATTTGTATTCTTTACACCCCAACCATATAAACCACTTGCTTGAAATAACCAATTATTTATCTCTGGAACATATTTAATTTTTAAAGAACTATAATAATAAGGTTTAATATCTAACAATTCACAAGTAAATTGATGATAAATATCTTCTGGTATCCAAGTAGCACCTAATCTTACACTTATCTCATCAAAAGACAGTGGTATTGGTTGTATCTTTTCTAATGCTTCTATATTTTTATCAAATATTTTATTGTTTATATCATTTCCTATTATTGCTTTATTTAATTTTTCTTTAACATTCCCGCTTAAATATTCACTTGCAATAGTCCAACCTTTATTAAATTGATTAATTTTGTCTGGGTCTTGATAAATTATTCCGTCTAATTCATTAATTATTTCTTCTTCTTTTTTATCATATACAGACTTCATATACTCAAAATCAACACAACCTCTTTCATTCAAAGAGAGCATTAATGCCTCATCTGCCGTATCAACTCGACTAACGCTTTTACTTTTTCTAATTGTTCTTTTAGAGAATATATCACCCTTCACATAGACAGGTTTTTCATTATCATCATTTAATACCTTATTTTCTATTGAACATAATAAATAGCAATCAGGATCATCATCAAATACTCTGACATTAGCACTATCATTAATAAAACCATATTTATTAACAAATTTATCATATTCATGTGATAATCTTTCTTGTGCTTTAATCAGTTCATCATCTGTTCCATCATTTAATTGAATATTAAAAACTTCTCTTAATTTATCTTTTAGATTACATAAACCACATATTCTCTTATGAATAGTTCCTTCTTGAATTTTATATGGAACTAATAATGAATCATTTCTTTGATACAAAACTTCTTGATTATTAATTTTTTGTATTAAAAAAGCACCATTTTTAATAGTGCTATCAGCTTCCATAATTGGATATTTACTTTCTTTTAATTCTTCACTCAATTCTATATTTTCATATATATTATGCGGCATATATTTAACCGCATCATTAATTAGTTCTTTCAATGTTTTGTCATTGTATGGCTCTAATGTATTGGCCATACCAAATTGAGATGATCGTTGTGTCATCTTACCCAACATCATTTCAGGATGGTTAATAAAATAATTATTGATTTCTATATTATCATTATACCTACCCGTTTTTAACCACTCTTCATTTTCTATATCAAAAGTAACTTCATCTCTCTTTTTCAAAAAAATAATATCAGTAGTTGTAGAAGTATTAGCCATACTTTTAAACGTGTTATTAGGCAACCTTATTGCACCAAGAAACTCTGCTCTTTGAGCAATATATTCTCTAACCTTTGAGTCTTTTTTATCTAAAGTTCCATCAGTAGTTATAAAAGCTATTAATCCACCACTTCTAACCTTATCTAAAGTCTTTTGAAAAAAGTAATCATGGATTACAAATTTATCTTTATATCTTTTATCATTAATCTGATAATTTCCAAAAGGAACATTACCGATTGCAATATCAAATAAATTATCTTGTACTGATGATTTCTCATAAGCATTTATTTCTATTTTAGCACTAGGGTATAGTTTCTTCGCTATTCTTCCAGAAATGCTATCAAGTTCTACTCCATATAGTTTACTATTTTCTAGCTCTTTTGGTAATCTACCAAAGAAATTGCCAATACCACAAGATGGCTCTAATATATTACCTTTTTTAAACCCCATATCTTGAATAGCGTTATATATTCCATCAATAACCTCTGGTGGAGTATAAAAAGAAGTCAAAGTAGATTCCCTTGCTTGTTCATATTCTTTTTCACTCAATAGATTCTTTAATTCGTTATATTCATTATTCCAATTTTCCTTACGATTATCAAATGCCTCTGGTATTCCTCCCCAACCAACATATTTTGACAACTTTTGTTGTTCGTCAAAAGTGGCATTTCTATTTTCTTTCTCAATATCTTTTAATAAATTTATGGCATCAGTATTATCGTTGTACCTCGATTTCGTTCCACCATCTAAATAATATTCATCATCTTCTATTTTATAATTAATCGGAGGATTAACATTATTTAAAGATTTACCTTCAATATTTACATTTTTATAACTGTTATCTTCTAATAATTCTTCTCTTGCTTTTGTAATTGAATTACATTTCCATAGCCTAATAATTTGATGATGATTTTTTTCTAAATCTTCTATCATAGTTTTATATGGACAATTATCATAATATATAAAATGATTGTTCTCATATTCTACATAATAAAGTGATTTATCTGTATCATTTATATCTTGAGATGATGCTTTTTTAAAATTTTTCATATTAAAATCTTCTAATAACTTATTTGTTTCACTTATTAGCTCTCTCTGAAAATGCTCGTGGTCATTATCATCATATCCCATTTCATCTGCTATTGTATTTATTAAATCAACAACTCTACTATCATCTGAACTTAATTCTTCTAATTTATCATAAGCTGTTTCCAAGTCAGTCACTTCGCTATCATACTCATCATCATTATCATTAAATTCTTGATAATCTAAAGAGTTATCAATTTTTTCTTTTTCAAGAGCTTCCATTTCCTTTTTTTCTTCATCAGTAAGATAAGTATTAAAAAATAACAACTGTCTTATCCTATCAGAAACTTCCCCCCACTTAACCAATATATCTTTATAACCTTTAACATTTATGGTTAAACCTTTAGAGTCAGAATCCCATCCATAAGTCTTGTCATTGAATTTTGAACCATAACTTCCACCTATACCATATTCTTTTTTTACTAATTTTGCTTTTTCACTACTACTTTCATTACCTGATACTATTAATGCTAATCTTGCCTTACCACCTTGAAATCCACTTCCTTCTGATATTACATGATCTATAAATTCAGACTTTTCTTCATTTGGTAATGTTAGCGAATCATCATAATCATATATATCATCATAATATTCTTCTGTTTCTTCAGTAAACTTTTCTACATCCTTATCAATCTCTTCAAAATTATCTTCAACATCATTGTCAAAATAACTCTCACTGTAAACCTGTATAGCATCTTCTACACTATCAACAACAACTCCGTTTTTAATATAAATATTATTAATAAACTTGGTCTTTTCATTTTCATCATTAATCAAACTTGCTTTTTCAAAATCCTTTATGATTTCACTAAATTCTTTTATTCCTTTATATGCTTCTTCATTAACAATCTTAAGGCACTTATTTATATCAATTTCATCCTTTAAGTTAAAATCAAAAAGATATTGATTTTCTAATATATTAAATCCACACTTTGACATAATTAAGTTTGCAGCTGTCGATGATATAAATTTTCTTTCAGATTCTTCCAAATTATCTTTTATATCAACTTTGCTTCCAATATATGTCTTAATAGATAAATATAATTCATCTTTCAAATTATCAATATCTTTAAATTTTGCTCTATTAATTTTTGTATACAAGTCTAGTATTTTGTCATCAAATTTATGATTATTTTGCCACAAAAAAACATCTTTTCCATAAGTGTTAGAAATATCAAATACAAAAGTTTTTGTATTGTTTACTAAAATTGGAATCCCTTTACTACCACTTTTAATTCTACGTTCTATATTGTTCCATTGATCAAAAGTGGCAAATAACAAACCATCTTTATTATAACTATACAAGTTTAAAATATTATCAATACCATAATTACAATGTTTGGACCAGAACAATAAAAATTCAAACCATTTATTTTTAGATTCAATTGCATCTTCTAAAGTAAAATTTCTAACATCATTATAATCCCTTAAAAATTTTTCATTCAATATTACTCACCTTCTTTTTCCTCACTTTCAATAAAACATATTTCTAATTTTGCTAATCTTCCTTTTTTAATAATATCTTCACTACCTGTTGTTAAGTTATATTCAAATATATTGCTATCAATTATTTCAGCTAACTGCATCATTTCTCTATGAGAAAATGGTTTTGCCAAATACATAATCGCAAATAATTTATTATGTTCTTTATGATATTCAATCTCATAATCTGTATTAGTGAATTTCTCTGATATTTTTGAAAATAACACCTTCAATTCATTTAACAATTTTTTGTTTTTTACTTCTTCCTCTTCAGTAGTTAATCTGGGTTGTGAAACTTTTTTCATAAATCTATCAGACATTGATGTTTTGTTAATCTTTAAATTTTCAACAGTAAAATATGTATTGGTTAATTTTTGTAAAGGATTGATCTTTCTTTCTATTTTTCCTTTCTGATAACAAGAAAACTTTTGAAAAACAATAGTATCACGAAATATCGGATAACCAACAACAGGAAAAATTATTGTCTTGTAATGCAACTGCTTTATTTCATCAGCAGTAAGTAGCTGCCTACCCATTAAATTAGTATTTTTACTACCAGAATTATTGACAAAGCTCAATGAGTAATTTAATGAACTTGACTCGATAGTTTGATTGCCTAATCTTTTACTAACTATTTCCGCCGTTTCTTGAGTATTGGTTTTCAAATATGCAAGACCACAGTTATCCATAATTATTTGTGATGTTTCTTTTCCATATAAATTATCTAATTGAGCAAAGCTTTGTATAAAGAATTGAAATCTCATACCCCTACTTCTTGCTACACTAACTATTGTTTCTATATCATTCAATGGTGGACAGTTAGCAAATTCATCCAATAAGAAATCAATCTCAATTGGAAGTTTTTTATTTTCTTGCATATTAGCAAGTTTTACAAGCTCTCTATATAAAAGTCCAATTATAATTGTAATTAAAGTAAAATAAGTTTTATCTTCATCTGGAACTATGAAAAAAAGAGCTGTCGACTCTTTACCTAAAATATCAAAATCAAAAGATGAACTACTTGTAATATTTTCTACATTTATATCATCAAATAAACTCATTTTTTCATTAAAAACTGAAGTAATGGACTTATAAGTATTTTCTGAACTAGATAGAATTGATGTCAATGAATCTTTACTTTTAAGACCATATTGTTTATCTTCAATATACGCCTTTAATCTTTTGTAATTAACATCAGTCATACTAGAATTTTGAAATTTTTTAATAGAAGATAAAGTGATTTGTTCTCTATTAATTTTCCCACTTTTATACTCTTCTAAAAAAAGACCGATTATTCCTTCAAGTAAGTTTTTAGCACTATTGTTCCAAAATGGATCTTGCGAACTTTTTTCTGTCATTATTATTGTAGATAACGAGGTAATTAATCTGTTATTTTCTGCAAGATGTTGCATACTTTCATTATTGTATTTAATTTTATCATCTTCATTAATAGACATCATTGACTTTTTCTCATATTCTATATACTTCTCATATTCTATAATTATTGATTCTAACAAATTAATTTTATTAGACATTTCTGGACTTCTAAAATCTATTGTAATAATCTTATATCCATTATCTTGAAACATTTTTGAAGTAGCATTAAATATCTCACTTTTAGGATCGGTTATAAAAACACTTCGTTTAGTCTTTGCAGTTGCAATAAAACTGCACATAGGAATTACAGCAGTTACACTTTTACCACTACCTGTTGAGCCTAAATATAACCAATGAGGTGTTGTATTATCAAACCATACCTTTTTATTGTCTTTGCTATAATAAATTGGAAAACCTACTTTATTAATATTACTGGTGTACTCACATGAAAAGTTCTTCTTTATCTCACTTGTAGTTGACCATCTGGCACTGCCATGTTCATTTTTGTTTTTTATCTTTTCCTTTGCAATTTTTGGTTCAAAATAATATAAATAAACTATCATTATAAATATTAAGATTAAAATTATAATAATATCCATTAGCTCATATCCACTTCATAATTATTATTTATATCTATATAGTTTTTAAAATATCTATTTTTCAGTAATTCACCTTTAAATTTACAATATTCAGCTTCAATAGGAAAAGTAATCCATACTTCTTCTTCACATTCCCCATAATTTTCAATATCTGGCAAATACTTTTGATCATATAAAATAACTGAATGACTTTCATCATCAAATGTTATAATTCTCATACCATTTTCTTCTATTTGTTCCTTAATTACCTGCTCTGGTTTAATTGTATTATCTAAAAATATTGACTCAACTATCCAATGCTTATCAGTTATATCAATATTATTTTCAGATAGTTCTATCTTCTTTTCTATTGGTAACATTTTGCTTAAAACTTGATAATGATAATTATTTTTCATTGCAAACATCTCCATTATTGTTAGAGTAAACTATATCATATAATTCATTATAATTATTTTTCTTAATTAATACCAAAAACTGCAAATAGTTTTTTTGAATAATATCAGTTTCTTTATTAAAACTATTCTCTAATTTTAATATTTCCTTTTCATCTTTTTTTAACTTTTCTAGTAATTTTACCCTTTGCTCTTCATACGTTTTTAATTTCTTTTGAAACTCTAAAAATTCATTGTTTATCTTTGCAAAATCCATTTACACAATCCCCTTCCTTAAATATGCCTTCTAAAACACTATTCATTTTAACCTCCTAAAGTCTATTTCTATAAAATGAAAAAGATGGAAGTATCCCCCATCTTTCTCTAAGTATATAATTATAATCTACATTTAAAAATTTACTTAATCTATATAAAAGAACATTACTCGGATTCTGTATTTTTCCATTCTCTAAATTACTTAAAGTAGAAGCAGAAGTATCAGTCATCTTTGATAATGTCTCTAAACTTAAATTATTTTTTAATCTATTTTCTTTTAAGAGTCGCCCTAATTCTAACAATAATAAATCACCTCCTTTTCTTTTTATTCCAATTCCTCCCTTTGTTCCATGTACCCAATATTATTTCTATTAGAGTATGTGTTTGCAATTTTAAATAATTGCAAATCACAAAAGCATTACGAAATAATTTGCCTAAAACAAAGGGAATTTTCTCGGCATAAATTCCTACATATCACTGTTTTTCATAATTAAATAGTTCACTAAACTTTTTGGCTGCTTCTTCCATTTCGTGATTTATGTTTTTAAATGCTTTCTCAACTTCCCTTTTATATTGAAACTTATTGGCTTTAGCACTCTTAAAATAATTATTTAATAAATGCTTTCTTCTTTTTTTATCATCTTTTTCCCTGTTTTCAATCGTTTTTTCGTATGCTATTTCTTGTATAAGATCATCTATTGTTATCTTATCTGATGTAGCTCTGGATTTAACTATTTTTTCAACATCTCTATATTTGTATAAAGCATGATTGACTATTGAATTTAAAATGTAATTATTGATATACTCTTCCTTACTGCTAATTAATTTATTACTCTCTATTATTGAGTCAATATTATTTTCCTCATTTAACTTTTGAAAATATTTATTTAATTTATCCAGATCAATATTTATCTCATTACGACATTTATATAAATCAGAATTTTTATTATCAAATAAATATGATTTTATATCTTTAGTCAATTTTTTTATTTCTCTACCAAGTTTATTATTTTTTATTGAATTATACTTTACTCCCTTACTATTTTGATTAAAAGTATTTCTATATTCATCTAGTAATAAACCTAGCTTCAATATGTTTTCTTCAAAAATTATTTCGTTTGACTCTCTTAATATAAAATTATTGTCTTTAGGATTGAAATATCTTTTCAAATCATCTATATCTTCATTTGTCTTAATCAACAATGGCTTATATATTTTTTCTTTCTCAACAATATGAACAACTTGCCTTTTTAAAAAATCTAGTGAATCTTCACTAATTTTCCCCATTCTTCTATATTTTATATTGCCATCCTTTTGAATAAAGTTTGGCTCTTTCTCAATAAATGAGAAGTGCAAGTGATAATTGTCTGTGTTAGTATGCAAAGCTAATTCATAACTCATTTTCTTTATGTCTTTAAATCCAATATATTTTAAAAACTTTGGTATTACTTCAACGGCTATTTTCCTTTCTAATTCATCTAATGAAATATTTTCATCAATATAATCATTAGGAAAAGAAATAACACCTTTCCATAAATTAGAATTTTGTAACCAATTGATATATTGATTTTTTCGTTTATCAATTTCTTTCTTCGTAGCATATTCACCATTTTCCAAAATCAAATTTGTTTTTTTCTTTTTATAAAGTCCAGCATAATAATCAAACATTCCAATACAGCCCTTTTCTATATCAGAGTAATAATCAAACATACCTACTGCATCCTTATTTCTTTCAATTTGATAATTTTGATTTCTACTTTTTTTATTATCTCTATTATTAATCGCTAATAAAAAATCACAAACATAAACAGTCTTTGGACTCTTATCCATTTATCTTACTCTCTTTTGTTTCTCGCAACTCTTGATAACATTTATCTTTGTTTTTATCCATATTCATTGCATAACCATTATTAACAAAATCTTGAACTGTTAAATCAAAATGAATATGTTGCAATTTTGAAATTTTTTCTACTTCTAATGCAATAGTTTTTAATCCACCATTTAATTCTTCTAAAACATTAAATGGTTGGGGACTTAATAATTCTTTTGCTAATATTTCATTGATTAATGAGTTAATTGATTTTTTTGTTTCAACATTTAATCCATTTAACTTATTATGTATCTCATCATCTAATCTCAAAGTTATTCTCAATCTATCACCTCCTATAAAATTATTTTTGAATTTTCTTTAATTGTTCTTCTCTTGTAGATAGCAAACCAATTTCAATTAATTGAACTATTTGATCTTGCAATGAGAATTTATTTTTATCAGCTAACCTTTTCAATATTAACTTTAATTCTTCATCCATTCTTATCATTACTTTAACCTTATACAAATTATCAACCTCCCAATATTTTAAAATCAATGGTGTCATTTTTAATTGAAAAGTGAACTAAAATCCACCAAATTGCTCTGTTTTTTTCAAAGAGCATAAGACGCTGCCAACTTTTATAGCTCAATCCCTTATAAATAAAGGGCTTGAGCAGTTGGCAACTTTTTTCGCACTTGCGAAAAATAGTGTCATTAGAAATTTCTAATGACACTATTGGTTGTTTGAAACCTTATTTTTATTGAATTTCAATGACACCAAATCTTTATTTCTTATGACACCATGTGTTTTTTTGACTATATCTTATGACACTATATAGTTTTAATTATTCCAATTTATAAGTGAAAATCCATCTAAAAGATTCCCAAAATCATCACTTACTTGGAAATGTAAATGATTTCCCGTACTAAATCCTGTTGTTCCCACTTTTGCAATTAATTGATTGGTAGTTACTTCATCACCTTCACTAATTGTTGAGCTTTCGGGATACAAATGTCCGTAATAAATGTAATAATTTTTATTATCAATATTACATCTTATTCTTATAGAATTACCATTTTTATTACCACTAATATCATACGTTGTATTTTCCTTTTGAGTAAAGTATACTGATTCAACTACTCCATCACATACAGAAAATACATCTGTTTCTTCGGGAACTGCCAAATCCCAACCAGAGTGATTATCAACTTCATTGTAAATTATTCTTTCTTCAAACACATGACTTGTTACAGTAAAATTAGTTTGAAGTGGCAACGAGAAGATTGGATTATTTACTTTTAAATATTCTTTATTCTCTTCTATTTGTGATGAAGTACAAGCACTCATATTATATAATATCTTATTACTTAAACAAACTTCTTCAATAGTTTTCAAGTTTTTTGTTTCTTCATTTAGATTCAGTAAATATAAATCATCAAAAGTTAAATCATCATTTTCTAAATAAAAATACAATATTCTGGATAAAGGAACATAACCTTTATCCAGGTACTTATTTAAAGAAGATTTATAACTATCAGAATATTTTGCATTATCTTTCAGTATATCGCTATTTAGATTTACTCCGAAAAAATCCAGCATCATAAGAACTGAGATCATTATAACCAATATAAGAATTGTAGTTAATATGCTACTTCCAAATATTATCTTCAATAGTCTATTTTTCTTTTTCTTATTAAACATCAGATTTCCATTTCCTCTTCAATTTTATTTATATCTTCTATTACTTTTAGAGAAGTAGTATAAAAATCATATTGAGTTTTAATACTATCAGACATAGTATAAATATTCTTATCTCGATTATAATTATTTAAGAAATCACTTACTATTTCATCTTTAAGTTCTGAAGCGGTTTCTATTAAATAATCCTCAATTTTTTCTCTAGAATTTGAATCTAATAAATCATTATAAATTCTATTTGCCACATCAACATCAGTTTCTTCATTCTCTTGACAATCACTATATTCATAAAAGTCAAAATCTTTAGCAAATTCTTGAAGTTTATTAGCAATCTCGTATATATCCTTTTTCAAAATAATTACCTCCTACTTTTTAATTTCATTTATTTCTTTTAAATTATCACTAATAATCTCTTTTACATTTTCAGTTAAACTTGCATACTTATCATTGTTCATAATATAAGATTTGAGATTATCATAATCTTCAATACTCTTGCAATAAACATAAGTTTCTTCATTACTTCCATTTACTGTTTCTCTAAAGCAAACTGCTTTTTGCTCATCACTACATAAAATCTTTCCCATATTTTTTGCATCAAATTCACTAGATAGCAAAAAAGAAGGTAACAAAGAAATCTCTTCATTACCTTTATCTACCACTTTATCACTATCTACGAACTGATATTTTTTTATATCACATTCAAATAGTCTATCAATAGTTGTTTTTCTATTTTTTGCACTATAAGTTACTCTTTCTAAAATCATAATTCTTCACCCATTAATGTCCTTTCCATATCACTAGCTCTAACCCATAATCTTAATCTCTTTTTACTATTTATTGTTAATAAGAATTCCCCTTGTACTGCTCTTAATAGAAACTCTTTTTGAGTATCAGTTAGAGGATTTTCATAAAACAACTTTAGGTAAGAAGATAAGTCATCCTCTTTCAGCATACCAACAAGCTGATATTGGCAATTATTAAAAATAGCGGTGGCACTTCGTATCACTTCACTCTCTCCAATGAAATCCCTAATACTTTGAGTAGCAGGTATAAAAGCACCATCATATTTTCTTATTCTTCTTGCAATCTGCTCAAAGGTTAATATTACATCACTATTATTATTTTTAATATATAAATGAAATTCATCTACAACTATTGCAATCTTTTTATGATCACCACTATTTTTTAAACCATCATTCAAGATTTTATTGCTAACTATAATGTTATTCAAGTAAGTCAATAAATTAACAATTTGAGTGTTAATTATTCTTTTGTTTCCACTATACATTAAGTCTTTAAGATTAAATGCTATCAAATCATTATCAAGATTTACAGTAGTATATCCATTGAATAACATAGCATCAGTACCAACAGCAAATCGTTCAAGTAAAATTTCTAATTGATCAATTATCTTTATCTTTTCAGGATTGACTATTATCTCTTTATATCTAGGTACAAATTTAATTAAATCATTAAATATTGGATAATCTTTATTTGAAAGTTTCTCTAGTTGAGAAATAGAAGTAGTTTTAGTAATTCCATATTCTTTATACATTCTTTCAATCATATCTAATAAAACAACAATTTCTTTTTCACTTATATTTTCAAAAGCACATTTTAAAAATGTTTCCAAGAATCCCAAATGCTTTGATAACGGGAAATCGTTTGAACTCATTGTATTAATTTTACTTTTTTCTTCCGCCTCATTAGGGAGAAATCTAACTTGTAATGGATTGATTATTCCACCAGATGTAGAATACAAATCTATATACTCCCCATTATTTCGTTTTACTAATTTTTCGTATTCACCCTCTGCATCAAATATAAAGATTTTAGTTCCTCGATTTATTTCATTTACTATCATTTTCTTTAATGTAAAAGATTTACCGCCGCCTGTTGATGATATTATTGCCAAATTATGACTCGGTCTTGATTTATCATTTTTATTAAATATATCAAAAACTATTGGTAATGCCGTGTGAATATCTAATCCCATTATATACCCACTATGATCATTAAAGTTAGTTACTGTTAATGGAAAACCTGCACCTAATGTTAATGTAGGTAGATACAACGAATAGTCCTCTGTAACATTTGTTGTTATATCAAAACTCTGCCACATTTCATATTGTCTAACTCTAGGAATATCTAATTTTATCTTATACATATCAGCAATTTTTTTAAGTTCTTTTAACTTATCTTCTCTTTCCTTTTTTGAGCCTGTTATAGCAATGATAAAATTGACCTCTTTTATTTTTTCATCACCAGATTTTATTTGTGTCATCAATGCTTGAAAGTTTTCTTTTTCAATATCCATTTCAGTAGCATTGCTTAATTTTCTGGTACTACTACGATCTGATAATAAAAATTGATAAGATGAGTCTAAAATATTGACTAAATTATCAGTGTTTATTGTATCTTTTATATGTATACAACATCTTGTATTAGGAACATTGAACACCTCTTCAAAGAATAATTCATCTAAAAATGGTGGTATATTTTTTATACTAACCATTTGAACTTCGAGTTCATCAAATTTAATGAAATTAGATTTTTCAGAAATATGATATGGAGTTATTAAATCAACTAAATTGCACCACAATAACTGCTCTAAACTTGAATTACTTAAATATAAATTAATTAGAAATTGATATATTTCTAACTTATTATTTAAACACTCTATTGGTAATCTTGGATTTATGTTGCAGCATGATTGCTCAATCTCACCCACTGCTTTTGTAAGTAAAGTAGTATTTTTAGAAATAACTGCAAAATAATACTTGCTAGTAACAGTTAGGTTGTCTGCTTCTAATAACTCAAACAAGTTCAATCTTTCAGACAAAAACTTTGCTCTACTTTCGTTATTTTCAAACTTCCTTATTAAATCATTATAATAATCTTTATTCGCATTAAGATTAATACGATCATCTAATTTATAAATTCTTAAATCTAAGTTTTTTATTTGATATAAGAATTTTAGTTGATTAAAAAATGATAATTTTTGATTATTGCTAGTAAGCGATAAATCAACAGCTTCAACAGATATTACTTTAGCAACTTCTCCTGTCTTTAAATATATAATTCCATCTTCAACCTTATCTATATTGAAATAGCTTTTGGAATTCTTTATTTTTTTCTTCAATACACTCTTTAAAATATAGTCTTTCTTTTTATTTTTTTCTCTTTTTATAAGCTTTTTTATCAAACTTTCCTCTTTTTTTGTAGGATTATATTCCTGCTTCTTTTCTAATTCTTGTGAATAATTCACCAACAATCGCCACCTTTCTATTTTCAATATTTTTATTTAAAAATATAGCTTCTTTAGTTGATAATATATATTTAAGAAACATCCCCAATACTTTATACATTCTATTCTTTTTACTTACAGTAACAGGAATTAACATAAAGATACCGATTACTAATAATGCTAATGAAAAAAGTTTTAAACTTGTAAAACTGAACAATATTATAAATATAAAAAGAATTGGAGTACCTATTATCAAATCTGCTACTTCAATTCCTTTAAACCCTAAATTTCTTTTAATTGATTTAACTGTAATATACACATATACCTCCTATATTTTACTCCTATTAAAATTTTGTTGTCTTCTATAAATAGAAGCGTTATAACCTGCTCTTGGCATTACTGATCTTACTGCATTTTGCAAATTATCAATACCAGCATTCATAATAGCACTACTTGCACTTATTTTTTCAGCATTACCCAAAGCTTTAAAACCACTTGTCCCACTAGCATACATTCTTGTACCTAAATCACTCATAAATCTCTTTAACCCTGTTGGAGTTGAGCCATCACTTGTAGCACCCAAATATGCTAATCCACTTCCTACTGTTGTAAGTGCTGAATTTTTAGCATAATTTCCACCCTTCATAGCACCACCTAACGCAACCATACCTGCACCACTTGCTAAATTAGTACCTACTGTCGCAGCAGCACCAACAGTATGACCAAATCCCATAAGACTCATTAATTGCTCTCTACCAGAAGCCGCTGATACATTAGCGCCAATAAACCTATTAATCACTTGACTACCTGTCAAAATGAATGTCCCACATCCAACATATAATAACGATTTAATTAATACATCTTGAAATGCTGAATCTGGAAAAAAAGTTGTACCATTTACCTGTTGCATTATTAAAACAGTAATATTAACGATTAACATTACTACTGCACTTTGTAATACCAACGATGTTAATTGTTCTATCACAGCACCACGTCTTTGTTTATTACAAACACTAGTCGAAAACACTATTGGTGATATTACAAATAAAAATAAAAATTCTATCTGTCTGCGACCAAGCATCATACCTGCAAAAAATAAACTGTATAAGAAGAATCCCCCACAAATTACTGCCATTATCCAATTTATTTCGTATTTATAGTCTTTATCATCAGATAAAATCAAATTATCATTCACTACATATTTATCGTTGAACTTCTCATCATTACTAAATTCCCCAGAGCTAATCAATTCTTCAATAGTTTTTGGTTCTTCAAATTTACCGCTATTTAAGTAATCATCATTATAATTAATATACATTTTTAGCATACTATCTGACATCTTTAATTCACTATTTGAAGTAAATATATCTGAAGTGAAACCAGATAGCTTTATTGAAAAGTCTGAAACTTGAGAAAATAAAAAAGTGGATAATATTATCATAAAACCACACTTTACACTTTCAGTTACAATAAATTTTATTGTGATTTCATCATCTGGATCAATCACTTTTTGAATGAATTTCCAAGTAACATATAATGCAAACAATGTTACTGCAATAGTTACTACTCCTCTATAAAAAGCAACAAATATATCATTATTACTAATTGAATTAATTATATCAAAACAATTTAATTCTCTAATAATCTTTAATAACGAGTCAATCAAATTATATACAAAATCTATAATATACCAACCAAGAGATCTTAATACATCAAATACTTTTAGAATCATTTTAACACCTATGCGAACAATTCAATTACTAAATTTACAAGTGAAATAGCAAGAACAATTCCACCTACTCCTAGTAAAGTTTGAATAATTCTTTGCTTAACTCGCGGTTTTTGATCTACATCCACTACTGAATACAATATAAATCCAATTATCAATGAAACTCCTGCTAATGCTATACCAACTTTTAAAGCCCAATCACTAAATTTCTTTATTGCTTGTACAATAGAGTCTATTGTGTAAGCACCACCTTCTAGTTTCTCAATAGCTAATAAATATATGTTTTTCATTTTCTACCTCCCTCAATTAATTTCAAAATCATCTTTTGATATATTATTAATCATTGTATTAATAATATAATTATCCATATCCTCAATGCTTTTTTCGTTAAATTTTTCTTTATATTTTTTTATTTGATCATCTGTCAAATCTGCTGTTTTACCATCTGATAACTCATTACCAACAATCAAGAATGTTCCAAATATTCCTCTATCTTTTCCTATTAATCTATTAGGCTCAAGTCCACGTATTATTCCTTCTTCATTGCAAACTACATTCACATCTCTGCTACTTTCCATATAAGTATATTCAATATATCCATCTACCTCTTTTTGTAAACTTTCTAAATCATCTTTGAGGTCTTTTTCATAAGGCAACTTATAAGGCTTTACAACTAGCACTCTCATATTAATTACCCCAAGTGAATACTACATAATGATCTATATTTCCAATAGGT
This sequence comes from Bacilli bacterium, assembly GCA_035392025.1. Classification (GTDB taxonomy): domain Bacteria; phylum Bacillota_I; class Bacilli_A; order RF39; family UBA660; genus DAOPMC01. The sequence continues at coordinate 22,038 of DAOPMC010000003.1, forward strand.
TTAGGTGTTGATACAAATGAATTCATTAAGCTATTTGCCTTTATATCCCATTCATAAGGATTCAACGTCAATATAACATCATTAGTTTGTGAATCGTAAAAAGTAATTTTAGGATTTGATAGATGTATGTCATAATTATTGGTATTGATCATTTTAAAGTCCCATTGATAGCATCCACTTCCAATTGATTTAAAGTTACCAGACAGATAAAGCATTCCTTTTGATTCAGCAATATCTAAAAGAGTCCAATTACTAGGTATATATTGACTATATTTTTCTTCTAAAGGCACTTCTTCAATTGGATCGGGTTGTTCTTCTTCATTATTTGGATTTTCTACTTCTTGATTATTGTTATCAGCATTATTATCTGGATTTGAATTTTCATTATTAACAGCACTTTGGAAATATCCATTCATTTTTGAAAAGACTTTTTCCATTAAGACACTATCATTGTTATTTACAAATAAAAAAAGTGTAGTTACAATAACTGCACCGCATATTACCCAAAACAATGTATTTGTATTACTACTCATTTAAAAACCTCCTTCCACTATTGCATAAGCCGCTAAACTAGATTGCGAACGATAATAACTTACTGTACCACTTGGAACTTTTATAGTGGTTAAGTTATTATTGTTATGAAAAACATCACTAGCAAAGCTTGTATTAGTTCCTCGTATTTTTACCTCTGTTATTTTATTATCCGAAAAAGCATAACCTCTCACTTCAGTTATATTACTTGGTATCTCAATACTAGTTAATAAATTGCCATAAAAACAATTATAATCTATCAGTGAAATCTTATTTGCTACACTTAAATCTATTTCTGAAATCTTATTATAAATAAAAGCAGTCATTCCGAGTTCTTCAAGATTCTTTGGAAATATAATCTTATTTGAAATATTATTACTCATAAATGCTTCTGCTCCTATATAAGTTAGTTTCTCTGCTTTACTAAAATCTAATGTTGTTAATTTGTTGTTATAGAAAGCATCTAAATCAATTCTCTCTACATTTTTTGAAATTACATATTCCCCTTCAATCATATTATTACTAAACGATTGAATTCCTATTTCTATCACACTATCGGGTATTATAATATTTGTTAGTTGTTGATAGTAAAAAGCATAATCCCCTATTGTTTTTACAGTGTTAGGAATAACTACTTTTGTTAAACTTTGTAAATGAATACAATTACCATTACTATCAACTATCAGTCCTCTTTGGGTAGCATATTCATACCAACCATCCAGATTACCATGTTCCCATGAGTACATATCCTTTTCCATATCACACATTCCCCATTGAGTATTGTTGATATACATTCCAATATTTGATACTTTTTCTACTTTTATCCCATTTATTTCATAAGGTATTACTATTTCATTACTATTCCCTTTGTAACCTGTAATTTCTTTTGATTGCGAATTAAAAATAAAATCACTTTCGTTTGTTATAACTAGATTTTCATAATCAGGTTCATGGTTATAATATTTTGCCATTTCAGAATTTTCTGTATTAGTATTATTTGTAAATAAACCATTGAATTTTCCAAAGATCGCTGTTAATCCTTCTCCATAATTTGTGCTAATTAATAAAAAAATAGCAGTTACAATAACTGCACCGCATATTACCCAAAATAAAGTATTTGTATTACTACTCATTCTAATTCTACCTCCTTTTCATAATATTTTTTAACTTCATCTATCCATTCAGAAAAATATTCCACATTATCATTTGGACTAATTTTTAATCTTTCTTCTACTGATGTAATCTTATTAAGCCAATCTTTAGGTATATCACAAACGTACGGTCCAGATTCGCACGATATGGGCTTATACATATATTCACCATCATCATTATTTATAAGATAGCAAATTGTACTTACAATATCTTCATTTTTATATAAAACCCATAAATGATCTCTTTTATCACTTATATCTAAAACTTCACATTTAAAATTATCGAGAATTTTATTAATAAAACTTTCTCGATTTTTTTCATTTAATCCATACCATCCCATATTAATTACCTAAATCATAATCTTTCTCTTGTTTCTTTAGATTTTCTAATTCGGGTATAATATCTTCAACAATATTATTGTAAGTATCACTATTAAATGTTGAAATTTCAATAAGATATTTTAATTGTTCATTATCTTTTATATCAGAAAAAAAAGACAGTAGTTCATCTACTTGTCCATTTACTAACATTTCATTTATATTTTCAATTTTGTCCTTACCAGATAAACCTAAATTTTTTCTTAATGAATAAGCTAAATCATAATTATCTAATTCATCAATAGCTTCATAAATATAATCTGATAAAATATCAATATCAACATTATTTAAAGCATCTAATATTGGCTCACTGATTAATTTTATATAATCATTAGCTAAATATTCATCCCAAGCATTATCTAGTCTTTTAAAAACGGCATCTGGGATATTATTAATATCTTCAACTAATTCATCATTATAGTATAAGCAAAGTGCTTTAAAAACTACTTGATCATTATATTGATGTAAATCCGACAGAAGTTTTTTAATTGCTTCATTAGATTTATCTTCGGAATTTATTATTGTTTTATCCACATCTTTCCTCCTCTGGCATCTCTAAACTAACAACCCTATCTAATTTTATATTTTTGTAATCAATTTCTTTATCAATTTCAGCTTTGGATAACAAAATCTCTTGAATAATTACTTTATCATCATATCCATTGATAAAAGTTTTTCCATCCCAAGAATTATCATCAAATGGGATTTCAAATATTAATGGTGCTTGTTCATCACAAGTAGAATGGTAAATGCTGAACATTCCAACATTACGGCAGTTGATTTCTTTATCTACATAAATGTTACATTCAATTAAAAAACCAATTACTTCATAGTATTGATCGAGATTTTTATAATAGGCTTGTCCCCTTACTAGTGGACCAATTTTTGTTGGTCTTAATTCCACTTCACTATTATTTGAGTTGCTTATATTATCTAAACATCTTCTCAATTTAAAGTATATAGGTGTTCTATCCAATTCATTTTTTGATTGATAATACCAAGTACATCTTTTTATCAAATCAGAAAATTTATCAGTTACTTTCTTTACAAAAAAAGTATCTCTAATTAAATATTTTTTTTCACTCCACAGTTCCTCATTTGTAAAGAATATTTGATTGTCGTTTGAATATCCAAGAAAATAATATTTATTATTATCGAAGCCAATAAACATTTGCCCCTTTTTTAAGTTTTCGTTCATCTTACGTCCCTCCTTATTATATATTAAAACATATATTAATAATTTGGTCAAATTAAAGGCTACATAAGTTGCAGCCTTTAACTAACACCAAAATTGATTTTTGTATTATCGTATTTATTAAAATTATTAATGTTTTTAAAATATTATTTACCTTTCTTGTTCTTTTTCAGTTTCATCTTTTTCGACTTCATCTTTTTCAGAATCAAGTTCATTTTCTGACATAGTATATTCTTTGTCATTTTCCAAGTTCTTAACCTCGAATGCAGTTACTTCATATTTTTTATCATTATTCTTACCAATATATGAAGTCAATCTGCCTTTAACATTTAGCCAATCACCTTTCTCAATTTCTTGACCATATGTTTCAAAAAGATTACCTCTTAAAACAACAGGAATAAACTGGCTAGTTTTATATTTCCCATCTTGACTATTTTGTGCTAGATCAAAATGAATAGATTTTTTACCATTCTTATTAGTAAAAACATCACCTATTCTAGCTACATTTCCTTCTAATTCTATTTTGTTTTTATCATTTCTTTCCACTATAAATCCTCACTTTCTTATTTTAAATATAAATATACACAGAACAAACTAAACATTAATAATTTTTAACACCACCTCCTTTAATCAAAAAAAAGAAATAATTTGCTTATTTCTCATTTAACCAATCATAATCAAATATTTCTATTGATTTTTCGTTTTTCGTTTTTAAATGTTCCTCAAATGTTTTCCCAAAAACAAGTAAGAATCCTCTACCTGTTGGTTTATCACAAACATATTTCTTTTGACACTCTAAACAATAGCAATCTTTCTCTGGTTTTTTTAAATGACATTTGTATTTCTTCTTAATCGACATTTATATTGTAATACTCACCTGCCGATCTATAATATACCGTTTTCGTGGAATAATTAAATGGTAATGCTCTAATATGTTTCAATACTACTTCGACAATTATTTTTTCACCAAAATTTAATTTACCTTCTTTTGATACTATAATATCAACTTTATCTTTTATATTTGAAATAATATTATCAGCTTCAATTTTTGCATCTTCAGTATAACCACCATTTATCTCAATAATTTCTATAACTTTATTTCTAATGTGAACTGTCTTTTGTTGAACAGCTACTTCTTCTGTAAATAAAAACATACATATCATTACAGTGAAAGATATAAATATGATTAGCAATATATCAAATATATTTTTCATACCTAAAATTTCACTTCCTCAAACATAGAGATAAACATAAATATTGCCATTCCAAATATCATAACTAACATTGTCAGAATCGTGAAATTCGGATATAACCATAAAAGTCTTTTCTTTGTTTCAATGACTTCCTCTATTTCATTATCATATAATTGAGAAATCATACTCTCAAGCGATATTAAGTGCTTTTTATTCATAGCGTGTTCGGAAAATGTGTAAAGCAACGTCATCACTTGGTATGATTCTATAAACTCCATATTTCTTGAAAAATTATTAAATGGTGTTATCGTTTTATCTACTCTTATTTCTTCTATTAATTGGATTAAGTATTTTTTAATAGGATCATCCGTATATTCAATCATCTTACTTAAAGAATTATATATGTTATTTGTTCTTATTAATATTAATAATTTTTTTACAAATGATGGAAACATTCTTCTTTTAATAGCAATTAGCTTTTTTCTTCTTTTTTTAGTTGAAAAATATTGATATTTGTATACACCTATTCCAACAAAAACACTTATTATCATTAAATAAAAATTATTGTAATAATAACCAATAAAAAGACATACAAAGAAAGAAATCAAACTCATCATTATTCTATTTTTGAGAGCTTTTTTATAATGTATACCCATCCAACCTAACAAGTTCTTTAAATCTTCTTCAACGAAGAAATTCCTAATTATTGATTTCATTGCAAACTTCCTATTAATTTTAACTTATGTTTATATATTAAAATATTAATAAAGTTATTCATTTCCGATGCGATAATCCAATTATTTGAATATATAAGTAAATATCTATTATCTGGAAAAAGCAAATATATTTTCCTATTTAAAATATCAATTCTTATTCTTTCCAATTGATATACTCTTAAATAATTATCTATATTGGAATTATTTGCCCCAGATAATTCTATCGTTTCAACTGCTTTTCTATCATTGATAATTTTTAAATCTTTACCAACTTTTTTAATTTCCTCTAAAATACATTTCATAATACTTTCTAATTCATTATAAGTTTCAAAATATAATGTTTTAGTATCTTGAAATGATTTATCTAAAGTAGTAGTAACATTCAATAAATGTAGATCTATTTCCAGAAATTTTGACTCGTTTATGTTTAAAAAAACCAATATATCATTTATTGATTTAAAACACATTTTATGATTTATTATTTGTCGCATATAAATTCACCACCAATTTTCGATTTAATGTTTTCTAATTGATCAATTTTACTTTTTAGTTTGTCATTAAGCATTCCAATTTCATTAACTCTTTCATCTATTCTGGCTAAACTTCTTAAATAGCTGCTCATTGATAAATCTAGTGATTTTGCTCTTTTCCTAATTTGATTTTTCTGCTTTTTTGTTAAGTATATTTTTAGTCTTGTATCAAATCTTTTCATTATTTATAACCTCCTTCACCAATAGAATCATCTCGATATATATTTTCAATTCTCTTTATGATAATTAAGTTTGCAATTATAATAAAAATCATTATTGTTGTTCCAAAACTATTCATATAATCCATGTATATAGATGGAATCATAAATTTCAAAGCAATAGGCATAAACATACACAAAAAAAGAACTACATAAAAGTTAGTTCTCCATTCTTTCTTATACTTATGAAATTTATCCTTTTTTATTTTTAACATATTCATTTCTTCTGAAATAATATGTAGTACTGTTCCTGCATCACTTTGACCATGTATATCAAATAATTCTAATGTTTGATTAAATAAAGTTATTGTTCTATTGTTATATTTTTCATTAAAATTACTGAATGCTTCAGTTATCTTACTACCACTCTCAATTTTACTAATTACTATCTCTAAATCTTCTTTTACAGGAGTATCTAAAAATTTTATTACTTCTTTTAAAGATGAGAAAACATTGTTAAAAGTCATTAACATACTTATCTGGCTTGTATATATAGTCAGCTGCGATAAAATATATTGCTCGTATACAAGTTTCTTTGAATTAAGTACAATTTCATTTATTAAAAAAACTGTTATTACAAATGATATAATTGAGCAATAAAATATATTAGTAAATATTAAATAGAGAAAAGCCATTGTAATAAAAAATATCATTACGAACTTAAATAAGTAATCAGATATACTTGTTTTCTTGTTCATATATCTATATGCTTTGCTATAATTTCCAAAGAAATATTTATTGTTTATATTCTTTATAATGCGAATAATTTTTCCCACCAAAATATTCCTCCTTTATAAATTTTTCAATATCACCATTTAAGACTTCGTATGCAATTAATTTATCAAATAACTTCTTTGTCATTTTCCCAAACTTATAATTTACCGTGTACTCATAACCATTATTAACTTTTGCTATATTAACATTTCGTTTATATATAGTATTTATTATTGCACCCTTATCAGTATAAGCTACATATTCTACTACTTCTGCAACATATCTCTTTACACCATCTGAATCAACCTTGTGGTCAAGATGAATACCAATATCAAAATTATCACAAATCATTGATCCCAATAAATTTTGGTCTAATTGATATTTTTCTTTACACATATGGATTATTCTCTCAACATTGCTTTTAGCGTTGCTGCTATGCAAAGTTGTAATTATATGATGACCACTCAATATACTTTTCAACATTGTATATGCTTCTGATCCTCTTGTTTCAGAAACTATTATCCAATCGGGATTATTTCGTAATCCTGCCTTCAGCAATTCATCAAAACCTATTGCTTTTTCTAACTTGTTATTTGTCTGCCATGATAAAATATCTTTATCTTTATAAATCTCTTTTAAATGAGTATCTAATGTATCTTCAATTAATATTATCTTATCATTGTCAGGAATAAAACCAACTAAATATTTCTGCATTTCTGTTTTACCTGAACCTGTTTTACCAGATATTAATATATTGCATTTAGCTTTTATACAAGCCTCTAAAAAAGAAAACACCGATAGAGGTGCTATATCCTTTTGAAACTTTCTAATCTTTAATTCAGCTTGACTACTTCTTAAACTTAATGTTAAACCATACGGTGCTAAACTTCTGTGAACAGAATTTATTCTTAATTTAGGAAATTCAGTATCTAGTATTGGTTCTTCATCATTAAATTGCCTGTTATTTTGATAAGTTAATTGTTTGACATAATTTTCAACAATATCTGGATCAACTTCTTTTTCTAACTTATATCTACCTCTTTTATTATCTTGAATATAAATGTCTTTTCCATTAAAACTAATATCGGTAATATTAGGATTCTTTAGCAATTCACTTAATATATCTTTCTCAAAGTCCATTTTCTATTTCCGTTTCTTCATCAGGAACTGTATCTAATCCATACATCTTATCAAAATGTTTATCTTCAGCTCTTGAAAATGCAATATTAAATTGCTCTTCCATTATTTTTTTATTTCCAACATAATAACCATCTTTTTTCATTGTTATTTCTGACAATTCATATTCTTCTAATTCATCAATCTTTTCATCCATAATTAATCACTCCTTTTTACTATTTGATAAGAAAAAGTATTATCCATAATGCTCTCTTTTTCAAATAGACCTTTAATAGTTCTAATAGTAATTGTAACAATATCATCATTAACAGCTATATCAAATTCTACATCATCAATATCAATATTATTATTAACCAGATAATTTTCTACGGTAGATAATATTAATGCTTGATCACTAAAAGTTATAATGTCATAAGCCTTTAAATCACCGAGATTAACACTCTCTTTTGTAGTATTTCTAACCCCAAAATTATTACTAGATGTAACTAATTTTTGTGAACATGCAAAACTAATTGCAAATAATAGTATGAGAACAAAGAAAGAAATAAAAATAGACTTTATTATAAAACTAAAATCCATTCTACTCACCACCTAGCAATTCTAATAATTGTTTGTAAGTATAAGATAAATGAAATCTATAATTTAACTCATCTGGTATCTTTACCCTTTTTACATAATATTCACTATCGAAATCTCCTATTAATGATTTTTGAGTAACATAAAAACAAGGAATCATTATTGATATTTTATTTACACCCAAACTATAATTTATTATTTGATAATCATATTCTCCTAATTCATTAATAGTTGATGTATACCATTTCCTACCACCATTTATAGTTGTGATATTATTAGGTTGTTCCCCTTTTTCATATACATCACCTGTCAACTTATCGAGATAATATTCAGGAAGATTTAAAACAGCTTGTACTGCATTATAATCTGTTAATTCCATATTTACCTTATATTTATCAGCTTCTGTATCATATGATAACTTGCTTTCCAGAGTAGGAAATAATACTTTTGCTTTCATATCATTGTTAAGTGATATTTCGCTTGTATCAGGAAAGTATTCAATATAACTCCACGTTTGTATAGCTTTCCCACTTGTTAAGTTAATTTTTCTATATGGAACTGTTATTCTTATCGTTTCATAATAGTTAATTGTTTTACCTTGATTATCTGTTGAAACCATTATTGGTATTTCTGGGGTTATTGTGAAAACATTGTTTTCGCTATTATCTAATGTATAATTCTTTTCACTAGAAATATAAATCTTTGATTCTAATACATTTTTATAGCCACTTGGCTCAATTACTTCAACTCTAATATTTCCACTTTTTTTTATTACATATTTTGTATCAATCTCAATGTTATTATTAAATGTTTTTGACGTTGTATAAACTAAAGAATCATCTTGATAAACATTTATAGTATCAGTTTGATTTGTGGCATTCCTTAAATTTATTTTTATAGTAGCTTCATTATTAACTTTTGTTGTATACGTCTTAATTCCATCAATATTCGTATTATTTTGCTTACTAACCTTTATGACAGCAGGAGTACCAGAATAATCTGTATAAATTGCAGAGGCATAACCATTTGAATAAGTATATCCGGGCATCGCCCTTGATCTACCACCAACACATATACCAACATTGTATGCCATTCTTAGCCATGACTCACTATCGTAGTTATCACCATTTGTTTTCGCCACTTCTATTAAAGAATTAAATATTGCCCATTGTTGCCATTGTAATCTATATCCTGTATCACTACAATAAAGCCAACCATAAGCAACATCATAATTTGTACTAGGTCCTGTTCTTACATTCAAATGATCTGCAAATATAAGTATATTTGTAGTAGAAACATTGCTTGATAATTCATATCTAATCCCATTTATATCATAAAATTTATTTAAGCTCGGTGCGAATAATACAATTTGAAATCCTCTATTTACAATTTTTGCCTCTAGTCTTAATTTCAAAGTATATTCTTTATCTGCTTCTAAATCTGATAAAGGTATTTTAAATTGAAATCCAACATTTATATAATCGTAATAGCAAGTGTGTTGATCTGCGTAAGTTGATGAATTACTACATCTATTAGTTACTTCAGATAATCTATATAATCTTGATTTATCAGTATATAACAAAGTTCCCTCATAAGTTAAAACATTATATTTATTATTAACATCGGTCATAATTAGTGAATAACTGTGAGTACCATTACTATTAAAATGCTGATATTGTCCAATTAAACCTGCCCATCCTTTAATATAAATATAACCATTCTCTACATAAAACTGATTTACTTCATAATGTAGAGTAGTCTTATCTACTTCCTCGTATGTTAAAGCATCTACCTTATTTGAAAAAATAAACATCGATGAAAGAAATACAATAAACATAAAAACCATTTTTATATCAATTAATCTTCTTCCCATTTTTCTTCCTCCCAATGAAAAAGAGAATAGATATTGTTATAAATACTATTATTAAACTACTAATTATTGTAACTTTTGAATTATCTTTTTTTTCAATATTCTTCTCTTTAGTTTCATCTATTTTATCGTTCAACTTGTTAATATACTCTTTTAATTCTTTATCACTTCTGCCATCAATGATTGAATTATCATTTTTATCCTCTTCCATAATAATTTCTTGAGTTTTTTCAACAGAAGAAATTATCGGGGGATTAATATCATTTTCAGATATTTTATCATTGCAACCATTACAATTATCTTTACTTCTATCTTCATCAGTTGATTCATTTACTCCATTACTCACACTATCACTTGTTGATTCGTTTTTTCCAATATCTAGTAATATTGTTCTTACAGCTTTTCCTGAACAAGAACTTCCATCAGATACATAAACATTAACAATAAATGTAGTTCCTGCAATAGCATAGTTAAATGGACCATCAATATCTTGAGTTTTTCCTCTTTCTATTGATAATCTGGTGTTGGTTAAATTAGAAACCGATACACGGTATGTATCAGTTCCATTTAATTTATCTGCTACCAATTTTATAGATTGAGCTTCTGCATAATAAGTCTTTAATTGTTCCTCGTTACACTCCTCTGCCATTACATTTAGAGGAATGAATAGAAACAATATTAAAAATAATATTCTTCTCATTTATCTTCCTCCTAACATTAAAATATTATTGAAATAATCCGTTAAAGTGGTCAAAAATACCTGTAATTGCTTCACCTAAATTAGTGTTGATAAGAGTAAATATTCCTACAACAATTACAGCACCGCAAATTACCCAGAATAAAGTGTTTGTGTTTTCACTCATCTATAATCACCTCCTTTTTCTTAAAATTTAGTTTTTTGATAATGAGATCGCTATAAACTCAAAAAAAATACCCAGCAAATAATAATATTTACTAGGCTTATTTCTCTGTTCCTATATATTCCTCAATTCCAAAGGCAATGGCTAATTTTATAATACAACTATATTTAATGGGGCGTAATCCTTTTCTTGATATACCTAATTTTTCAGCAATATATTCTTCTGACTTCTTATTTAATAAATGTTCTGTGAAAAATAGTTTTTCTTCTTGGCTCATTCTATCGTAAACATACACCATCTCACTATAAAACTCTTCTACTTCATCAGAAGTGTCAAACTTTCTTGCTACATAATTTCCAACAGGATCACTTTTATTTGGAACATAACAACCATATCTAATTTCATAACTAGTGGTTATTCTAGGCATGGGGATATTTATGTACTTATATTGCAACCTTAAATAATTATCAATCATATCATCGACATTCATCTTCGTTTTAATGAAATCATATACACTAATTATAGAATTACTTAACAAAAAGCTATCAATATACTGTTCTTTCACATTCTTATCAACTATCTTATCAACCATAAATTTCGCCTCCCATATACAAAAAAAGAAATCTAGAAAGCATAAGCTATACTAAATTTCTTTTCAGTCCAAAAAATAATGTTTCTTGTTCATAAGTCGATAGAAATAATATCAATTTCGATAAAACGATTGATTCCCTTTTACCTATTCTTTCTAACAATAATTTAACCATTAGATCACCCCTATTTAATAAAAGAAGCAATATACCACTCACTTGTAGAACGGATACTGCTTCATCTACCACCTAATGTTTTTTGAATTCAAAGACTCAAATTTAAATTAATTGTTTTTTATTCTACCACTTTTTTCAATAATGTCAAGACTTTTTGAACCTCCCATGAAAAATAACTATGTAACTGTTTGTTGCATAATCATTTCATTTTACCTTATTATACCACTCAAAATGTGCTTTACAAGTATCTTATTTGGGCAATTTCGTTCTTTCTTGTATCCATATTTTAGATATTATCCAAGTAATTATCGATTTCTTTAAATATTGTTTCTAAATCTTTACTTAATAATAGTTTTCTTAATTTTAAATAATACTCATTTGCTACATTCAAATCATAAGTAATATTAGACATTACATCACTAATTTCATATTCTTTAGTAATCTCATCATCTTTTTCCGAGCAAGTAATAATCATTGAAACAAAATAAATATATTTTGCATGATCAAGAGTTTTCAAATCTCTCATTTTTAACACAAAAATATCAAAAGAAAAATTTTCATATTCAAATCTCTCTTTATTAATTATTTGTTTTTCTATTAAATTTTTTTGATAAGAGTTTATTATCTTCGTATCTAAGCATCTTCTTAATTGCTTTCTTTGACGTATTAAATCTTCTTCATCATTTTTTTGATATTGCTGGACTTTGGTGTATATTTTTGAAAAATGTTCATTTTTCATCATATTCCCCCATTCACCTTAATATAATTATATCATTAAAAACCCTTTTATCAATAATTTAGATAATTATTTTTCAAGATATTGAATTTACCATTAAGTAACAAAAGCTCTTTACAGTGAAGAACTTTTATTTTCTACATTTAAACATTATCAAAAAACTTAATACTATCTCTTATCTTATTTTGTAAAGTGTAGCTATTAGCGTGTTTAACATGACCTATCCAAGAATTAAATGATAAAATAAAATCTTTTCTTGAAAGTTTACCATTATCATATAAATCATTCCACTTGCTAACATTCTTTTTTATCTTATTCTTACTACCCTTTCTAATTAATCGATGAGTACTCCAAATTCGATAACCACAAAAGTCTGCTCCAAACTCATTTGGATAATATCTCGATTTACTATTTAATGTTAATTTTAAAACCTCGTTTAAAAATCTCTTTATAATTAAATATAGTTCACTTGCCTCTTCCTTATTTTTAACTAATAAAATAAAGTCATCCATATATCTTACATAGAATTTAATCCTCAATTTTTGTTTGACAAACTTATCCAATTTATCTAAATAGATGTTAGCAAAAAACTGTGATGTATAATTTCCAATAGGAATACCAACAGTTTCATTATCAGAATCAATTAATAATTTAGTAAACCTCAAGAGTTTTTTATCATTTATATGTTCTCCCATTATTTCCAATAATACTTCGTGATCAATGCTATAAAAGAATTTCTTAATATCCATTTTTAAAACATAATAAGCTTTACCATAATTTCTTTGAGCCATTCTCATATATTTTTGCATACAATCAACAGCCTTATGAGTTCCTCTTCCGCATATACAAGCATAAGTATCTGTGATAAATTTAGGAACAATATATTTTTTTATAAATTCTTCAACATACCATTGGTGGACTACTCGATCAACGTATGGTAGTGCTTTAATAACTCGTTCTTTTGGCTCATATACAGTAAATGATCTATAAGCACCCATTTTATATCTATTATTCCTTATATTTTCGACTAGATTTACGATATTAGATTCTAGACTTAAATCAAAGTTTAAAACCTCATATCTATTAAGTTTACCCTGTTTTGCTCTTTCATGAGCTAGAATCATTTTTTCAAATGTTAAGTTTTCAGCAAAACAATTTTTTATTTTGTTAGGCACTCGTTTATCCACCCACCTAACATATTACAAATATTAGTTATCTTGTAACTCCAAGCACGATAATTTCTAGCATTTATGTATTTGTTTTTAATTGCTATTCTAACATATACCTTTAAACATGATAATTTTACATCAACATCATTCAAATACTTTATTTTTGTATTTTTACTATATTGCTTTTTTGCCCATAATAATAACTCAAATGCTTCAAACATACATTTTTTTGTTTCACTCACTAAAGCAAACTTTTCAGAACTTGGATATTTTTTGAGTAAATTATAAACATACAACATCATTTCCTGATACTTTCTAATAATAAGCATTTCTTCTTCTTTTGGCTTTAAAGTCTTTACTTCTTCCATTTCATCACCATCATTATATATTTTTAAAAAGAAAGAGATAATGTCAACCCATTATCCCCAAATACATAATACCTAATATTCGCAAATACACTACTAACTAGAATATTACTGTTCATGTGTTAATCTACATAAGTAGAAAGGAATTAAACTTCTTTGATATTTTATTTGATATGGTTAATTTTACTCATATCATAATTTTCTAAATGAATAACCGAATGATAAAAATCATCTCTTTATGTTTTCATTATATCAGAGTGCTCACAAGACAGGACGGAACCCGTTGTTGCTGTTCGGACCACCGTTCGTGTTGTTGAAATTGAAGGCACCAGCATTGGAGCCATTGTTCCAATTGCCACCGCGAATGAACCACGGATTGCTAGTGACGGAGTTACAGTTTAATCCCTATATTTCACATAGGTTGCTTGAAATACCATTTTTCATTGCCATAACCCCCGTCAAGCATTGATGGCGATGACCTAAAGTTCATCACCATCTTTCCCTCTACCATTAGTTTAGAGATGAATATTTTGTGTCAGTTCGTTGAATTTTGTTCTTCTTTTTTTCAAAAGGGAAAAAGGTGAAAAGAACAATTTCACAGCAGGACTAAAGCCCTGCATTCACTATCAAGACAGGACGGAACCCGTTGTTGCTGCGCGGACCACCGCCCGTGATGTGGAAAAGGAAGGCACCAGCAGTGGAGCCAAAGTCCCAATAGCCACCGCGAACGAACCACGGAGTGCTAGTGTTAGGCATATTGGTATAATCACCAAACCATCCTAATCCTGTTGCTATTGCATTGCTACTTGTTTCCCATACAGCATCACCTTTTTTATTCACTGTTAATAAATAGTTATTAGCGTTATCATCAGTTGTATTTTTTGTATATATATCTTTATATTTACTAACTGCATTTATGATTGATGCTCCTTGTCCTGCTAAATTACCATTCGCATTATCAACATAGGCTGATACTCTCTCCCATGCACTACCAGATAGATCATATATTCCATAAATGTTTCCTGTTGTACTTGCTTTTACTCCACCTGTTGATTCGTATGTATTCCTACAGCCATTATAACCACCTTCGGTAGCACTATTAGCTGCACATCCTGTTATATAATTCTGATTATTATTTATATATATTTCTTCAGTATTTTTACCATAGGTTGATTTACTTAAATATGCTACTGCTCCCCATTCCATGTTTTTCATTAAATGAGTATCTATATTATTAGTATCAGTAGTATAAGTCCCATTTGCTTGTAATCCACTAGCAGTAGTCCAACCATACGCACTACTTGCTTCCATATTTCTTGATGCTGTAAAGGCATTACCAACATTCATACATCGCCATGATGCTACATTTGGTAATACTTGAATTGTTTTTGTTGATACATTATCTCCTGCTATCGGACACGAACTATCACTCGTATATCCATTGGCTACTCCTTCTACTGCTGTTGCTTCAAATTTTGCTACCCATATTCCTGTTACTTCGGTTCCTGTTCCAAAAGTAAATCCAGAGTGATTTGTCCATGTATTATTTGAAGCATTAGCGGTTGTATCAGTACTAATGTTGCCAATTGTAGCACTATTCCAATTATCATCTGTTCCTTTTGAAAATTGAACTTCTATCGTTCCTGTGGTATTTACATGATGATTTGATGTTATTTTATAAACATATCTTGGTATCCACACCCACATACTTCCATCAGCTGTTTTGGCATTAGCCCATTTTTTATCTGTTGTATTATAATTATACCAATCATCATCACTAGCAGTTGTTGTTACCCAAGCTGATCCATTCCACTTAATTGGTGTCATTCCTGCTACTAATTTTGGTTCATTAACCCCTTTGTTAGAATCATATCCTAATTGATTAATCACAGTTGAATAATTACTACTATCAGTAACACTCATGCTAGTATATGAACCATAAGCTACTAAGCCATCCCATTTGTTTTTGCCCCTAACTACAATGTAAGGTTTTCCATTCAAAGTAATTACTTTTATTGTTTCGTAATTATCGTTAGACTGTCCTAATATGTCTGTAATATTAGTTTCATTAATGCTTGTTACATCCAACGACTCATTTGTTATCATTTTATAATCCATATCTTTCAATAACATTCTAGCATCACTTTCAAAAGCACCTCTTGTAGAACTGCTTATTATCCCTAATATGCCGGGAACAGCTATAGCAAGAATTATTGCTAAAATAACTATTACAGCTAATAATTCTATTAATGTAAATCCAGATTTAGACTTCCAATTAACTCCCATTCCATTCACCACTTCCTTATTTTATAATTAAAGTATATCATTAAATTATATTATTGTAAATATTTCTCAAAGTAGATTTGGAATTTTAAACTAAATTATTTCCTTTATTTTGTCGATAATTTCTTCAATACTCTTAGTACCCTTTAAAACTTCTAATGCATTTTTTATCTTTTCTATTTCCATTTCAATTTCATTAGATTTACAACTTATATCAAGTAAAACTTCATAATTGCTATCGGTAAAAGAACTTTTATCTGATACAAATTGTTTGTCTTCATCAATTATAACAAAAGACACTTTTTCCTTTAATAGTCTTTCTTTAACATTGTCAATTACTTTTTCTGGAAATCCAACCATTACACAATTTGACATTTTTTTAATTTTATAATCAAAAAGATAAGCCATTATATAGGCATCATTATTAAAAGTTTCATAAAAAATGCCACTTTTTATTAATATTATAGAATTATTATTTTTTCTTTTAGCTTCATTATACTTATCAATCAATCTCACTTTTTTCACCCTCATACACTTCTATATTTAATGCGTAAGCCATACTTATAATAGCTTCCTTTTTTATTCTATAAAAATAATTCAGATCAAAGCCTAAATTATTAGCAATAAATCCATCATTATTTTTCTCTTTTATCATGTAAGAAAAATATATAACTTTTTTATCTAATATACACAGTCGGTTATATCTCGAAATTATATACTGCACAAATTGCATTTTTTCTTTTTCTTTATCAGAAATATTTTTATCATTAACTTCAAGTTTTATTTCAAAAGTTTCTTCATCTATTGAAAATTGATTATTATCAGCAATTGAAAGTAAATATCTATTATATATTTTTAGATTATCTTCTACTAATTTCTTTGTTCTCCTTCTGTCGATAGGTTGTACCATCATGTCGTACCTCCTTGCACTACAATACTATAACAATGTTATCACTGTTGAAGTTTAATGTGCTATCTTAAAACTATCTTTTTCCTATCTTAAAACTTCAAAAAATTGGTAATATTTTGTAGTTTTTTTAATTTTTTTGTTATATTTTTTATTGATATTTTATGTCATTTTCTTTAATGGCATATATAACTAAATCGAAACTATTTTCACATTTAGCATCAGTAGTAAAATAAGACTTATTATATGGTTTCAAATACCAATATCTTTCATTTTCACTTTTAATAATTGTAACTTTATAAATATGATGATTATATTTTATTCTTAAAAAATATTCTCCTAAATAAATTGTAAAACCTTGAACTACATACTTCTTGTTATTTGTAATTATATAATTACAAATATGCTCTTTTAATAAATCTAAATCACACTCTTCAAAACTATATTCTTTCATATCCCTTTATCACCTTTCTTTTCACTTACTATATATGATATATCATATATAGTAAGTATGTCAATAGTGATAATGGTTATATAATAAGTATTAGGTGATAATTATGATAAAAAAGGATATTGCAGAAATTAAAAATTATAAAGTATATTATGTTGATGTTGAATCTATGATGAAAAAAAGAGGCATTTCTAAAAATTCACTTTGTAGAATGACAGGAATTGCCTACAATGCTTTACAAAGATATTGCAAATCAGAAATTAAAAGAGTCGATCTAGATGTTATATCACGAATTTGTGAAGCTTTGAATTGTGAAATTGGAGATATTATTAAATATTTACCAAATAGTAAGTAAATCTCTTTTATTCAATTTAACCGTAAATTACTTACATACAATAAAAAACAATAAGTCTTAACAAAAAGATTTATTGTTTTTTTGTTTTAGTACCTTAAGATACCAAGAAGTAGCAATTACAATAAAAGGTAACATTGATATTTGGAATAAACTTATGGTTTTCATGTCTTATGAATGTAACAGTTTCATTTATCAGACACCTAGATGAATTGGCGTGACACTAACTCCCTGCCCAAATGCTGTCGTTGCTGTTTCCAACAATCCAATATCATTTACATCAAATAATATTCCCTTTTGTTCTCCCGATACATCGATACCCGTCTTTTCACCAAAACCAAACATATCAATATATTTAAATAGTCTTTCTTTACCAAGTTTTAAACCCATTGATACAAATCCCGGATTACATGAGTTTTCAAATACTTGTAAAAATGTTTGATGCCCATGGCCTTTTGTTTTCCAGCATTTAAGTTTTGCTCCTTCTACTGTAACTGAACCACTATCATAAAAAGTATCTTTTTCTAAATTAATAAGTCCTTCTTCTACAACAGCTGCCGTCGTTATTATTTTAAATGTTGAGCCTGGCTCATAAGCATACCAAACTGGTAGATTTCTATTTAATGTTTCTTCACTAAAATTTTGATAATTATTAGGATCAAATGAAGGTCTGCTACTCATCCCATATATTTCTCCTGTTTTAGGATTCATAACAATTGCCAAAGCATTGTCAGGTGTAAACATATCCATAACATTATCAAGTTCTCTTTCTAAAGATGTTTGAATATCATAATCAATCGTTAAGTATATATCATTCCCAGCCTCAGGAGATTCATATGATTCACTAATTTTTAATTTATTTCCCTTTGCATCTGCATAATATTTTATAGCACCAGATAAACCTAATAAATAATCATCATATTTAAGTTCAAGTCCACTTAGACCTTGATTATCTATTCCAACATATCCTAAAACATGCGAAAGAGATTTTCCATTAGGATAATATCTCTTTGATTCTCTTACTAAATGTACACCATCTAAATCATGACTACTAATTTCATCTGCAATTTCAAAACTTAAATTTCTTCCTTCTGGATGAACTTTTTCTAGAGATGAAATCTTTGTTACGTGTTCATATATATCATTAAATTCTACTTTTAATATATCAGAAAGTATTTTAGCGGTTTCTTCTTTGTTCTTTACTTGATTGGGAACTATGTATAAAGATACTGTTGTAACATTTGTTGCAAGTATTTCCCCATTTCTATCATAAATATTTCCCCTATCTGCCGATATTGGTAATTCTCTACTCCACAAGTCATCTGCTAGAAGTTCTAGTTTTTGGTAAGAAATAGTTTCAATAAAAATAATTCTAAGTGCTATTATAATTAGTAATAGTATTATCAATAATAATATAATTTTTATTCTTTTATTTATTAATTTTTGAAACACTTAGATCACCTATTAAAAGATTATTTATAAATGACAAAAAAAGAACTACATTTAAATATAGTTCTTCATATTATCGTTTAATACCACTATCAATATTGGGATCTGTTGCAAACTCTTTAGCGGCTCTATAATATTTATCATTATTAGGATTATTACTATTTTCTAATGTGTAACCCAAATTTTGAGCATACTTTTGATCTATAACTAGCATGAATGTCGTATCATATATAAGATTATCATGTAAAATCCATGTATGTTCTCCATTTGGACTATTTTTTGTACCCACTAGAAATTTATTTGTTCCTCCATTAATTTTACAGTTATCAAAAATATAACTTACTAATTTTGACATTGTAGTACAAGCTCCAATATTGTATCCTGTCACGAAAGCATCTTGAAGGCTATGAGATGATCTTAAATGTAATCTCAGCATTTTATCCCATTCTTCTTCAGATAATCCTCTTATAGCACCATTTTGTATTCCACTAACAATTACACTTTCAAATTCTTTATTAGTAGACAATAATTCTTTAGTAATACGTATACCTTCACAATCAACATTATTATAGAGTTTAAGTAAAATACTTTCTATATTAATTTTATCACTCCTCATCTTTCTCGGTATACAATATCTTTAAATTAGCTTTTATGACTGTATCATCTGATATCAAAGTATTTTTTTTAGGTTCTTGTGAATAAACATACCCATAACCATTTAATTCATAATTAATGTTTAACAAGTTAGCAACTGCAATTACTTCTTTTGATGAATATCCTATTAAAGAAGGCATTTCATAATTGTTATTATTTGTAAGTAAAAACATTTTTTCATTAGAATTTAACACATTCCCTTTTGATGGATACTGATTAATTATTTTATCTCCATCACCTATTACAACATACGAAACATTATTTTTTTCCAGTTCTATTATGGCATTGTCCGTATAACTATTTATAAATGATTTTACGTTATAATTTTCTGTTTTTTCATCTTTATCTGAATTAATATTAAGATATGTTGCAATACTTTTAATTACTTTAGAGGTTGCTTTTGAAAGAGGAACTGAAGAAGCTGCTTTTACTCTTTTAGCTGCTATATAAATAATTATCTCTGGGTCATCTTTAGGAAGCATTAAAGATACTGAACGAATAACATTGTAATCATCATAATAATATTTGCCTGCTAAAGTATTATACAATTGTGATGTCCCTGTCTTAGCAATAACATCATACCCATCAACTCCATATATTGCTCCTGTTCTATATCCCGATAAATATACAACATTGTGCATTAATTCTCTTACTTTTACTGCAGTTTCTTTGCTAGCCACTCTACCAAGTTCAGTTTTTTTATTTGCCACAATTACTTCACCTGTGTCACTATCAACCACTTTTGCAACTATATATGGTTGTAGTAAAATTCCATCGTTAGCAATGGCAGTAAGTGCTTTGATATGTTGCATAGGCGTTGTTGTTACACCTTGACCAAAACCTGCATTATATATTTCGGATAGATATTTAAATTTTACGATGCCAGCACTTTCGTTTGCAAGCCCCACTTTTGTTTTTTGACCAAAACCCATAAGTGCAAAATATTCTTTCAAATCATCAGCATCAATAAAATTATTCAAAATATTAATAATCGCTACGTTGCTAGATAATGATAAACCTTGGTCATATGTAATTGTCCCCCACCCTTTTCTATTCCAATCATAAATAGTCGTTTGATCATCTACTTTATAGTTACCTGATTTTAGTGTCGCATTCCCATCATATGTTCCCTTTTCCATAGCGGCCATGTAAGTATACAACTTCATCGTCGAACCAGGTTCAAAAGGCAATGATACATTTAAATCATAATAATTTTCAATATTTAATACATTAGGATTGAATGATGGCTTTGATGACTCTGCTAGTATGGCTCCTGTTTTTGCATCAGCCACTACCATCGTAATCCATTCCATATCATAATTATCAAAACTTTCATTTAATGCCTGTTCTACAAAAAATTGGATATTGCTATCTATTGATAGATATATATCATTTCCTGCAATTGCATCTTGTCTAATTTCTTTGGTGTTTGGAATTTGATAACCATTCGCATCTTTTTGGTATTCAATATAACCATCAGTACCGCTTAACCCTTCATTATATAATTGCTCTATTCCTAACTCACCAGTCATTATCCCCTCATCATTTTTTTTAGCATAACCTAATGCATATGATAAAAACTCTCCATTTGGATAATATCTTTGAATAGACTCAATAAAATCTATCCCTGGTAAATTTAAGACCTCTATTTTTTCTTTGGTAAGTTCCGTTAAATATTTTCCTTTAGCGCCAAACTCTACTTGATATAAATC
Source organism: Bacilli bacterium (assembly GCA_035392025.1). GTDB lineage: Bacteria > Bacillota_I > Bacilli_A > RF39 > UBA660 > DAOPMC01. The sequence continues at coordinate 43,949 of DAOPMC010000003.1, forward strand.
TTTTTGATTTAGATAACTTAATATTTTTTCTTCTGTCATATCTAACACTGTTGCTAACTGCTGAGCAGTATATTCTTTATCTACTACATGCTGTGGATTATTATAACCCTTACTTCTAGATTCATCTAGATATGCAATCAATGTATATGATGAAACATTTTCAGCAAGCACATCGCCATTAGTATCATATATAGTACCTCTTCCAGCATATATTGTCTTTTTAGTAGTAGTTCTATTTAGGGCAAATTTTTCTATATTTATACCATCAATTTTGGTTGCAAGTGCCAAATAAGATGTCCTAAAAATTAAAATTATAAAACAAAAAAAAGCAATAATAAGCACTAATTTATTAATCTTAATGTTATTCTTAGCTTTTTTCATTTTATCACTACCTATTCTTCTATTACTTTAACACTACTATTATTATAGCTTAATCCCATCTCTTTCGCAATAGCTTCTAAATTTTCAAGTGATGCAAGTTCATTTATTTTCATTTCTAAAGCAATATTTTCCTTTTCTTCTACTTCAATCTTAGACTTTATTTTCTCGTTCTCATAATTTATTTTAGATAATGTAGATTTTGAAAATAAACACACAATAGGAAAAGACAAAACTAATATTATTGTAAATATTAATAGTAACCTCTCAAATTTGTTTAATTTTAGTGTTTTCTTTTTTGCCATTTTATCTTTTCCTTTCCAACCCTATTTTATTCTTTCTATGATTCTCAAAAGTGCCGAAGCACTACGACTATTATTATTTATCTCTGTTATAGTAGGCTTAATTGCATTATTTGTAATTACTTTAAAATCTGGTAACAAATCTTTGTCCATATTAGGCATCCCTTTTATTAAAGGATCTTCTTTTGATACTTCATTAAATATCTTCTTACATATCCTATCTTCTAAGGAGTGAAATGTTATTACACATAATCTTCCTTCAATATTCAATAATTCAAGTGATTGATATAATGCATCTTGCAATACATCCAATTCTTTATTAACTTCAATTCTAATAGCTTGAAATACTTTTTTTGCCGGATGAGTATGTCTTTTATCTCTATATGGTATAACTTCATCTATAATTTTTACTAGTTCCAAAGTTGTATTAATTGGTTCAATATTTCTATTTAAAATTATATTTTTAGCAATTCTTCTTGCATGCTTTTCCTCACCATATAATCTAAATATTCTAATTAGTTCATCCTCACTATAATTATTAACTACCTCATAAGCAGATAACTTGCCATCTTGATCCATTCTCATATCAAGGCGGGCATCTTTCATATAACTAAATCCTCTAGAAGCTTCATCTATTTGAGGAGATGATACTCCTAAATCGAATATTATTCCATCTACTTTATCAATGCCTTGTTCGCTTAATTTTTCTTTTAAATTTCTAAAATTGCTATGAATAAGTGTGTAATTATTGCTTACTTTTTTAAGCAATTCGTTGCTAGCAGAAATAGCATTTAAATCTTGATCAAATCCATATAAATGGCCAGTAGATAACTTTTCTAATATTTTTTTGCTGTGGCCTCCATATCCCAATGTACAATCAATATATATACCATCACTTTTGATATTTAATCCTTCTATTGTCTCTTCCAATAAGACACTTACATGCTTATCCATTTAGATGTCCAAATTCACTTCAAATAAATGTTCTGCAATATCAGATAACGAATCATTGTTATCTAGCATAAACTTATTCCAAGTTCCTTCATCCCAGATCTCTAAGCGATCGTTGACACCAATGATAACGCACTCTTTAATAAGAAATGCATATTGGGCAAGTGATGTTGCAATTGTAATTCTTCCTTGCTTATCAAATTCACACTCTGTTGCTCCCGATAGAAAAAATCTTACAAAACTTCTGGCATCCTTTTTCGTAAATGGCAGTGATTTTAGTTTTGAAACAATTTGTGACCACTCTTTTTCAGAATATGCAAATAAGCATCCTTCAAGTCCTCTTGTAACTATGATCTTGTCACCTAAATCATCACGAAATTTAGATGGAATGATTATTCTTTTTTTCTCGTCAATATTATGATGATATTCCCCCATTAGCATATTCATCCACCACTTTCTTCCACTTTCTTCCACTGTCTACCACTATTCTACTACATTACTTCTTTATTTGTAAAGCATTTTTATAATATTTCACAAAAAAGGAACACATTTAATGTGTTCCTTGACAGTTTAATTAAATTATTTGAAAACTCCATATTATTTCTTTGACTGAATCAAGCAAAATGTCAAAGCATGAGTAATCAGCAACATATGTTAATATAAATATCATATCATTGCTTTTACCAATACTTATCATCGCTTGTTCTTTATCCGTTTCATATAAGTATTGATATGCATCATATCCTTTTTTACAAATCGTAGTTTCAGTTTTATTTATTAAACTATAATTTGGATTATCTTTCTCTATTTCATTTAAAACATCATCTATCAAAGTTGACAATTCACTTCTTTTATATTTTTCATCTAAAACTATTATATCAACTTGAAATAGACTTTTTGATTTGTGTACAAGTTTTAAACTTGTATCGCCTTTTGATTCTATTGACCAATTCTTATCATATGATAATTTGAAATTATCATTTTTATAATTTTTTACTCCTTTATCTATAATCATACTGAAAATTATAGTTATAGAGAGTATAGTTAGAATAATTATCATAATAATGGCCAATAAGTTTTTCTTTTTATCCATATTGTAGCTCCTTTTCCATTATTACTACTATTAAATAATTAAATTCTTTTAAGAGTACCACACGATACTGTATACCTTCATATACCTTTTTATTTTCTCCATCTAATACAACTTTGTAACCAGATCTTTCAAGTTCATTTCTAAAATCAAGTGCCATATCCATAGAATCAAACGAATTGCTGACGGGATTAACATATCTAAAGCTTATTATTCCATTATATGATGCCACTTTAACAGGCGCCATCGATACAGTATGCTCTACATCGCCAATTCCAATATAATTGTTATACACCTCATCAGTAACACCAATTTTAATAGTTTCTTGTTCAACTTTTCCATAATATTCTTGATATTCAAAATAAGTAGAATCCAAATTAAAAGCAGTATTATCCGTAATTGGTATTATTTTACTTTCAATATTAAAATTAATATTATCAACATTGATTATGAAATCTACTTTTGCTTTATTAGGCCAAAATACTATCACTAAGAATACTATTATACATAGCATAGTAAAAATAATTGTTATATTTAATTTCTTTTTAGTCATATGTTTCTCCTACAAATATTTTTTTAGCACTTTGACAATCTCTATACTTGCGCCAGCAGCATCATTACCATTTAAATAGTAATCATGGAATGCTTCTGCAATAGTTTCATCATAAATATACTCCCCCTTGGCATTCATTGCCATCGCATAATCTGAAATGCTTGATCTAAAATCATCAATAGAATTATAATCCCCAGGATTTTTCTTTGCATAATTACTATATGCTTCATTAATAATAATTTTAGCTAAATATCCTTCGTTATATGCTTTTATTGTATTATAATAATTTGAATAATTCATCTTCTGAATGTAGAATTTTTCACTAGTTTTATAATATTTATTTATGGCAACAAACGATAAATAATGGCCAAATTCATGTGCAACTATCGAATAACTAGTAACGTTTTTAGGAAAGTAATTATTTCTTTCAGCATTTTTTAGTGCCAAATCTAAATCATCCTGGTTTAAGTAATAGCTACTATTTAATACAATCATGTTTTTTACAACCCATGGATATTTTTTTGATTTATTAGCCGTAGAAAACAAAAATCCGTACTTAAACGATGCAAGAGGTGAAGATGAACTACTAGCATTCATTAATGTCAAATTGCTCATATACCCAGATACATTGGGAAATTCTTTATATATTGTACCAAGCACCTTTTCAATTTCTAGTGCCAAATTATATTCTAATTCGCACAAATTAACTGCAACAATATCATAATTATTTTGAATTCTAGTTTCGATTTCGGCTACTTTACTATTAGAACACTTCTTTTTTTGTGATTCAGAGTCTTCGATTATTAAATTTATAGCATCACTCTCGCTTGTTACATCCGGGTTAATATAAGTAGAATCATACACTATTGATGTCCCACTTTCAACTGGAATAGGATCTATTATCGTAGTGCTATATTCATATCCATTATCAGTAAAATATAGTTGATATTTATTATCTTCAATTATATATATGGCACCGCATACAACGAAATAAAGAATAGCAACTAAAAAGATACTGTTAATAAGTTTTTTATATAGAACTTCCTTGGCAGCAGTAGTCTGTTTAACATCTCCATAATAAAATTCTTTTATCTCTTGGCTTTTTCTTGCCATATATAGTACCTACCTTATCAATTATATAATAGCATTTTAATCTCATTTATTCAAGATAATAAAAAAAAAGAGATTACTCTTTTTATTCTACTACAAATGAATATCCATTTGATATATTGCCAAAGTTATCTTTAGCATATGCATAATAAGTTGTAGACACACCATCTTCAATTGGCATCGTAACATCTAAACTAACACTAATATTAGATTCAAGTAAAAATGTGTCAAAGCATTCATTATCAGTTTCTATCAAAGTATCAACATTAGACTCAGTAGTGATACACAATCCATACAATCCACTACCACCTGCTTGATCAGATATAGTAAAACTTACTAATTTTGTTTTACCAATTTCAGTATCAGTAATGTCAGAAAGAGTTGCAGTGATTGATGGCGCAGTGATATCAACTATAGCTTGGAACTCTCCGCTTAAATCGTCTTTAGATTTAGCATATTCGTGAATTCCTACATATGCTCCTACACCTACTACTATGATAACTAATAATATAATCAACAATTTTTTCATTTCTGAATCCATATTTGGATTTTTTGTTTTTATCTTTTTACTCATAACTACGCTCCTTTATAATCTAATATTAACATTATAAAAATATTTTTGCAACTATTTTTGAACATTATTATAATCACATGCTGTACATTTGACTGATTTATCTTTTTCAACTAATATTTTACCACATTTTGGACATAGTTCCCCAGTTGGTTTATCCCATGAAGCAAATGTGCATTTGGGATAATTATTACAGCCATAAAATATCTTACCACGTTTAGTCTTCTTTTCAATGATTTCACCATTTCCACATTCTGGGCACTTCATAATGGTCACAATTTTTTTGGGTTCCTTTTTTATAAACTTACATTTGGGATAATTACCGCAGGCAGTAAACATTCCATATTTACCTTTTTTAATTACTAAATCTCCACCACATTCTGGACAAACTTCTCCAGTTTTTTCTGGTTCTGCTTTTTCCATCTTATCAAAGGCACTTTTAAGCATAGGATCAAACTCATCATAAAAGCCATTCAGTAGCTTTAAATAATCTAATTTGCCATCTGCAATCTCATCAAGTTCGTGTTCCATATTAGCAGTGTATTTAACATTAATTAAATTACTAAAATATTCTTGCAATTTATGAGTTGTTAAAATTCCCACTTCGGTAGGTTGAAATTTTTTATCAATCATAACTACATAATCTCGTTCTTTTAATGTATCAATAATTTTAGCATATGTAGATGGCCTTCCTATACCGAGTTCTTCCAGTTCTTTAATCAGTTTAGCTTCAGTATAACGTGGTTTTGGTTTTGTAAAATGTTCTTCACTTTCTATTTTATTTGAGACAAGTATTTTAGACTTATATTCATCGAGTGGTGGTAAAATTTTGTCATTACTTTCCTCATATTTGCCATATGCCTTTAAATATCCATCAAATATTAGAACCGATCCTGTCGTCTTAAATTTATAATTATTGTTATCAAGTATTATCGTCGTAGTTTTCAAAGCAGCATCCTTCATAAGAGATGCCAGTGCACGATAATAAATTATACTATATAGCTTATATTCATCAGTCGATAAATAGTCTTTAATCATATCAGGATTTTTATTTAAATCAGTTGGTCTTATACCTTCATGTGCATCTTGTATGTTTTCAGTTTTCTTTGATGTCTTTACGTAACCAATATATTCTTTACCATAATTACCAGCAATATAAGCATAAGCTTTATTAACAAATTCTTCACTTAAACGAATTGAATCTGTTCTCATATAGGTAATTAAACCAGTATAATCATTGCCTACTTTAATTCCTTCGTACAATTTTTGTGCAACAGACATTGTTTTTTTAGCATTAAATCCTAGTTTCGTAGATGCTTCTTGTTGTAAAGTCGATGTTGTAAATACTGGATGAGATTTTCTGCTTTTGTCTTTCTTTTCAACTGATTCAATTTCAAATGATTTAGAAAGCTTCTCCAATACTTCATCGGCTTCTACTTTATTCTTTAACTCTATATCTTTAGCCCCATATTTAAATAGTTCCGATTCAAAATCTTTAAAATAGGCTGTAATCGTATAATACTCTTCTGGTACAAAGGCCAAAATTTCTTCTTCGAGATCAACAATTAATTTTAATGCAACACTTTGTACTCTACCAGCTGATTTACCGCCAGTTTTACTTTGCATAAGTTTTGATAATCTAAAACCAATAATACGGTCTAGTATTCTTCTTGTTTCCTGACTACGCACTAAATCATCATCAATCTTGCGTGGATGATTAAAAGCCTCTAGTACCTTATCCTTAGTTATTTCATTAAATACAACTCTATCATAATCACTATCTTTTAATTTCATTGCATCTTTTAAATGCCATGATATAGCTTCTCCTTCACGATCAGGATCGGATGCTAAATATATTTTATCACTATCTTTAGCCATCTTTTTAAGTTCTGTAATAACCTTTTTCTTGCCCCTAATTGGTTCATATGTAGGCTTAAAATCATTCTCTATGTCTATTCCAAGACCATACTTTCCAACAGCTGCTAAATCACGAATATGTCCCTTTGATGAAACTACTTTGTAATTTTCTCCCAAGTATTTCTCAATGGTTTTGCTCTTACTTGGTGATTCCACAATAACTAAATTCTTCATATGTCACGTCCTTCTTTTAAATTATATACACTTATTTTTTTAAATTGTCAATTTTAATTACATCAGAAACAGGTTTATAACTTTTCCGATGTAAACTGATAATCCCATATTTTTGTAATGCTGCTAAGTGAGTTTTAGTAGGATATCCCTTGTTATGTTTAAAATCATACATTGGATATGTTTCATCTAATTCATACATCATTTTATCTCTTGTTACTTTTGCAATTATGGATGCTGCTGCAATACTTTCGCTTTTAGCATCACCTTTAATTATTGAAGTAGAAGGAATATCTAAATCAGGGTGCATTGCATCTATTAAAACATGATCTGGTTTTATACTTAAATTGTTAATAGCTTTTAACATAGCTTCTTTAGTTGCCTCATAGATATTAATTTCATCTATTCTTTCATTAGAAATAATTCCAATACCTACACTAATGGCATTAGCCATTATTACATCATACAAATAATCTCTTTTTTTTTCTGATAACTTTTTAGAATCTTTTATATCTTTGTGAAAAAATCCTTTTGGAAGAATTACTGCTGATGCTACGACTGGTCCGACTAGTGGCCCTCGCCCCACTTCATCTACTCCTGCTATATAATTGATGCCAGCATCATAAAGCTTATTTTCATACTCATATAAATTATTCATATCTATCAAACGTAATTCCTTTAATTTTTTCATTTTTTATATCACCAATTATTAAATCAATAACTCTATTCTCATCTACTGTTCCACCTTTGGCTAGACATCCTCTTTTTTTGCCAATGATCTCAAGAGCTTCATAATATGATTCAGTATCATAGTTATCTAAATTGTATTCATTTTTCAATATATTCGAATAATACTTATATAACATAGTAAGTATATAATCTACCACACTTTCTTTCGGTAAAATTTCTTCTTTGATAGCAGTCATAGACGCAAGGTTATTGGCAACTATTTTATTATCAAATTTAGGCCATAAAATTCCTGGAGAATCAAGTAAATCTATATCATTTGAAATTCTAATCCAATTTAAATTTTTAGTAACCCCTGGTCTATTACCAACACCTGCTACTTTTTTGCCAACTAATTTATTGATAAAAGTGCTCTTTCCAACATTTGGAATTCCAAGAACAAGCACCTTTATTTTTTTTTCTTTCAAGCCTTTGCTTATCCTTTTTTCTTGATTGTCTTTTTCTAAAGTATGAGTTATCTCAATAATTTTATCAACATTCCCATGAATTAAATCACATGGGAATACTCTATATCCTTTATCTTCATACATTTTAATATATTTATCAGTCTCTTTTTTGTCACATAAGTCATATTTAGAAAAAATTAATATTCTATTCTTGTTTTTTATCAAATCATCTATATCTGGTATTTTAGATGATAACGGAATTCTAGCATCTATTATTTCATAAATAACATCTATTAAATCAATTTTTTCTTTAATTTCGCGTTTAGTTTTTGCCATATGGCCTGGGTACCA
>DAOPMC010000004.1:0-50496 GCA_035392025.1 Bacilli bacterium
TGCTTAACGCTTATATTTAAAAATTTTTGAGACATTTTCAAAAGTTATTGACACTATTTAGAGTTTAAGATTTAATAAAAGAGAATTAAAATAAAAGATTATATATTTATAAAATAAAAAGATATCTTTTATGGTAATAAAGATATCTTTTTTAGTAACAATACTAATTTTTAATTATATGAATAGCAATATGCTGCTCCATTAAGTCGTGTATATCCTGTAGAACACAAACTAACTGATGTATAAATTTCATACGGTCCTGGGCAAGAAGATTGTCCTGCCGAAGTATAACAGTAATTATCACTTTCTGTTTCATCTCTGTCGAAACAGTTATATTTGCATATTATTGTTCCAGAGTAATTATAAGAAGCAGTACAAGTTCCGTTAGCCGAAGCATATCTAGCTGCCATGCATCTATTATCACAATTAGAATAACTTCCACAACTCAAACTAGCAGTTCCACCATAATAACAGTTATTTCCTATGCATGTTCCCCAACATAAATTTTGGCATTCATTTGGACTTGTAAATTTTTGTTGCCATTTCTCGCTACAAGAACATGTTCCAGAATATGTGCTGCTTAATGTTCGGCTACAATCATCACTATAGTAATTTGCACCCTCTGCATAAGCAAGACAAGTTCCCACCTTATCGCCAAAAGTGGAAGCCTGACACGGTACACTTTCATATACTGATCTTCTACAAGTATATGTTGTTTGCGTATTTTGCAAAGTTACACTACAGTTCTTGTTATTTCCAGCAGCATCTTTTACATAACCATAGAATGTGCCTGTTCCTAGCGATAAGGTAGACGTGCTATCATAAACTGCTGTACCAGTTTTATTCATTCCATATGCTGATACTGCCATATTATCTGTTTTACTTGCAAATGATACACCTGATGTCGTAACTTGTAGAGAACAATTTGGTTTAACAGTATCTACATATACAGGTACTTCGCATGTTGTAGTGTTTGTTGCATTATCACTTATTGTTATTGTTGATGTTGCTAAGCTAGATGTATAAGTGTCCGTAAATGTTGCATTTGAGCACTGGCTACCTTCATCAGAACACGATACTGTTACTTGTCTTTGACCATTTGTCCAATTACTATTTGATGCATTAACTGGGGATGTAACTATGCTTCCACATTCAGGAAGTGTTTTATCTACATAAGCATTAACATTACAACTTATACTTGTTCCAGCATTATTTGCTATTGCAATTGTCCCTACCTGAGTAGTTGATGAAAAAGTATTTGAGTATGATGTTTGAGTACATCCGCTAAATGCACTACATCCTATTGATATTAATCTATTATTTTTTGTCCATGTCGTAGATTGTCCAGTGATACTACCACATGTTGGTGTTTCTTTATCTATCTTATATTGCCCACTTGTTTGAACATATGTCTCATTATTATCATAAGTTACTGTTACTTCTATTACTTTTATTCCTGTTGTAGTTAAATTTTGAGTCATTGATGTCCCTACTCCTACTACCAAATCTTCCCATGATGTTGAACCGGAACTTATTGTCCCAATCCTATAACTCCAACTACTTACTGTTAACTCTGCTAAAGTCTCTAGTGACATACCTACGTTAACATTTGCATTTGTCCAATTACTATTATTAGGTGAAAAAGTTACTATTTTATCAAAGACTACTACTTCTATATCTTTAGTTGCTTCATTTCCACTTGGATCAGTTGCTGTTACTCTAACTGTATATGATCCTGGGGTATTAATATTTATAGTATCTATCTCTGCTAAGGTTACTGTTATTTTTGATTCATCATAATAGTTATCTATTATTGTAATTCCTGATAATATATCAACTGCATTCCCTTTCTCAGAATATATAAATTCTCCTTCTATTGTTGGTGCTATTTCATCAACAACTTGGATTAATCCTTCATATCCATGTATGCCTTTTGATTCTACATTATATATAAATTTATATTGGCCTGTACCACTTAATGTATTTACATCTACATAGTTTAAGTCTAATGTTATATCATCATGTGTTACACCTGTTTGGTCTTTTATTATGGCTTTCAACGTATTTATTTCTTCATCTGTTATTGGTGTTAATACTTGATGAAGCTGCGTAATCTTATTAATATAAACTGCTTCTGTTTTTAATTCTTGACATCTTTCAGTACTACTTTCATAGTTATCACACATTAAACATGATATATAATCATAATTATTATTACTTTCATTAGCCACTACTGCAAAACTATTATTACATGCTACACTGTTGGCATCTCTAAACATCTCTTTAATATATCCATTTTTTAACATAGTACTTGCTGTTAATATCTTATAATCATTTGTATTTAATGGTAACTCTTTTCTATTAGATGCATAATAATCTTGTGCTAAAACCTTTATTTCTTTTTCCAAAGCACTATAATATGCTTCTTTTCCTTTATTTATCAGTTGAGATACTTTAGGTACAATTAAAAATGCTAATATACTTATTATTACTATTGCTGCCAACATCTCTACCAGTGTAAAACCTTTTTTCTTTTTCTTATTCATACATTCACCTATTCTATATGTTAATTGTATTATTTTTACTTGCAATTGTCAATTCATTTTACTTATGATATATTTTAGATGGTGATATTTATGTATTTACAAATAAATAATAAAAGTTATCAAGTAGAAGAATATAATAGTTTCTTTAAAAGATTAACAGGATTAATGTTTAAAAAGAAGGCAAACAATAAAATTATTTGTTTCCCAAAATGTAATTCAATTCATACCTTTTTTTGCTTTCAAAATATTGATATATGTATGACAGATAAAAATAATAAGATATTATATATTTATAAAAATTTTGAGCCTTGGAAAATTATTTTTCCAAAAAAGAATGTATATTACACATATGAAATGCCTCTTGGATATGCAAATAAATTAAAAATAAATGATACACTAAAAAAGACGCTATAGCGTCTATTTTATTAATTCTAATATTACTAGAAGGGCATTATCGCCTTTTCTTTCATCAAGTTTAAGTATTCTTGTGTAACCACCATTTCTATCTTTATAAGCTGGTGCTAATTCGCTAAATACTTTTTTTACAACTATATCATCATTCCCAAAGAATGCTAATGCTTTTCTACGTGATACTAAGTCACCCTTTTTACCATAAGAAATCATTTTGTCTACGAAATTTCTAACTTCTTTTGCTCTTGTCTCAGTTGTCTCAATACTTCCATGCATGATTACATCTCTTGTTAAGTTTGAAAGCATGCTTTTTCTATGTTTTGAATCTCTTCCTAATTTTCTATATGCCATAATATCACCTCTTAATCTTCATCTTTTAAAGTAAGTTCTAATTCTTTAATTTTATCTAAAACTTCTTTTAAAGATTTCTTTCCTAAATTACGTATTTTCATCATATCATTTTCAGTTTTATTAACTAAATCTTGTAATGTATGAATGCCTGCTCTTTTTAAACAATTGTAAGCCCTTACTGAAAAATCTAAATCTTCAATTGAAGTTTCTAAAGCTTTTTGTTTAGGATCTTCAATTTTTTCTATCATAATTCCTGTAACGCTTGCTATATTATTAGTTTCTGCTACTAATTGTAAATGTTCAATAAGAATTCTACTTGCTAGTGCAATAGCTTCTTCTGGTTTAATTGATCCATTTGTATAAACATCTAAAATTAATTTGTCATAGCTTTCATCTTGCCCAACACGAGCACTCTCTACTTCATAAGATACTTTTTCAATAGGAGAGTACAGTGAATCCATCGCAATCACGCCTATTTTTTTATCTTCAAATAATTTTTTATTTTCTTCTGCTTTTACATATCCTCTACCAGTAGAAACTGTCATTTCCATAGAAAGACTTCCACCTTTAGCAATGTTAGCAATTACTTGATTAGGATTTAGTACCTCAACCTCAGCATCACATTCGATGTCTCCTGCTGTTACTACTCCCTCTTTTTTAGCATTTAATCTAATTATTTTGTCTTCAGAACAATGCTTTTTAACAACAACTGATTTTAAATTTAAAATAATTGTTGTTACATCTTCAATTACGCCTTCAATAGTTTGAAATTCATGTAAAACTCCATCAATATGAACACTTGTAATTGCAAACCCTGGAAGAGATGATAACATTACTCTTCTAAGTGCATTACCAATCGTTGTTCCAAAACCTCTTTCTAGTGGTTCTAGTTCAAATCTTCCATAAAATTTACTTTCAACTTTATCTGTTACTTTGTATATTGGTTTTTCAAATTCTAACATTTAATAACCTCCCTTTAATTCCTTGGTCTTTTTGGTGGACGACATCCATTATGTGGAATTGGTGTAACATCTTGAATTGATTCTACTTCAAGTCCTGCAGTTTGCAATGATCTAATAGCAGTCTCACGTCCTGGCCCTACACCTTTAACAAAAACATCAACTTTTCTCATACCACATTCGTAAGCTTTTTTACCAGCTGCTTCAGCTGATAATCCTGCTGCAAATGGAGTTGACTTTTTACTTCCTTTAAATCCAATTGCACCAGATGCTGACCAACTAATTACATTACCATCCTTATCAGTTAAGGTAACAATCGTATTGTTGAAAGTTGATTTGACATGCGCTATACCCTCTGGTATATTCTTTTTTACTTTTCTCTTTCTTTGTTTATATGCCATATTTATTACCTCCTACTTCTTCTTATTGGCAATTGTAATTGCTTTGCCTTTTCTAGTTCTTGCATTTGTTGAAGTTCTTTGTCCTCTTACTGGTAATCCTTTTTTATGACGAGTTCCTTGATATGAATTAATTTCCATTTTTGTTTTAATATTCATATTAACTTCTCTTCTTAAATCGCCTTCTGTAAGATACTTATCAACTTCACTACGAATTCTTGCTTCTTCATCTTTATCAATATCTTTTGCTTTTTTACTTAAATCTACTTTAGCATCACTAACAATTTTATTTGCAAGTGAAGTGCCAATTCCATAAACATAAGTAAGAGCAACATTAATGTGTTTGTCGTTTGGTAAATCAATACCCTTAATACGTGCCATAATTCCTCCTATCCTTGAGTTTGTTTGTGCTTTGGATTCTCACAAATAACCATTACTTTCCCTTTACGTTTAATAATTTTGCATTTTGAACAAATTTTTTTAACTGATGGTCTTACTTTCATATTCTTTTCTCACTTTCTATAAGTTATTCGCCCACGTGTTAAATCATATGGAGAAAGTTCAATCATAACATTATCACCTGGAGAAACGCGAATGTAGTTCATTCGTATTTTGCCAGAAACGTGAGCTATTATATTATGACCATTTTCTAGTTGAACTTTAAAACTTCCTCCGGGAATTACTTCTAGTATCTTCCCTTCGACTTCAATGACATCATCTTTTGCCATTTAATCACTCTCCTGTTAAAATTTTGATTCCATCTTTACATACCGCAACCGTATGCTCAAAGTGTGCTGATGGACTAAAATCTTCTGTTTCAATTGTCCAGTCATCATCTAACATAACGATATCTGGACTGTGAAGTGTCAACATTGGTTCTATCGCTAAAACCATGCCTTCTTTAATTAGTGGCCCAGTGTTTTTTTTACCATAATTAGGTATATCTGGGTCTTCATGAAGTTTTGAACCTACTCCATGACCAACTAATTCTTTAACAACACCTAAATGATGAGCTTTAGCATAAGTTTCAACAGCATTACCGATATCGCCAATTCTATTACCAACTTTTACTTCCTTTAAACCCTCATATAGTGCTTTTTCTGTATGCTCTAGTAGATAATTTTTTTCTTTATCTATATTTCCAACAGCATAACTCCATGCGGAATCGCCGTGAAAACCTTTGTAACATGCCCCAATATCAATTGAAATTATATCACCATTTTTTAATTTATATCCTCCAGGTATACCATGTACAACTTCTTGATTGACACTAGTACATATTGACCCGGGATATCCATTATAATTTTTAAATGATGGATAGGCATTTTTGCTTTTAATAAATTTTTCTGCTAAGTTATCAAGCTCTTTTGTTGTAATACCTGGCTTTATAAATTGCTTTAAATATTGGTGTGTCTCATAAACAATATAACCTGCTTCTCTTAAAAGTTCTATCTCTTCTTTACTTTTAATAGTTATCATTTATTTGCCTCTTCTATTACCGCATCAACATCATCAAATACTTCTTTTGGAGACTTAGCCCCATCAATTACATATAAGATATTTCTATCCTTATAATAATTTAATAATGGTTCTGTCTCAGTATAATAAATATTTAATCTATGCTCAATAGCTTCATCTGTATCATCATCTCTTTTAAGGAGAGATCCACCACATTCATCACATATTGATTCTTTTTTAGGTTTTTGAGTCTCATAATTTATGTTATAATTCTTACCACAATTACTACATACTCTTCTTCCTTTAATTCTTTTTAGAACTTCTTCTTTTTCAACATCGAGCAAAATAGCAATACCAATATCTAAATCATTTCTTGTTAGAATATCAAGATATTCTGCAAGTTGCTCTTTGGTTCTTGGAAATCCATCTAAGATATATCCATTCTTACAATCATCTTCTAATATTCTATTTTCAATTAATTGAAAGATATATTTATGAGATACTAAATCACCTTTATTTAAAATATCTTCTATTTCTTTTCCAATAGAACTTTTTTTGTTAACTTCTGCCCTTAATAAGTCACCTGCTGAGATATGAGGTAAATTATATTTATCCTCTATCATCTTAGCCTGTGTTCCTTTACCTGCAGATTGAGGAGCGATAAGTATTATATTTTTCATAATTATCCTCTCCTTCTTCTACGAAATGTCTCTTTATAGTCTCTACTTTCTAGTTTACTTTCAATCTGCTTGAATGTTTCAATTGCAACACCTACTACAATTAATACTCCAGTACCACCTAATGTAACATTTGATGGAAGTACTCCTATCCAAGATATTGCTATTGGTAGTGCTGCAAGAATTACTAAGAAGAATGATCCTGAAACTGTAAGTCTTGCAATTATTTGTTTGAAATAAATTTCAGTATTTTTTCCTGGCCTTACTCCTGGAATGTAACCACCGTTATCTTGCAAGTTCTTTGATAAGTCTTCTGGTTTCATTTGCATGAATGTATAGAAATATCCAAAGAAGAATATTAATAATACATATAGTGTAAAACCAACTGGAGTTGTATAGTCTAAATATTTATCAACAAAATTAGTAAAACCTGTCTTATTAACAAATTGTGCTATTGTTGCTGGTACTCCTAAAAGTGCTGATGCAAATATAACTGGGATAACTCCTGCGGAATTAATCTTAATTGGCATAAATGTCTGTTTACCAAACGAAGATGATGATTTATTGGCATACTGAATTGGTATCCTTCTTTCAGCTTGTTCAATAAATATAATTCCAACTATGATTATTATATATACTAGTACAAAGGCTGCAAACAGTCCAATTCCTACCCATGTTTCATAAGTTCCTGCTGTAATTAAAGTATTAAATGCATCAATAAACATTTGTGGAAGTGATGCTATAATACCCGCCATAATAAGAAGCGATACACCATTCCCTATTCCTTTTTGAGTTATTTGATCGCCCATCCATAATAAGAAAGCAGTTCCTGCTGTTAATATTACAGCAACTTGTAGATGTACTACTGCTCCAGCATCCTTTAAAAATGCAAAAGCAAGTGCATATCCTTGAACAAATGCCATAGCAATACCAACGTATCTTGTAATTTGATTTAGTTTCTGTCTTCCTGTATGTCCTTGCTTAGCAAGTTCTGATAGGAATGGTACGATGTCCATTTCCAATAATTGAATTACGATAGATGCTGTAATATATGGAGATACGCCTAAAGCAAATATTGAAAATTGTCTTAAGGCTCCACCACTCATGACATTTAGAAGTTCCAAGAATCCTAAATTACCAGTGATGTTCCCGGCACCCGGAACAACAATTGTAGTTCCTACAATAAAGACAAATAGACATGCTATTGTAAATAACATTCTTTTTCTTAAATCCTTATTTTTAGATGCAAATATTTGCTTAAATTTAGCAAACATATTAGATCACCTCAATCTTACTTCCAGATTCTTCTAATTTTGCTATTGCACTACTTGAAAATCTATGTGCTCTAACAGTTAATTTTTTATCTAATTTACCATTACCTAGTACTTTAATACCAGCTAACTGCTTTTTGATAATCCCTTTGTCTTTTAATAATTCTGGAGTTACTACTTCTCCATCTTTAAATACATTTAAATCACTAACATTGATAACGGCATATTCTACTCTAAAGTTACTATTGTTAAATCCTCTATGAGGAAGTCTTCTATATAGTGGTAATTGTCCACCTTCAAATACTGGAGATATTTTAGCTCCACTTCTTGCTTTTTGTCCTTTATGACCTTTACCAGAAGTTTTACCAAGTCCAGATCCTGGTCCACGTCCTAATCTTTTACGAGAAGAAGTAGCACCATCATTTTTCTTTAATTCATGTAATTTCATTATCCTAATATCTCCTCTTTAGTTTTTCCTCTTAATTCACAAGTTCTTTCAATAGTCTTCAAACTTTTTAATCCGTTAATTGTAGCATTTACCATATTAATTTTTGTTCTTGATCCTAGTGATTTAGATACTATATCTTTAATTCCTGCAAGTTCTAGTACTGCTCTTACAGCACCACCTGCAATAATACCAGTACCACGAGAAGCTGGCTTTAGAACAACTCTTGTTGCTCCCTTAATTCCAATAGTTTCATGTGGTATTGTTCTATTTTCAACAACTGGCACTTTAATAACATTTTTATTAGCCTTAGCAATTGCTTTTTTAACTGCTTCAGATACTTCTCCAGCTTTACCAATTCCTAATCCAACAGAACCTTTTTTATTTCCAACAACAACAACTGCTTGGAATCTTCTTTGACGACCACCTTTATTAACTTTAACTACGCTTTTTACTTCAACAACGTTTTCAATAAAGTCACTTTTAGGTCCTCTATCTCTAGAAACCTTTTTTCTTTCAGGTCTTTTTTCTTGTTTTTTATCTTGCATAAATACCTCCTATTAGAAATCTAATCCTTTCTCGCGAGCTGCTTCAGCAAGTGCTTCTACACGTCCGTGATATAAGTAACCGCCACGATCAAAAACTACTTTTTTAATTTTTAATTTTTTGGCTTTATCAGCGATTAACTCTCCAACTTTTTTGGCAGCTTCCATATTAGAATGAGCCTCTTTTAATTCTAAAGTTGATGCTGTTGCAAGTGTTATACCCTTTTCATCATCAATTAAGGAAGCATATATATTAGTATTTGATCTATAAACTGATAATCTTGGTACAAGTGCTGTACCAGATAGATTTTTTCTTAATCTTTGATGTCTAATTTTTCTAGATTCATTTTTTGAAACTTTTTTTATCATACTATACCCTCCTACTTAGCTTTCTTTCCTTCTTTACGACGAACATGTTCTCCAACGTAACGAATACCTTTTCCTTTATAAGGTTCAGGTTCTCTAACCTTTCTAATATTTGCTGCAAACTCACCAACTTTGATCTTATCAATACCACTTACTGATATTTCAGTATTACTTTTAGCTTCTACTTTTAAATCAGCTGGTACTGCAAGTTCTACTTGATGAGAATATCCTGCACTAATTACTAATGTGTCACCTTTCATACTGAAACGATATCCAACACCAATAATCTCTAAATCCTTTTTATATCCTTCATTTACACCCTTAATCATATTATTAATATTAGCATTTGCTGTACCATGTAATTGTTTTGTAGTTAAAAGTTCATTTTCTCTTGTAACATAAACTTTACCCTCTTTTACTTCAGCATTAATGCCTTTACCAATTCTAGTTGTAAGGCTTCCTTTATTACCTTTAACAGTTACATCTTTACCATTTACTTCTACTGTTACACCTTCAGGTAATGATAAAATTCTATTTCCTATACGACTCATATTATCACCTACCAGATATAAGCTAGGACTTCGCCACCTAATTTTTGTTTTCTAGCATCTTTGTCAGTCATCATACCTTTAGAAGTAGAAACAATAGCAATACCAAAACCACTTAATACTTTTGGAAGTTCATCAGCTTTCGCATAAACTCTCAAACCAGGTTTTGAAATACGTCTTAGTCCTGTTATAACCCTTTCTTTCTTAGTACCATATTTTAATACTAATACTAATGTAGATTGAACATCTCTTTTTTCTTCACGATATTCTTCAATAAATCCTTCATTTTTTAGAATCTTTGCGATTTCTAATTTAGCTTTGGAAATAGGCATACTTACTTCTTTATATTTCATTGCATTAGCATTACGAATTCTTGTAAGCATATCTGCAATTGGATCTGTTACTACCATTTATAATTCCTCCTTTTCCCTTTCTACCAACTTGATTTTCTTACACCGGGTATTTGTCCTTTATATGCTAATTCTCTAAAGCATATACGGCATATTCCATATTTTTTTAATACCCCGTGAGGTCTTCCACAACGATTACAACGTGTGTATTCTCTAACTTTGAATTTTTTAGGTCTCTGTTGCTTTACAATCATACTTTTCTTTGCCATAATTTTCCTCCAATTACTTCTTGAATGGAACGCCTAAAGCTTTTAATAAATCATAAGCTTCTTCGTTTGATTTAGCTGTTGTAACTAAAACAATATCCATCCCACGCACTTTCACAATATTATCAAAATCAACTTCTGTAAATATCAATTGATCTGTTATACCAATTGTATAATTACCTCTACCATCAAATGCTCTGTTAGATAGTCCTCTAAAATCACGAGAACGAGGAAGAGTTACGCAAATTAACTTATCTAAGAAGTTATACATTGCTTCTCCTCTTAATGTAACCTTACATCCTATTGGTTGTCCTGCTCTTAATTTAAATGCAGCAATTGATTTCTTTGCTTTAGTAATAATTGGCTTTTGACCAGTAATTGCTTCTAGATCTGCAACTGCACCATCTAATAACTTAGTATTATGAGATGCATCACCACAACCAATATTAATTACAATTTTTTCAAGTTTTGGAGCTTGCATAATTGATTTGTAATTATATTTTTTTATTAATTCTGGTTGTATTTCTTTTAAATATTTTTCTTTTAAACGATTCATTTATTAGTCTCCCTTCCAATTATTTATCTTTCTTCTCTTTTTTAGGAGCAGATTTTTTTGTTTCTTTTTTAACTTCAGGTTTTTCTTTCTTAACTGTTTTCTTATCTACCGGAGTTACTACTTTGACATTTGAAGCATCTATCCTAGCTTCTCTATCAACTATTCCTCCACCTTCACCAGCGCCATTAGGTTTAATATGCTTTTTTCTTAAATTAAGACCTTCAACTACTACTTTATTAGTTTCTTTAAAAGTTTTAATTATCTTGCCTTCTTTACCTTTATCAGCACCAGATATAATTTTAACTTTATCTCCTACTCTAACTTTCATATTAACCTCCTTATAGTACTTCTTTTGCTAAAGATACTATTTTCATATAATCTTTATCACGAAGTTCCCTTGCTACTGGTCCAAATACACGAGTTCCTACTGGAGATTTATCATCTCTAATAATTACGCATGCATTATCATCAAATTTGATATAAGAACCATCATCTCTTCTAACACCTTGTTTTGTTCTTATAACAACTGCTTTTACGACTTTGCTTTTGCCTATTGTTCCGTTAGGAGTAGCTTTTTTAATAGTACCAACTACTACGTCACCAATATTGGCAGTTTTAACTCTAGATCCACCTGTAACTCTTATTACTAAAAGTTCACGAGCACCAGAATTATCTGCAACTTTTAAACGACTTTCTGTTTGAACCATTCTGCATCCCTCCTATAATATAACTCTTTCTTCAATTATTTCTTTTAGATAAAAACTTTTTGTTTTAGATATAGGTCTAGTTTCAACAATTTTTACAATATCGCCTTTTTTAGCTTTATTTGACTCATCATGTACACAATACTTTTTACTTGATTTAACTCTTTTCTTATATAGAGGATGAGTCTTATATGTCTCTACTAAAACTGTAATTGTTTTATTGTTTTTATCACTTACTACTTTTCCAACAAATTCTTTTTTAGCTTTTTCTTTCATAATTTAACCTACTTTCCTAATTCGCGTTCTCTTAGAATTGTCTTCATACGAGCAACTTCTCTTCTTAAGTCTCTTAGTCTAGATGGTTTTTCTAAATTACCAGTGGCTTGTTGGAAACGCAAATTAAATAATTCTTCTTTTGACTCTTTTATCTTTTTCTCTAAATCAGCAGTGGTTAAATCTCTTAAATTATTTTTCATTTGCTTCACCACCTTTTTCTTCATCTATTTTTCTTACAAATTTTGTTTTGATTGGTAACTTGTGTGCTGCAAGTCTTAGTGCTTCTCTTGCTACTTCTTCAGAAACATCACCTATTTCAAACATGATCTTTCCTTCTTTAACAACTGCTACCCAAGATTCTACTGCACCTTTACCTGAACCCATACGTACTTCAAGAGGTTTCTTTGTTTTTGGCATATGTGGAAAAATATTAATCCATACTTTGCCACCACGTTTCATGAAACGTGTCATTGCAATACGAGCTGCTTCTATTTGATTAGAAGTAATCCAAGCTCCTTCTTTTGCCATTAAACCATATTCACCAAAATGAAGTGTTTTATTTCCTTTTGTTTTTCCTTCATATTTTAATCTATGAACTCTTCTAAATTTAGTTCTTGAGGGTATTAACATAATTAATTACCTCCTTTTTTCTTAGAAGATAGGATTTCTCCTTTATATATCCAAACTTTAACACCAATTTTACCAAATGTTGTATCAGCTTCAGCAAAACCATAGTCAATATCAGCTCTTAGAGTATGTAGAGGAATAATTCCTTCTTTATAACCTTCACTTCTTGCCATGTCTGCTCCACCTAATCTACCAGATATTAATGTTTTAACACCTTTAGCACCTGCTTTTAAAGTATTTCTAATTGCAGTTTTTTGTGCCATTCTAAATGATGCTCTATTAGTAATTTGTCTTGCAATATTCATCGCAACTATTTGAGCATTAAGATCTAAGTCTTTAATGTCAATAATTGAAACTTGAATATCTTCATCCACTAGTTTAGATAAACTCTTCTTTAATTTATTTATTTCTTCGCCACCACGACCGATAATAATACCAGGTTTAGCAGTGTGAATAATAACTTCGCATCTCTTTTTGTTTCTTTCAATTTCAATTTTAGAGATACTGGCATCTTTTAAAGTCTTTTCTAAATATTTTCTAATTTTAATATCATTATTAAGATATTTAGCAAAATCTTTTTTATCAACTACCCATCTAGATTCCCAATCTTTATTTATACCAATTCTAAGTCCAACTGGACTAACTTTTTGTCCCATAAGGCCTCCTACTCTTTCTCACTTACAACAATTGTTATATGAGAATGTCTATGAAAATTCTGTGCTATTCTTCCTCTTGAATCTGGAACCATTCTTTTATAAGTTCTTGCCATATCAATTCTAACTTCTTTAATCATTAATTTATCTTGATTAAGTTTATTATTATTAACTGCATTGGCAGTTGCTGATTCTAGAACTTTTTTAATAAGTCTAGCTTGTTTATTGCTTAAATTGTTTAAGATTGCTAATCCTTCATTTACACTTTTATTACGAATTAAGTCCGCTGTAAGACGAAGTTTAATAGGACTAATTCTTACGTCTTTTGCGACTGCTCTAACATCCATATTTATATCCTCCCCAGCCATTATTTCTTGTCACTTCCGTGTCCACCAAATTTACGAGTTGGTGAGAATTCACCAAGTTTATGTCCTACCATGTCTTCAGTAACATATACTGGGATAAACTCTTTACCATTGTGAACAGCGAATGTGTGACCGATAAATTCAGGAAAAATTGTTGAACGGCGTGACCATGTTTTAATAACTTCTTTTTTTCCTTTTTCGTTTAAAACTTTAACCTTAGTAAGTAATCTTTCAAATACATAAGGCCCTTTTTTAATACTTCTTGCCATTTTAAATCCTCCTATTTATCATTCTTTCTTCTAACAATTAACTTGTCAGATGATTTTTTCTTTCTAGTTTTATATCCTAATGCTGGTTTACCCCAAGGAGTAACTGGGCCTTTACGACCAATTGGTGCTTTACCCTCACCACCACCATGTGGATGGTCATTAGGGTTCATAACAGAACCACGGTTTGTAGGTCTAATTCCTAAGTGTCTCTTTCTACCAGCTTTTCCTAATTTTACTAATTCGTAATCTTCATTTCCAACTTCTCCAACAGTTGCTAAACAGATACTTAATATTTTTCTAACTTCACCGCTTGATAATCTAACCATTACATAATTATCTTCACGGCCAAGTATTTGTGCTCCTGCTCCAGCAGATCTTGCCATTGCAGCACCTTTACCAGGTTTTAATTCAATATTATGAACCATTGTTCCAACTGGAATATTTGCTATTGGAAGTGCGTTACCAACTCTTATATCAACGTTAGTTCCAGATATAACTTTATCTTTTACTTTTAAATTCTTAGGAGCGATAATATATCTTTTTTCTCCATCTTTATAAGTAATAAGGGCAATATTTGCTGATCTATTAGGATCATACTCAATTGCTGTAACTGTTCCTTCAATATCAAACTTATCTCTTTTAAAATCAATAATACGGTACTTTCTTTTAGTTCCACCGCCATGATGTCTTACCGTTGTTTTTCCTTGATTATTTCTTCCACCTGTTTTCTTTAAAGTTTCTGTTAATGCTTTTTCAGGTTTCTTTTTTGTCAAGTGACTATTATCAAGTGTTGACATCTTTCTTCTGCCATTAGTAGTTGGTTTATATGTCTTAATTGCCATATTAATACCTCCTAAAACTCAATTGTTTGACCATCTTTGATAGTCACAATTGCTTTCTTTTTTCTATTAGTTAGACCAGTATGTCCATTAACTCTTCTTTTCTTTGGATGAACATTTACTGTTCTAACATCAATTACGTTTACATTAAACTTTTTTTCAATTGCTAGTTTAATTTCAGTTTTATTACTTTTAGGATCTACATAAAAACTATATTTACCATTGTTTTGTGCAATAGATCCTGATTTTTCAGTAATAACTGGTGCCTTAATAACATCTAAATATTTTAAATTCATTTATTAAGCACCTCCTCTACTACTTTTAATGCTTCTTCTTCAATTACTACATAATCAGCATTAATAAGATCTAATACACTTATTTCATGATATTCCATAAGAAGTACATTTCTTAAGTTTCTTGATGCTAAGATAATATTTTCGTTATATTCTTTTACAACAACCAAAACTTTTTTATTATTTATTTTTAAATCCTCTAATAATTTAATCATTTCTTTTGTTTTAGGTGTTACAAATTTAATACTATCTACACAAAGTAATGCTTTATCTTTTACTTTTATTGCCCATGCTGATCTCATAGCAAGTTTAGCTTCTTTTCTATTTTGTTTTTTATCGTAACTTCTTGGATTAGGTCCGAAGGCAACACCTCCGCCTTTCCACTGAACTGCTCTAATAGACCCTTGACGAGCGTTACCAGTTCCTTTTTGTTTCC
This sequence comes from Bacilli bacterium, assembly GCA_035392025.1. Lineage (GTDB taxonomy): Bacteria > Bacillota_I > Bacilli_A > RF39 > UBA660 > DAOPMC01. The sequence goes on from DAOPMC010000004.1 coordinate 15,610, forward strand.
AAGGCTTTCTACCACCACCAGATACTTCATCACGAGTCTTAGTTTTAGCAGTTCCTTGTCTTAATGATGACATTGCAACAACAATAGCATCTTTTAGAACTTTTTCATTAGGTTCTATTTCAAATACATCTTTGTTTAAGTTAAGGTCTTTAACTTTTTCACCAGTTTGATTTAATATATTTATTTTTGCCATTTACTTTCCTCCCATCACTTAAGAATTATTCTTCTTTACTTTCTTCTTGTGATGATTCTTCAGTTGGTTCTTCAGCAGCTTTTTCAACTACTTCTTCACTATTTTCAGTAGATAAATTATCTTCTTTTACTTCCTCGATAGCTTCTTCTACTTCTTCAACTGGAATTTCAACATAAGATATTAATTCTGTTCCATCATTTTTATCAGATCTCTTTGTTGCTGATTTGATAATAACCATACTATTTTTTGGCCCTGGAACATTTCCTTTGACTAGAATGCAATTTTCTTCTAAATCAATTGCAATAACTTCAAGGTTTTGAATGGTAACTTGAACATTACCCATATGCCCTGGCATCTTTTTACCAGGTAATACTCTTTTAGGTAACATTGTACCAAGAGAACCAACACCTCTATGATATTGAGAACCATGTCCCATAGGACCACGAGTTTGATTATATCTTTTTATTACACCTTGAAAACCTTTTCCTTTACTTATTCCTGTAACATCAACAAACTCTCCACTTTCGAACTTGTCTGCTTTTAGTTCTTCACCTAAAGTGTAGTCGCTAACATTAACTCCCCTAATTTCTTTTAAGAAGCGCTTAGGTGCTGCGCCAGCTTTTTTGGTATGTCCACAAGCTGCTTTGTTAGAACTTTTTTCTCTAACTGTTTCAAATCCTAATTGAATTGCTTCATAACCATCAGTTTCATTTGTTCTGATTTGTGTTACTATATTTGGTTCAACATAGATTACAGTTACAGGAATAAGTTTACCATTAGTATCAAATACTTGAGTCATACCCATCTTTTTACCTAAGATTCCTTTCATATAACTTTTCCTCTTTCTTTCTATAATTTTTAGTTTGCTTTAATTTGAATATCAACTCCGCTTGGTAAATCTAGTCTTTGTAAAGCATCTAGAGTTTCCTTGCTTGGATTTTTGATATCAATTAGTCTCTTATGAGTTCTTGTTTCAAATTGCTCACGACTATCTTTGTACTTGTGTACTGCTCTTAAGATTGTAACTTTCTCAATCTCAGTTGGTAGTGGAACTGGTCCTGAAACTTCTCCACCCAATCTTTTGATTGTTTCAACAATCTTTAATGCAGCATTATCAAGTACTCTGTGATCATAAGACTTAAGTCTAATACGCATATGTTCTTTTGACATCTTATTATCCTCCCTTCGCCTATATCTAGTATAGACTTGCTCCGCATGAACAACCTGGCAACCACTTGACAACTTAACCTAGTGTGTCAGCAACCTCACGCATCAAAGCCAGCCATAACGTTATAATGATATCATAGTAATATATGTTTTGCAAGCAAAAATTTAACAAATCTTTCACTTTTTTATCAAAAATACTTAAATTTGTCAAAAAATACCTAAATCTAAATATTTAAGTATTCCCCTTTACATTTCATTATAAAGTTACATATTTTATTAAATAAATAAACATCACCTGTTGTATAGATTTCAGTACTACTTTTTTCACCAGTAATACATTTTATAGTGTTAACCACCGCCATGCTACTTGAAATAATAAAAGCATCTGTATACTTTTTAATATAATCTATACAAAGCGGATAATGTGTACAACCTAAAATTATTGAATCAATATTTTTATATGGTTTAAAATAATGTTTAACAATCTCCTCTACTCCTTCATTTTTCTCAATTGCAGGCACTAATAATGGTGCTTTTAAATTAATTACTTTAATACTAGAATCATATTCTTTTATTTTTCTTTCATACATACCCGATTCTATTGCAGCTGTTGTTGCCATAACTAAAACCTCTTTACTGCCAGTTTTAATAAACTCTTTTATTGTTGCATCAATAACACCAATAATATTTACGCTATTATATTCTTCTTTTAAATCATCTAATATAGTAGATGAAATAGTATTGCAAGCAACAATAATCGTTTCTACTTTTCTCAATATAAAATAATTGATAATTCTAGTTGCATATGTATATAATTCTTCTTTTGTTTTATTACCATAGGGACAATTTTTATTATCTCCAACATAAATATATTCGTTATTTGGAAATCTGTTTTTCATTTCTTTTAGAACAGTAAGGCCTCCTACTCCTGAATCAAATATTCCAATTCTACTCATTATCATCCCTCTTTAAGTATTCATAAAAATTGTTAGCTATATTATCAGGCAAGATCTCTTTTAACTCATCAATAGTTGCTTGTTTCATATTTGCAATTGATTTATATTTTTTTAATAGTTGTTGCTTTCTCTTGTCACCAATTCCTGATATATTATCTAAAACTGATGATAAAGATCCTTTGGATTTAATATTTCTATGATATGAGATAACATATCTATGTACTTCTTCTTGCATTTTAGATAAGTATATGAATAAGTCATTATATGTTTTAATATCATGTTCTATTAAATTATCATCTACTATAATACTAGTTCTATGATTATTATCTTTTTTAAGTCCTATTACTTTTGTACTAATATTTAAACTATCTAAAACCTCTCTTGTTGCCATAACCTGAGTTTTGCCGCCATCTACTATTATTAAATCTGGAAGAGGCAAATCTTCAATTAATGCGCGATAATATCTTCTATAGATTACCTCTCTCATCGCTGATAGATCATCTTTTACTGTGCAATCTATTTTAAACTTACGATATTTGTTTTTTATTGGTTCAAAATTTTCGAATACGACGACAGCCCCTACATAATAAGTACCAAACAAATGTGAATTATCAAATATTTCAATGCTGTTACAACTACTAATATCTAGCATATCATTTAGAATTTGCTTAGACTCTTCTTTTTTAATATTATTCTTCTTAATCAATTCAACTCTTTCTAAATACTGCATTTTGGCATTATTATTAGCAACATCAAGTATTTTTTTTATACTGCCCTTTTGTGGAACTAATACTGCCACATTTAGACATTTTTTAAGAAGTAAGGCATCAAAATTTGGACCAATAATTATCTCTTTAGGTTTATTAAATCTGTCATAAAAATTTATAATATATCTTTCTAGAAAAGATTCATTATCTATGACATCATCAAATAAGTCATAATGATGATATGATATTATTCCTTCTCGAACAAATAAAACTTGAATAGAAATCATATTATTCTCAGTATAGTATCCAAAACAATCAAAATTATATTTATGGTTAGTATCAATAACTTGTTTAACTAAAGTAACCTGTATATCATCAAGCATGTTCTTTAATTCTTGAGCCAATTCATAATTTAATTCATCTGATGCTTTTTGCATCTCTAAATTCAATCGTTTCGTTATAATCTCACTATTGCCATTTAAAAACTTGTCTATTTCATTAAGCATATTTTTCATTTTTTCTTTATCTATCTTGTGCTCACAATAGCCAAGACATTCACCAATATGATAATACAGGCAAACTTTTTTATGCATGTTATGGCATTTTCTCAGTGGATATATTCTATTTATCAGCTCAACTGTTTTTCTAGCAGCATATACACTAGGATATGGGCCATATAATTTATTCTTATTTTTTTTAATATTTTTATTTCTAATTACTCTCAACAATGGATATTCTTCAATAGATATTTCAATATAAGGATATGTTTTATCATCTTTTAATAAAATATTATATTTAGGAGAATATTTTTTAATTAAATTTATTTCTAAAAGAAAAGATTCTATTTCGTTATTGGTAATAATATATTCAAAATCCGCAATATTAAAAACTAATATAGCGGTTTTACCGGTATGTTTAGAATTAAAATAGCTTTTAAGTCTATTTTTTAAGTTTTTAGCCTTACCGACATAAATGATGATGCCATCTTTATCTTTCATTAAATAACAACCTGGTTTTGGTGGCACAAGCATAAGTTTTTCTTTTAGCATAGATCTCCTCTTAAAAAAGTTCTTGCGAACTTTATTTTTATCTACCTCTTCTTAATTCTTTTTGCATTCTCTTTCTAGCATTTTCAATTGTTGTAAAACAAATTGGTACTCCATATTCATCATAATACTTCTCTCTATTTAATTTAGTAAAATCCATATCATTAAGAGTTTTTACTCCTAATAATGATAATGCATAAGATGCGCTATATACACCTGCTACTAATATAAATGGAAATATGCCAAGCATCGCTCCTTGATTTAAATATGTAAGATTATACATTGTTGCTGTATCTAGTTGATATTTGTCTGCCTTATTTTTAACAATTAAGCCATTTAAGTCATCACGTATTTCTGGTACATTAAGTAATATCTTACTTACATCATATTTTTCCACATCTTCACCTCTAAACCAATTATAACATAAAAGCACAAAAAAACATACCAGTGATATAAATTAAAAGTTAATCTAATCATCTCAACTGATATGTTTATAGGCACTACCATCTAGCAATTTTTAATACTATTGGCTAAACTTTAAGACTAATACTAATGTTCAATAGAAACTAATTAATTAATCCAACTACCAAATAATTAATTATATCATAAGCTTTTGGTAACAATTAAGTTAGTGGTGCTTATAATTAAGTATTAATTTTAATGCCCTTCAGCAATACCATTGTGTACATCAATAAATATTACTTCTGATGTAAACCTAAATCTTAAATATATCAAGACACATCAGATGAACCTTAAATATATTTGACTTAGATTATAGAAATTATTTACTGAAACATTACATTCAATTAAGAATAATAACATAACGTAGAATAACTTCCTAACTAAAAATTCTTTGTAATATAATAATAGAATTAACTAAAACTATAAACTAAAATTTTTAGTATTGATGCTAAAGACTATAAATACAAATAGTAGAATTAACTAATAAATGTAAGTTTAGTACCTCTAGCATCTTAAATATAACATGTCTAATTTATGATGTCAACACTTTTTTGCATTTTTTTATTTTTTTGTCAAATTGTCAATTTATTTGTTGCTTTTTAGGTATCTTTCTTCCTCACTAAAAATACATCCACAGTATTTTTGCCTATACAATTCTAGTTCTTTAGCTTTATCTTGGCCTTCTCTAAAATATGGCCTAAAGTCATAATATAAAAATTTAATCTCATATTTTTCTGATAATTCTTCTCCAACTTTTTTTAATAATTCATGATTCTGATATGGACTTATCAATAGTGTCGTTGAGAAAGCATCATAATTATTTTCTTTGGCGAACCTAGCGGTATCTTTCAATCTCATATAATAACATTTGCCACATCTATCAGTAATATCCGGATAAACTTCTTTAATAAAAGATCTTAACCCATAATTATCATTAATAATAAGTGGGATGCTTATATCCCTAAGATAGTTTTCTAAGGTATCTTTTCTCATCTTATATTCCATATATGGATGAATATTAGGATTATACCAATAACTAGTAATATCAATATTATCTTCTTTTAATTTTTCTATGCACATAATACTACACGGTGCACAACATGTATGAAGTAATAACTTCATAAAATCACTTCCCTACTTTTTTCTTTCAATAATATAGTTGTTTCTATATGTCTTATATTAGTGTAATGACTAGTTGATTTTGCCTTTACATTCCATTCCAATTCAAATTGCTATTTTTTATTTTCTTCCAGATATTTTTCGTACATTTTATCCATACTTGATATATATTCCTGATCTTGTTTTATTCTAAATTTATCATATTTACCTTCTGCCTTTTCTATTGCTTTTTTATGAGATATTTTACCACTGCTCTCTAAAATATCTTTTTTCCTATATTTTAGTAAATCATCTGCAACATCAATCCAATCATTCATAGTCATCGTTTTTTGTTCTTTAGCCTCTGTTTCAGCAACATCTAAAAATAAATTAGTTAAATCATTTAACTTTTCTAGTTCTTGTTTTTCTAAATAATTTTGGCAATACTAATGTCATATTTCATTATTTTACCATTTGGTGATTTCTTCCAATTAGTTAAACCCCTGTGGATTTTTTCACTATTAACTCTAGAATATATAAGTTCTGCCGCAGTATGTCCTGTAATTGCAAAATGTATATGCTTCATCTGAGTCTTTATTGTAATCAATACTTGTACTTTCAAAAACATCTGTAATTTTTTAATATTGTCTTCTTTCGGATAATCTAATTTCTTTAATTGTTTGTAATAATTAATCATAATAATCTTTACCAAATTTAGGACCATTTTTCATTTTTTCTGTATCAATGGCAAAACCCTTTATCATATAGTCTTTTAAAATTTTAGTTGCCCATATTCTAAATTTTGTTGCTTTTTATTAGAATAACCACCTTTAGCAATTATTGCATCTAAATTATAAAAATCTAAGGCTCTATTTACATTACGATTTCCTTCTTTTCGAACTACCGAGATTTTCTCAGTAGTTGAATTTTTATTTAATTCATTTTCTTCAAAAATATTTTTCAAATGTAAACTTACGTTATCAGAACTACATTCAAATAAATCTGCCATACTTTTTTTGAGTTAACCATATTGTCTCATCTTTTAATATAACATCAACACTTATCTTTCCTTCATCTGTTTCATATAATAATATATTGCTTTCATTTATTTAATTATCTCCCTTTCATAGCTGCAACTAATCTATCATACCGCCAAACCTGGTATGGGGTCCCAAGACTTTCTACCATATTTCTTTTATACTTTTTTCAAAAATAGATGTTTTTTTAGTGCTCACTGAATAGCTACTTTCCCCTTATTTTACAAGGACTTAACGTAGTTTGAGTATACATACGCATTCGGTGTGATGCGTATTAGGAAACATGTCTATGGGTGTTAATTCAATTACATCATATTTATTGTCTAATACTAGCAAGTCTCTACTAAGTGTTATTGGATTGCATGATACATATATTATCTTTTTTGCATTTGATAATATTATTTTATCAAGCGTTTCTTTTCTAATGCCTTCTCTCGGTGGATCTACTATTATAACATCATAGCTAATATCATCTATATTATCTAGTCCATCATTACAAAGAAAACTAATATTAGATATGCTATTCATCTTAGCATTTTCTTTAGCATCTAATATAGCCTGTTCATTAATTTCTATTCCTATTACTTCTTTAGCATATTTACTTACATATATTCCAATAGTACCTATTCCACAATATAAATCTAGTACTCTATCAGTTATAGATAAATTAGCATAATCTAAAATTTTATTATATAGTTTTTCAACTCCAATATTGTTAACTTGAAAAAATGAATTAGTTGATATCTTATAAGTATAATTTCCTATTCTATCTAACAAACTATCTTTATCAGTTAAATATACTAAACTACCATTTTTACTTTTTAATGCCATTACTACATCATCATTAATGCTTGATGATCTAACTATTAATTCATTAGCATTAGTTAATAAAGATTTATCTAATTTACTAAGTGCATTATTAATATTATCTTGCATTAAAAGGCATTTATCAATTTTAATAAATTCATTAGTTTTATTTTTATAGTAACCAAATTCATTGCCTACTACTTTAAAAATTCCTTTATTGCGATATGAAAACTGAATTGTGGAAATTATAGGTTTTATTTCAACATTTTTTTGATAGAACTTTCTTATAATATCCTTAATATTATTTTCTTTAAAATTTAATTGATCTTCATATGAAAGATGCATCAAATTACATCCTCCACATTTTCCATAATAAGGACAAGCTGGATTTGCTCTTCTTTCACTAGAATCTATAATTTTAATTAAATTACCATCGTTATATTTTGCCTTTTCTTTTGGAATAATTACTATTATTTCTTCCCCAGGAATAGTATTTTTTACAAAAGTTATTTTGCCATTAACTCTGCATATTCCTTCTCCTTGATGATTGAAACCAGTTATTTTTACTCTTTTTTCTTTCACATCACTCACCATCTTAATTATACAATAAAATAACCTTTTGTGATATAATTTTTATAGGTGATGAATGTGCTAACTATCAAAAATAATTGTAATAATGAAATAGTCATTAAAAAGTCTAAGTTTATTACATACTTGTATAAAGTAAATTGTATTGAAGAAATTAAAGATATATTGTATGAGACAAAAAAAGAATTTAAAGATGCAACTCATATCTGCTATGCTTATATATTAGATGATATTTATAAATCAAATGATGATAATGAACCAAGCGGTACTGCTGGTATGCCTATGTTAGACACATTACTTAAAAATAATTTAAATAAAGTCCTTGCTATTACTATTAGATACTTTGGCGGTATTAAACTTGGTACTGGAGGATTAGTTAGAGCTTATTCTAAAGGAGCAAAAGAATGTTTAAAGAAAACTGATATAATTGAGGTTATTGATAATATCAAAATTATAGTTACTTTTGATATAGATAAATTAAAACTTGCTAACCTGTTATTAAAGGATTGCAAAATAATTTCACAAGTATTTGGAGATAAAATAACTTTTGAAGTATTATTATCTAAAAAAGAAAAAGATAAGGTTATAGAAACTCTTATCCAAAATGATTTTAAAATAGAAATGTAGCATGCCTACATTTTTTTTAGAAGTTTTTCAAAATTTCATCTTTTGGTACAAATCCATTGTACTGTTTTATCTCTATCCCATCTTTATATAGAATTAATCTTGGTATAGACATAACTGCAAACTTAGAAGCTAAATCTTGATGCTTATCAACATTTATTTTGATTATTTTTACTTCAGATCTTTCGCTATTTATTTGATCAAGTATGCCACCAAGCATTTTACATGGGCCACACCAATCAGCATAAAAATCTACTATTATATTCCCTTCTTTTACCAAATCATCTAAATTCTCATTTTCTAAATATATCATATATCCTCCTTTATATTAAACTATCTATCCCTGCTATATTTAATTTCCCTGCTTCATTTAATTTTTCTAAATAATCTCCATCTATTATATTATATTTTAACATAAGCTCAATAATTGTTAAATTAAGTTGTGCTGTGTTGCCTTTGTTGCCATCTATCTCATCATAAATATCTTTTATGGCATCATTAGTATCTTTTGCCATATTGGATAATAAAATTGATGAATTTAATACCTTGGGCATAAGTTTGGACTCATCAAGCATATTAAAATTGATAATTGGCATACTTAAGAAAAATAAAACTATAAAAACCAGAACATATCCCTCAATTAATCCAATAACAAATCCTAGTATTCTAGACGGTATTCCTAAAATAATAGTCCATTTTAGTACTTTCTCTATGCCACTTGCAAGTTTTATTAATATTGCTAAAATTATAAACAATACTGCAAGTACTAATATAAACGCTACCATTTGATACATAATTATATTTAATGAAGTAAGTCCTTTAGCGATACCTACAAAATCAAAAAATGGTAATTTTAAACTTAAAAACTCTGCAACAGGATCTTTTAAATAAAATGCGAGCACAAAGGCTAGAATAGTTCCTATTGTCGATACTCCTTGTTTAAACACTCCTCTTTTGGCACCAACAATTCCTGCCATCAAGAGCATAAGTACGATGATTACATCTACTATATTTATGGATTTAATAAACTCCATTATAACACCTCTTTCTATACTAATATTAGTATAACTTATTTTATTATTTTATGCTATAATTATTTTAGGTGAAGAAAATGAATATTGTAATAAAAGTAAATGATGAAACTAAAAATAGAATGATTGACTACTATAAAGATAAAATACGAGATAAAATTCCTCCTTATGCCATATTTCAAGCTGAAGAAGAAGATACAATAATTACTCTTTATCAGTCAGGTAAATGTATGTTTCAAGGAACAACTGCAGATGTCGATGCTAATATGTGGCAAGCTGTTATTGAAAATGATAAACCAACTGAAGTTAAAGACGAACTGTATCGCTCAAATAGCATTGGATCAGATGAAGTTGGTACTGGTGATTACTTTGGACCAATTGTTGTAACAGCAGCATATGTTAAAAAAGATGATATTTCTTTTTTGGAAAGTATCCACGTAAAAGACTCTAAAAAACTAACAGATGATGATATATTAAAAATTGTTCCCAAATTTATTAATAAGATTAAATATAAAAGCATAATTTTAGGAAATAGTGAATATAATGAAAAATACTCTAAAGAAGTTAATATGAATAAGATTAAAGCAATTATGCATAACAAGGCACTTACTAGTTTAAAAAATGAAATAAAAGATCATCTTGATTATGTAATTATTGATGAATTTGCCAAAGAAGATAGATACTATAATTACTTAAGTGATACCCCTAATCCTCTTAAAGGAATTACTTTTACAACCAAGGCTGAAGAAAAAAATTTAGCCGTTGCAGCTGCATCTCTTATTAGTAGATATATTTTTCTAAAAGAGATGGGCAAATTATCAGATTATATTAAAATACCTATTCCTAAAGGATCTGGATCTAATGTTGATAAAATTGGAGAAGAGATTGTCGATAAATATGGTAAAGATAAACTTAAGGAAGTTGCCAAGCTAAACTTTTCTAATACTAAAAAGATATTAAAAACTTTAATTTTTTAATATCTTTTTTTCTTCTTTAATTCTACCAATGTTTGGAACTATATCTTCTTTAAAGTTTCTTAAATCTCTTTTTTTTCTTTTAATAATTCTCATTGATTCTTCGTATTCTTTGGAAAAAGGTGTATATGGTTGCCAACTATGGTTACGCCCTATCTTCTCATATGTTTTTAGAACATATTGTAAATCTGCATGATTATAATCAAACATAAATAATGAACCCAATCTTATTTCTCCTAGGCCATGAGGACTCAAAATAGCACAATCATCTCTTACTTGTGATATATATGGTTTTGTTGAATCGAGTACATAATACTTATTATTTTGATGCATAAGAAGTGTTGCATGATCAGTTGAACTTGAATCTTTTCTAGTAGCGACGCTTATATTTTTTACATCATAATCTTTTTGTGCTAAGACACGTTTCATAAAATCTGCACTATGTCTACAACACCAATTACCTAACATAATATTTACTCCCTCATATTCAGAAATGTATAAGTCATCTATTGCTGTTTCTTTTCTATTGGTTGCAAAGTAATTATCAAAAATTAAATAATATACAAAAAAGTATAAAATAATATTATCAGAAATACCTAAAGTTTTTGCTAAATATGCTGTTTTTTTGACAATATGCTCATACTCCTCAATAGTTTTTATAAATTTTTTCTTTTCCAGCACTGAATTTACTCTATTACAGCGTAAGTATTGTTCTACGACATATTGTATATTTTTATTTTTCGAATAGTTAATCCATGCATTAGATTCTGATAGTATCGTGCTATAAACCAATGCGATGCAGCTCATGTCTCCATCACTAAATTTTTCAAAAGCATCTAGTTGCTCTTTTGTTAATTGTTTCATATATACCACCTAAAAATAATATTAAAAATTCAGCATTAACCATTCTGGTTTAAATATCATAAGTATTCCTATAAAAAACATAATTATTCCTCCAATTAAATGTGAATACTTAGCGTATTTATTGGATATTGCTTTTATTTCTAAAGTTTTCATCGCTATTATAAAAATAATAATATCATCAATCATAAAAAATAGAATATATATAAATATGTTAAATGCATATTTGGCTGTTGAAAGATTATTTAATGAAAGAATTTGGGTGAACATAAGTGGTAATCCTAATGAGCATAATAGTTCAATAGCATTTACCATAACTGCAAGAACTATTATACCAAGTATTGCTAAATCATAATCTTCTTTTACTATCCTCTTAATTCTAGTCATTATCTTTTTTCTTTTTGTATCATTTGTTACTTCACAACCTACATCTTTTTCATTTTTAGATTTTAAATATTTATAAATATTAATAGTTCCAAAGACAAGTGCAAACATACCAATTAATACTCTAATTAAAACAACTCTACTAGTAAGTATGGCAAGATTTAACCAAGATACCATAAATAGTAAATATATAAGTGCAGAAGATACCAAGAATGTGAGACCAAGTATCCACATTTTCTTTTTATCTTTCATTCCAAATAACATTGTAATTAAAAATAATAATACCCACATAGCACAGGGATTAAAGCCATCAACAAATCCAATTATCATAGCTATCAGGGGAAGTGAAATATCTTTGGCACCTACTTCTCCAATAAAAGGAATATTAAATGTATTATTTTCATACTCATCGCAATTCTCATTACTATCTACTATGCCTAATTCTTCTCCTAATACATCGCAATAATTGTTTTCTTGATAAAAAGATATTATCTTTTTTATTTTATTTTCAGTAACATTTTCTCTAAAGCCAATAATTGCTTCTTTGCCAATTACTAAATAGGGAACACTATCTGTTTCTTGATTTAAAAGTTTTTTTGATTTATTCATGATATCTTTATTTTCACTATCATGCCAAACCTCATATTTATATAGTGTAAGTTCATCATTATCCTTAAGATATGTATCTAAAAACTTTATTTCTTTTTCACAATGAGGACACTCTTTACCATAAAATAAATATAAATTTATATTTTTTGCAAAAGTATCAGATGGTACTAATACTAAAATTAATAATAATATAATTGTTAATGTTTTTTTCATAATACCACTATACTTCCTTTATTAAATTTATAAACTCTTGTTTATCTTTTTCGCCAATTATTCTTAAGACTTCTTTATTATCCTTTAAAAATATAAATACCGGTAGAATTTTTCCAATATTGTATTTTGATACTTCATCATTATCAAAATCATAATCATAAGATATAACTTCAAAATTATATTCTTTGTTTATATCATCAAAAATCTTATTCATTATAATGCAAGATGGGCACCATAAGGCTGTTAACTTAATTACTCTCATTTAGCATACCATCCAATATAGATAAAAATTCATCTACTTCTTCTATCGTTGTTTTATATGATAAGCTTATTCTAATAGAAGATGAAGCCCTTTCTAAGTCATCATAAATATAATTTATAACAAGTGAATAATCATCGTTTAACGCGCAGGCCGTTTTAGTTGATACAAATATATTCTTACTTGCCAAATATCTTTGAATGCTATTTGAATTATAACCTAAAATACTAATATTTAAAATGTTAGGTATTGAATACTTATTGCTATTAATCTTAATATTTTGATATTTTTTTAATCCTCCAATTAGCCTATCCTTTAAACTCGCTACATATTGATAATTTTTATCTATATCTTGTCCTATTAAATCAATTGATGTTTTAAGAGAATCAATTAATTCTGTCTGAGGAGTTCCACTTCGATATATCGTAGTAGATTTACCTCCATGAATAAGAGGAATCAGTTTGACATAATCTTTTTTAATAAGAGCGCCTATTCCTTTAAAACCAAATATTTTATGACCTGAAAAAGATGCTAAATCAACATTAGTTAAATCAATGTTTACTTTTCCTACTGCCTGAGTAATATCAGAATGAAAATAAATATCTTCATAATTCTTTAATAACTCCCCAATCTCTTCAATAGGCTGTCTTATTCCCATTTCACTATCTACTGCACAAACTGATACTAAAAATGTATCTTCATTAATTAATAATTTTAGACTATCAAAATCTACCCTACCATCTTTTAGATTAACAAAATCAATTTTATATCCAAGGGATTGTAAATAATTCATAGTTGATACTACTGATGAATGTTCTAATTTAGTCGTAATAATATGCTTTTTATTTGTATTAAATGCTAATCCTTTAATAGCCGTATTGTTAGCCTCACTTGCACCACTCGTATAAATTACCTCAGTTGGATTTACATTAAAAAAACTTGCAAGTGTATTAGTTGCATCAATAATTATTTCTTTGCTTTTTAACGCTTCATTATAACTGGAATTAGGATTAAAGAAGTATTTCTCATTTATCTCATTAAATCTTTTTAATACTCTTTCATCTGTTTTTGTTGTCGCTGAATAGTCAAAATATATCATTTTACTTCACCAATTAGTATTATAGCAAAAAAAAAATAGTTTTTAAACCAGTTTTTATACTTTGGATATAAATAATGGTAACTCTATTTCTTTTTTAGCTTGCCCTGTTTTAATTTTTATATCAATCGTGCCCAGTTCTTGAATCAAATATTTTAATTTTTCTTTAGTGTATGTAAAAGTTTTTTCATAGGCCTTTGATATAGCATATGGATGTGCAACGCCAACTAACTTTTCTTTAATTTCTTTCAAAGAAAAATCATCACTTAATATTTTTACCTGATAAATAAGAATATAATTTCTAGCAAGAGATGATAATATTTTTACTTCATCTTCACCATTTGCCAAAAATTCACGACATAGTTTGTAAACTTTCTCATGATTCTTATCATCAAGAGCATCAATCATATTAAAAATGGTCGATGATGATGTTTTTGTAACTATATCATCTATGTCATCTAAATTAATAATTTTATCATCCAATTTATATTGCTTTAATTTCTCAATTTCATGTTTTATTCTAGCATAATCACCCACAGTATATTCTTCTAATAACCTAATTGATCTAGTATCTATTTTATATTCTCCAAAAGACTTTTTTATGTATTCATACATATCACTAGTTGGTTCAATTACTTCCGCTTTCTCTAGTAATTTTTTAAATATCTGTTTTCTTCCATCTAATTTATTTTCATTAGTAAGAATTAAAATATTATCACTTGGGTGATCTATATAATTACCTAGTTTATCATCTACATCAATTTTTGAAAGATTTTTACAAATTATTATTTTTTTTGTATCAAACATTGAAAAAGTATCAAGGTTCTCAAGTGGCTTTAGAAAACTATCTTCTTCTAAATTATATTTATATATAGAATTAGAATCAATCTTAGATTTATCAATAATCTCACTTATTTCTTTTTCTATAACACTACTATTACCAATAATTAAATAAATCATTAATACCACCTAAGTTAATTATACTAAATCTTAATGATATTTTTAAGTCTTTTAATAACTTTTTTTTCAATTCTTGAAATATATGATTGCGAGATTGCTAGTTTTTCCGCAACATCTTTTTGAGTCATCTCATCCACCCCATTTAAACCATACCTCAATATCATGATTTCTTGATCCCTTTTATCTAATTTATTTATTTCATTCATCAATAGTTTCTTTTCAATTTCTTCATCTAAATCTTTGGTAACAACATCGCCATCTGTTCCTAGAATATCCTCTAGTCTTAACTCATTACCATCAGCATCAAAACTTAAACTTTCTTCTAAACTGACATCTCCTTTTGTTTTTTTAGTTTTTCTAAGATGCATAAGTATTTCATTATCGATACAACGTGAACAATATGTTGCAAGTTTGATTGATTTATCCATGCTAAATGTATTTATGCCTTTAATTAAACCAATTGATCCAATTGAAACTAAGTCTTCTAAATCAATCCCAGTATTTTCATATTTCTTTGCAAGAAAAACAACTAATCTTAAATTATGTTCAATTAATTTATTTCTAGCATATAAATCTCCTGACTGTGCCTTAATAATATATGAATCTTCTTCATCTTTTTTCAACGGAGGGGGTAAAGCATCACTGCTCCCAACATAAAATATTTGCCTTTTTTTAAACCACTTACGAAGAATTTTTCTAATTAAACATTTCATTTTTCAACTATCCTTTCATTTAATAATATATCAATACCATCTATTCTAAATTTGTCGTTTGCCCTACCAAGTACAATATTATATCTATACCCTACCTGCTTAATATATATTTTTTTTACTATCATACATTCTAATAATCCATTATTATTTAAAGATTGATATGGTACAAAAAAAGTATTATTAAATTTGACATTTTTATTAGAAGTTAAAATTATCGGCTTGTTAAAGTATGGATCTATTAAAACATTTCCAGTATCTATAAATCCAGTACATTTATATTTATTATTATCAATAAATAAATCAACTTCATATATATTATTAAAATCTCTTTTATATTTTTTATTTATTTTAATATATATAAATAGAATAATAATACTTATTGCAAAGAGAAATAACATATTTAAGTACTTATTACCATTTATAAAGTTATAGTCACCATCATTAATATTTAATAGATATAATGATCCTCCCAATATAACTGAAATTGCTAATAAATTAATAAAATTATTAATTGTATATTTAATACTCTTAAAATTAAATGTAATTATAACCATAATTATTCCAGATAACATTTTTAATATAAAAAATATAAAACTTGGTAAATTTATAAATAGAATAATAATACTTATTCCTCCAAAAACACTTCCTAATATAATACGATATATCTTAACATTTCTTTTTAATATTGATGATAACGATACTAAAATAATAAAATCAAATAAAAAATTGATTAAAAATAAATAATCAATATATACTTTCATATTTATCACCAAATTAATTATAAAAAAAAGACATATCAATTTATGTCTATTTTTCTTCTTGAGTAATTACTTTCTTACCTTTATATTCACCACATTCTTTGCATACTCTATGTGGTCTTATCATTGCACCGCAACTAGGACATTTAATTGTACCATTTGCAGTAAGCTTCATATGAGTTCTTCTTTTTCTTTTTCTAGTCTTTGATACTTTACTAAAAGGAACTGCCATATTATCTCTCCTCTCTAATTACTAACTCGTTTTTCTATGTAATTATACTATATGATTAGATAAATTTCAACAATAATTTACTTATTTTGTATTTCATAACATTTTATAATATTATTTATGAGCATTATTACTGTCATTGGTCCTACTCCCCCAGGAACCGGAGTTATCAAAGAAACCTTATCATAAACATCATCATAGTCTACATCACCATATAATCTATCTTCTCTAATTATTCCAACATCGATTATTATAGCATCATCTTTTATCATATCTTTTGTAATTAAATGTTTATGTCCGGTTGCTGAAATAATTATATCTGCCTCTTTAGTTTCTTTTTTCAAATTAGCAGTATTGGAGTGACACATGGTAACAGTTGCTCCTTTATTTAAAAGCAAAAGCGATGTAGGAAGTCCTACTAATCTACTTCTTCCAACAACACATATATCTTTTCCTGCTATATCGACATTAGAATACTCTAACATTTTAATTATTCCATAAGCAGTACAAGGAATTATACCATCTTCTTTATTAATTATCTTAATAAAATTATTATCAGATAATCCGTCTACATCTTTCTTATAATCAATTGCATCTATTATATGCTTACTATTTAAATATTCTGGAAGTGGTAATTGTACAAGTATTGCCGTTACAGAATCATCACTATTTAAAATATTGATATTTTCAATAAGCTCATTTTCTTCTGCAAGTTCATAGTGATCATTTTCAAAATCTATTCCTATTTCTTCACATAGTTTTTTCTTCATATCTATATAAATTTTACTGGCTTCATTACTTCCTACACTTATAACAACAAGTTTTAGTCTTTTAGGAATACTTTCTAATTTTTGCTTTAGTGTTTCTTTAATACTATTTGCAATTAATCTTCCATTTATATTTTTATCCATATTATCACTCTTCTTTATTTAAAATATTCATTGTTTTTTAATTCATATCCAATTGTTGTTGATTCATCGTGTCCTGGATATAGTGTAATTTCTTCATCATATTGCTTAAGTTTTGTTATACTTTTTAGCATATCACTATATGATCCTGTTGGTAAATCAACTCTTCCTATTCCACCATGAAATACAAAATCTCCTGTAAACATTATATCATAATCTTGAAAATAAAAGGAAATAGAATCACTAGAATGCCCCGGAGTATAAATAACATTTAAAGAGAATGGACCAATTCCGATTCTTTCCTCAAATAAATTATCATGATCATATGATTTAATATCATATACTTCTTTTAATCTATCAAGAGCACCAACATGATCATAATGATTATGAGTTATTAAAATGGCAAGTGGCTCTAATTCTAATTCTTTAATTCTTTTAATTATAAAATCTTCATCAGATCCAGGATCTACTATTAAACATTTGCCTTCTTTTATTAAAAGATAGCAATTGGTTTGTAAATCTCCTACTTTTATAATTTCAATTTCCATATTATCTCCTTAATAATTCTTTATATTTTTCCATTAGAAAATAAATATCTTTGCTACTTAAAAAGCATATTACGCTATTAGTATGACAAAGTAACTTATCTGCCATATCTTCATTAATATATTCAGCATTCTTACATCCATTAATAATTAAATTATGATCTACTCCAGGATAATCATTAGGATCTTCTCTATCGTTATAAATATCCATAACATATACTTTATCGGCAATATTTAAGGCATCAATAAAATCATCTTTCATCTCTTTAGCACGAGATAATGTATGAATTTTAAGAATTGCTACTAATTCTTTATCAGGATACTTTTGTTTAGCAGCTAGAAGTGTTACTTTTACTTCTGAAGGATGATGTGCATAATCATCTATTAATATATTATTACCAATTTTTTCTTCTTTAAATCTTCTTTTAGCACCTTCAAAATTGCACATACTTGCTTCTATTTCTTTGGGCGTAATGCCTTTTAAATTAGACAATGCAATACATGCTAAGGCATCTAATACCATATGTTTTCCATATAGTGGAATATCAAAATGTCCGAAGAAAGTACTATTAATATAACAATCAAACTGGCTACCTTTATCATCTAATACTAGGTTTTTAGCAACTATATCATTGTTATCATTTAATCCATAATAAGTGATATTATTACCTTTTAATTTTCTAACATTTAAATCATCACCACAAGCAATGACCTTTTCACACTTTTTATCTATAAATTCTTGGAAAGCACTTATATAATCATCCAAGTCTTTATAATAATCGATATGATCTAGTTCAATATTAGTTATTACAATATATTTTGGGAAATAATTTAAAAAATGTCTTTTGTACTCACAAGATTCTACTATAAAAATATCAGAATCTTTATCAATAAATCCTCTGCCATCTCCTATTAAATAATTACAGCCATACTTTGAATCTGTAAATATTTTTGATAACAAAGCAGTTGTTGTTGTTTTACCATGGCATCCACTTATACAATATGTCTCATAATTTTTAGTAAACTCCCCTAACAATTCAAAATATTCATACATCTTTAGGCCTAACTCATTGGCCTTAATAACTGCTTTATGATCACTATGAATTGCTGATGTATAAACAAAAATCATATCAGTTTTTAAATTATTTAAATCATAATATATTGGAATATTTCTTTTTACCAATTCTTCTTCAGTAAAACTATATTTAGAATTATCATCATATCCAATAATATCATTTCCTAAATCATGAAGCATTGAAGCAAGTGCACTCATTCCAGTCCCTTTAATACCTGCAAAAAAATATGTCATAATATCATCTT
Source organism: Bacilli bacterium (assembly GCA_035392025.1). GTDB lineage: Bacteria > Bacillota_I > Bacilli_A > RF39 > UBA660 > DAOPMC01. Next base: position 35,155 of record DAOPMC010000004.1, read on the forward strand.
CCTTTTTCACCATCGTTAAGCCCGTATGCGGCATTAAAACCATATTCGCGTACTAAATAATCCCTATTAGCTCGTGCAATAGATTTTATACCTGCAATTAAGTGACGATTAGAAATATCATAATCACCCGTTCTTGCATAGTAATCGCTACCCGAATCATTTTCTTTTAGTTTGTTTTCTAATCTACGAGTTTCTAACTCTGCCAAGTCTCGTCTTCTTTTATATGGAGAAGAAATCTCAAACTGTAAATTAGGAAATGTTTCCGTTCTTGCTAGATATGTCATTCGTTTTAGAACAATGTTTAGTTCTGATGGAGTAATTCTATTTTCGTTTTTTAATCTATTAGGATCATAGAAATAGTATTCATTGCTTTCTTCAAAAACTTGATTGGCTACAGCAGGCGAGATGCTTTCAAATAAATCCTCCGGTAAGATAGGAAGTTCTAATACTTTACTTTTAACTACCATACATATTTTCTTAGCCAATTTTATCAACTCCACCCATATATTTTTTTAATGATTCTGGAATATTTATAGAACCATCTTCATTATAATTATTTTCTAAAAATGCAATTAACATTCTTGGTGGAGTACAAACTGTATTATTTAATGTATGAGGAAAATACTTACCATCTTTACCACTAACTCTAATAGCAAGTCTTCTTGCCTGTGCATCCCCTAAAGTTGAACAACTTCCCACTTCAAAATATTTTTCTTGTCTTGGGCTCCATGCTTCAACATCAATGCTTTTTACTTTTAAATCCGCTAAGTCCCCACTACAACATTCTAATGTTCTAACTGGTATATTTAAACTAGTGAATAACTCAACTGTATATTCTAACATTTTATTAAAATAATCCATTGACTCTTCAGGTTTACAAATTACTATCATCTCTTGCTTTTCAAATTGATGAACACGATATATTCCACGTTCTTCAATGCCATGAGCTCCTACTTCTTTTCTAAAGCATGGGGAATAACTCGTAAGAGTATATGGAAGATTATCTTCTTTTATAATTTGATCCATAAATCGTGCAATCATAGAGTGCTCACTAGTTCCAATTAAATATAAGTCTTCTCCTTCAATCTTATACATCATATTATCTTTTTCTTCAAAACTCATAACACCATTTACAGCATCACCATTTAACATAAATGGTGGAATACAATATGTATATCCTTTATCAATCATAAAATCTCTGGCATATGATAAAACCGCTGAATGAAGTCTTGCAATATCACCTAATAAATAGTAAAATCCATTCCCCGCAACTCTTCTAGCACTATCTAAATCTATCCCCTGCAGTTTTTCCATTATATCAACATGATATGGTATTTCATAAGTTGGTTTTTCATGATGTCCATATTTTTTTAATTCAACATTTTCACTATCATCTTTCCCAACAGGAACAGAATCATCAATTATCTGAGGAATTTGCATCATAAGCTCTTTTATTTTATTTTGCATTTCTTCTTCTCTTAATTCAGTATCTTCTAACTTGTTGTTGATCTCAACTACATCTTTTTTTCTAATATTAATTAAATTAGTATCACCATCCCTCATAAGAGATCCTATCTCACTACTGATACTATTTCTATTTTGTCTTAATAAGTCTGCATCTTGCTTTAATTTTCTTAATTTAATATCTAAGTCATATACTTCTTCTACTATAGGTATTTTTTTATCTTGATATTTTTTCTTAATGTTTTTGATCACTTTGTCTTTATCATTCCTAATTAAGTTAATATCTATCATTTTATCATTCCTTCTTACTATTTAATCTTAACAAAATATGCAATTAGTGTCAATTTATAATAAAAAAGTTGATCATAAACCAACTTAGTTAACTGTGCCTATTTTGTTAAATGGATATACTACTAATTTAGCACTACCTAAAATATCTTTTTTTTCAATACAACCAAAATATCTACTATCTAGTGAATCATCTCTATTATCACCCATTACAAAATAGCATTTATCTGGAATTACATCATTATCATAATTAAATTTTGCTAATGAAAAGTCTAAAGTTTCTTCCCTTAAATAAGGTTCTTCAACGATTTCCCCATTAATATATAAAATATTATTTTCAAACTTAAGAGTATCCCCTGGTAGTCCAATAACTCTTTTTATAAGCTTTGATTTGCCTTGTTTTACTACTACTATATCAAATCTTTTTACATCATTAAAATAATACTTTGTCTCATTTAGAATCATTATTTCACCATTTTCCAGAGTACTGCTCATACTTGTGCCATTTACTCTAATAGGAGTTACAACATAAGATTTAATTAAGATTACTACTACTAATATAATAATATAAGTAAATATTTCCTTTTTTGTTTCTTTTTTCATAATTAAATTAAAAGTAAGACCATTATTGGTCCTACTTTTGTCCTCTTTCTTTAATACGATATTGACCAACAAAATTCTTTAAGAAATTTAATTTTGCACGTCTAACTTTACCATGTCTAATTACTGTAACTTTTGCAACTTTTGGTGAATTTACCGGAAATGTTCTCTCTACCCCAACACCATAAGATTCTTTTCTAACAGTAAAAGTTTCAGATACTCCACCACTTTTTTTAGATGTCACTATTCCTTCGTATGCTTGAATTCTTTCTTTCTTGCCTTCAATAATTCTAACATCTACACGAACAGTATCTCCAACTCTGACTTCTGGCAAATCATTTCGTATTTGCTTACTTGTAATTTTATCAACTACATTCACGATTATTCCTCCTTATTAACCAGCAATCATTATATTTAAGCGGATTGCTTTTTTTCAACGCTTTTAATAATAGCACATGTAAATCAAAATGTCTAGTGTTTTTTAACGGCCGCCTCCGCCTCCGCCTCCGAAGGATCCTCCGCCGCCACCACCTGATGAGAAGCCACCACCGCCTCCAGAATAACTTGAAGCTGCCGCACGAGCAGCACTTCTTGCTGTCGCCGCACTTGCTGTTGCCATATGAGAAAGATGGCTGATTAATATTACATCTGTCATATCAAAACTAGATGAATTCATTTCACTAACTACTTCTGGATAAAGTTTCTTAAACTGCTTTGATACCTCATCTGCTATTCCAAATATTTGGGCAAACATAAGATATTCTTTCCAAAGTTTAACTTCTATTGCCTCTTTTTCAGAAATTCTGGAAAACTCCATCAAGAATTTCTTTAATCCAGCCAACTTATTTCCTTCTTCTTTTAAAATATCTTTTACCAAATATTTACTACCATTTCTCACAATCATACCACTTTGGATATAACTATCAAGTCCTTCAACTTCAGCATTATCTAACCAAGTATATAATTTATTATAATTGGTTTTACTCCAACGTTCTAATTCTTTACTTTCTAATATATTATCATTACTTGCACTTATTAAATACTCATACATTGTTTTTTCTGAATCATTAGAAAACTCTAAATCATTCTTTAGTATTATTGATGTTTCTTCTTTTTTAATTATGCCTTTTTCTTCTTTCTTTAGCTGAATCTTATCTTCAAATAACCATTTTAAAAACAATGCACCAATAAAATCAGTATTTTTATCATTTAAGTTATATATTTGAGAAATTGAAAAAGCATTATAAATATTTTTATTACATGGTATATCTCTGAAATTATTAATCTCTTTCATAGAAATTTTACCATTTCCTTTTGTTTCAAATTTATATTTCTTATTTAATTTATTTGCTAAAATAGCACCAAATACTGGAAATAGCACAATTGCCATGAAAATTAGCCATGAAAATATACGAGTAATTATGTTCCCAATATTATTATCAGAATAATCATGTTCAAATGTTCCTACTTCTGCTGCCTCTAATACTTCGTTAAAACTATCATATTCAGTAATAATATTAGTAGATGTAAATGTACCAAGTGGAAATTCTATTAATGCTACTACATACTCACTTTTTGAAAGATTACGGTTTTCTTCATTAGTCATCTCAATCTTACCATCTTTTACATATGCATATCCTTTATAACCATATCCCCAAACATCAAGCGTATCGCTATAGGTTTCAGGCCCTGATATTGTAATCCAAAAATTTTTAACTGCCATATCGCCTATCATTTTTAAATACATTACTTGAGCATCGGATACATTAAATATAACATTTGACATATCATACGATAATGTATATGTATGATTACCGTAATAGCTCATACCCCAGCATAGTTCTACTCCGGATGAAGTATAATTTATGCCATTTTTATGAATTTTTTCATTAAATGATGCATTAATATCCCAATTATCTAAATATGTATATATAGCTTCAGTATCATCATAGACACTAAAATTTGAAATTTCCATATTGCCTAAATTATTAATAACTTTATAACCCTCAGTTCCATTATCAAAATCTGTTTTCCAAACTTCAACGATATGAGCTGAACCATCACTATTAAGTGTAATATTAATTTTTATTTCATCAACTTCATTAGCAGCATTAACATTTATTATTCCAAACATTAATAACATCAAACAAAATAAAATATATTTTATTTTTTTCATATTTTCCTCCAAAAAAAGCTTACTTATGTAAGCTTAAAATGATACTTTTGGTGTTTCTTTTTCAGTTTCACTAGCTTCAAAGAAATCTGCTTTTTTAAACTTAGCAAGATTAGCAACAATGTTGCTTGGAACCATCTGTACTTTATTGTTGTAAGATAATACAGAATCATTATAGAATTGTCTTGCATAAGAAATCTTATCTTCAGTATCTTTTAGATCTTTTTGTAGTTCTAAAAAGTTAGTATTTGCTTTTAAATCAGGATAAGATTCAGCAAGTGCAAAAAGTTTGTTTAATGCTTGTGTAACTTCTCCAGATGCTTTCATTTCTTCTTCAGGTGTTTTGGCTGCTATAAAAGTATTTCTAGCTTTAATAACATTTTCTAACGTCTCACTTTCATGCTTTGCATATCCTTTTACAGTTTCAACCAAATTTGGTATTAAATCAGCTCTTCTTTTTAGTTGAACATCAATTTGAGACCATTGATCATCTTTCTTGTTTCTTAGAGAAACTAACTTATTATAAACTGCAAAAAACCATCCTAATAATATTACTACAACTGCTATAACTACAAGTACCCATGTTGGTGGCATAATTATCAACTCCTTCTATTTAAATGATATAATAAATTTATAAAAATATCAATAATAATGTATCTTTTTTTAAGAATTAATCATAATATTATTGGTGATAATAATGGATTTGGATATAAGAAAAAATATTATAAAAAATACTAAAGATGACAGTATTGACGATTTAATTAAATCATTAGATGAAAGTATACCATCAGATGATGAGCTAATTTTACCAGGATTGGGAGTTTTTTTTGAAATACTTTGGCAAGATTTAAACAATGACGAAAAAATAGATATTGTTACCAAAATAAAGGGAAGATTAATTTAACTTAATCTTCCCTTTTCTTTCTATATTTTATCTTCCTTGATTACCTTGTGAAAACTCATAATCAGCACAAATATTATCATAATACGCATCTCTTAAATATGCTAGGTATTCGCACGCCCCAGTAAGACTTTCTCTTAAAATAACTTCCATTGGTCTAGTATTTTTCCTTGTAACAAAATAGTCTGCTAATTCTGGATGTCTATAAATTATTTCTTCAACTTTGTACATCTGATTTTTCTTAATTCTATCACAAAAACTAAACTCTGACATTTTTATTCCTCTGTAACACGTAGGAAGATTGACATCATCAGGTATTACAAATATACTTTTATCAGAAAGAATATTTTCAAATTCTAAAAATATATTATTGCTTTCATCAGAACATATATAAAATTTATCCCCACAGGTTACTTTTAAATCGTTGGCATCTCTAACTTGACAATCAACTCTAAAAGATTCTTCTATTACTTCCTTAACACTTTCAATTTGTTTAAACATACCCATACTAAATGCTATCCTGCTAAATGGCATACCGCCATATTGCTCAATATCATGTAAGAACGAATACCTTTTGTTATTTTGTTCTTTCATTTTCAGTTTCCCCCTTTTAAAACACGCTAATTATAACACAAATTTGATAAAAACGCAAGAAAAAAGAGAATTTCTTCTCTTACTTTTCATATACACTAGCTTGTTTTCTATCTTTTCCAAGTCTTTCGTATTTAATAACTCCATCTATTTTAGCATAAAGTGTATGATCATTTCCAAGTCCTACATTTTTACCTGGATAAATCTTTGTACCTCTTTGACGATAGATAATAGATCCTGCTGTTGCAAACTCTCCGTCGGCAACTTTAGCACCTAACCTTCTACCAGCTGAGTTTCTACCATTAGTAGATGACCCTCCACCTTTTTTATGAGCGAATAGTTGAATATTTAATTTTAACATCATTATTCCTCCTTAATATTAATATTTTTAGGATAATTATCAGATAGTTCTTGTAACATATTTAACATATTATCCATTAATTTACTTATTATTTCATTATCATATAATATTTCTATTATAAATTTTTTATCTAATTGATATTTAATTGCCTTATCATCAATTGATAAAATAGCATTTATTGTTGTTATAATTATTGAAGATGTTGCAGCACAAACGATATCTTTACCAAAATCAGCATATGCAGCATGTCCTTCTATAACTACTTTATTGATATAATTATCTTTTTTGACAATAACTTTAATCATATTAACCAACAATCTTTGTAATTTCTACTTTTGTATATGGTTGACGATGGCCTTGTTTTCTTCTTGATGCTTGTGATTTTTGAGTGTATTTGAAAATTACAATTTTCTTTTGTTTGCCATGTTTTATTACTTTACCTTCAACTTTAGCACCTTCAATATATGGAGCACCAGTTTTAGAATCAAGCATTAAAACCTTATCAAATACAACCTTTTTATCAGCCTCTTCTGGTAGCTTTTCTACGTAGATAATTGATTTTTCCTCTACTACATATTGTTTTCCACCAGTTTCAATAATTGCTTTCATATTATACCTCCTTTTTTAACCTAAGACTCACTTTAAGGGTAGACAAAAGTCTTTATAACCTGTTCAATGTGGTTTAAAGCAGGAGCTTCAAACATTTAGATATTACCATAAAATATGTAGAAATGTCAACAAAATTACAAAAAATAGGAATAATGTAAAACATTATCCCTATGTAGATGAAATACAAACTAACTGTGCTTCATCTATATACAACTATACTAAAATTAATTTGCGTTGTCAATGCTTTTTTAAAATTTTATTTTTTCTTCAATATAACATACAACTTTATCTAATTCTAATACTTCTTGTTTCATTGTATCTCTGTCTCTAATGGTAACTGTATTATTATTTAATGTTTCATCATCTATAGTTATACAAAATGGTGTCCCGATTGCATCAGATCTACGATATCTCTTCCCAATAGTACCAGATTCATCATAAGTACACGAAAAATTTTTAGATAATGTTGTAAACACTTCTTTTGCTTTTTCACTATGAATTTTTTTAATAAGTGGTAATATTGTTACTTTATATGGTGCTAGATAGGGAATAAATTTCATTACTTCTCGTTCCTCACCATTTTCAATTTGTTCTTTGCTATAAGCATCGCATAAGATAGTAAGCATAGTCCTTTCTACTCCAACTGATGGTTCTATCACATAAGGAATATACTTTTCATTTGTTTCAGGATCTAAGTAAGTCATACTTTGACCAGACACCATTTCATGCTGTTTTAAATCATAGTCAGTACGACTCGCAATTCCCCACAACTCACCCCAACCAAATGGAAATAAATATTCTATATCAGTAGTTGCATTACTATAAAATGCTAGTTCCTCTTTTGAATGATCTCTTAAACGCAATTTATCTTTGTCAATTCCTAAAGATAATAAATAATTATAGCAAAAGTCTTTATAATATTTATGCCACTCTAATTCAGTCCCTGGCTTACAAAAAAATTCAAGTTCCATTTGTTCAAACTCACGTACTCTAAATATAAAGTTTCCTGGAGTAATTTCATTTCTAAAACTCTTACCAACTTGCCCTATTCCAAATGGAACTTTTAAGCGCATACTTCTTTGGACATTTAAAAAATTTACAAATATTCCTTGGGCTGTTTCTGGTCGCAAATATACAACTGATTTAGCATCATCAGTAACTCCTTGAAATGTTTTAAACATTAAGTTAAACTGTCTAATATCAGTAAAATCTGTCTTCCCACATTTTGGGCAAGGAATATTATTTTCCCTAATATATTTAATCATATCTTCTTGAATCAATGAATCTCCTAGTTCACTTTTAGTAAAGTCATTAATTAAAATATCAGCACGATATCTTGATTTACAATTTTTACAATCTATAAGAGGATCCGAAAAAGTCTTTAGGTGCCCACTTGCTTCCCATGTTTTAGTATTCATTAGTATTGCACTATCAAGTCCGACATTATTAGGATTTTCTTGTATAAACTTCTTTAGCCATGCATGTTTTACATTATCTTTAAGCAAAGCTCCTAGTGGTCCATAATCCCAAGTGTTAGCAAGGCCACCATATATTTCACTTCCTTGATAAATAAAACCATATTGTTTGCAGTAGTTAACCAATTTTTCCATGTCCATATCTATCCCTCTTCTCACAATCATTATTATAATATATTTTTTTATAAATGAAAACAGTCAATCAAAAGATTGACTATTTATTTTATTCAATATTGCATGTCCTGGTTTGATTATTTTGTGTATATACAGCATAACACGTTCCAGATGTGCTTGCGTTTTCATACCCCGCAGCGGAGCAAGCATAACTGCAATTAGAATAACCATTACAAGATGTTGCGTAAGTATGTGACTCGACACATTTTGACCCATTACAAGTCCCAGCACAAGCAGTACGGCACTCTACAAGCGAACTATAAGTAGTATATGTATTTATTGTACATCTACAAGTCCCTGTATAGTTGGTAACATTACAATATCTTCGGGTACAGGCATTTTGATAAGCTCCACACGAGCTTTGACCCGTTGAAGACGAGGCTGTTGACCAATTAGTGCAACTTACAGTATAATTTCTTACATTTGGCAATGCATCCCTAACTGATACAGCATATGTCGTTCCATTAGTAGCACTAGTAGAAAAAGTATTTGTCGAAGAATACGAGCCACCTAATAGCGAATATGCTGTGCTATGCAATCCTGCACCATCAGTATTATCACTTGCTGTTACCGTTATAGTATTTGCACTTGTTGAACACGTTATTGTTGCTGTTGGTGCTGTTATATCTACATATACATTCGCCGTTCTAGAAGCACACATTGTTGAATTATCAGCATTATCTTTTATGGTATATGATGCTATTGTTGATGTTTTGGTAGATACAGAGAATGTTGTTGAACCTCCACTATAATTAGTATTGCAGCCACTCTCAGAGTCATTACAGCCATATACAATAGTTCTACTACTATTAGTCCATGTCGTTGAGTCTCCACTATCAGTACAACTAGGATTAGTAGTATCAATTTTGGATTGTCAACACTAAATTGTACAAATTAAATGAGAACACAATTGATTTTTGAACTGAATTGGAGATAAATAATTAAGAGAACTATGAATACGAAAATTATTGAACCAATTAACATAGTCGAATAATTCTGTTTCCAGTTGTTGTAGGGAATCGAATTTTCTATTAAAACAAAATTCAGTTTTAAAGATTTTATAAGTAGCCTCAGCAACAGCATTATCATAAGGAGTCCCTTTATTACTTAAAGACCTTTGGATATCAAATTTAACTAAAAGATCTTCAATCAACCTATTTTTAAACTCATTCCCCCGATCAGTATGAAAAATACTGATTTTATTAAGGGGATATTTAACAGTAGAAAAAGCTTTTTCTACCAAGGCAGCATCTTTATATTTACCAGCAGCAAATCCAATAATTTCCCTATTAAACAAATCTAAGAGTAAGCAGACATAATTCCAAGATGAACCAACTCTAACATAAGTCAAATCACTAATGACAACTTCTAATAAATCCCGGTTATTAAAGTGCCTATCAAGGACATTTGGAATAGAATCATTATTACAACTGGATTTTTGAACTTTAAATTGTTTAAGAGTATAGTTAGATACTAAGCCATTTTGATTCATAATCCTTCTAATTTTTCGAATACTTACAGTATAGTTTAATTTCGCAAGTTCAATCTTAATTTTCCTAGAACCATAATTATTTCTAGAATCTTTAAATATTTTAATGATTAAATTTTCAAGTTTGGGGTCTTTAGGAATAGGTGTAGGTTTATAATAGATTGAAGCCCTAGAAATATTTAAAAATTTACACATAGCGCTGATCGGGTATTTATCTTGATTAGACAAAATAACTTTTACTTTCGTCCCATGATCAGCGCTGCTTGCTTTAAAATATCAACCTCCATTCTTAACTGTTGATTTTCTTTTAACAACTTTTTATTATCGTTTTCTAGTTCTGAACGATTATCCTTAGCTTTAAAAGAACCAGTATTATTGAAAAATTTAATCCATTTATGGAGAGCTGACCAACTGACATGATATTCTTTGATAATATCAGTTGATGATTTACCGTTATTATATAAATCAACTAGCTGTTTTTTAAAGCTATCTTCATATTTGGGTTTACCTTTTGACATTTGTACACTTCCTTCATCTTTTATTTTACCATGTACACATTTTTTCTGTCTATTTTAGTGTAACCTATCCAATTTTAACAACAAATGGACTAGTAATTATTCCCATTTTGCCTACATTACTTACATATCTTGCAAATACATAATATGTGCCTTGGTTTGAAATAGTAGTTGATGATCCATCTACCCAAGAACAACTTGATGAACTATTGGTACTAGAAATACAATACTGATATGTATTAAGACCTGATAAAGCGTTTCCTCCTGATATTGACAGTGACACACTCGTGTTAACCCACGACCCACTTGTATAACTAGAACCATTTGATGTAGCTGATATCGTTGGAGCTGTTGGAGTCGAATTATCCATATATGTATTAACTGTACAAGATGCTGTATTACTAGGCGATGCACTATCGCTGATTGTAATTGTTCCTGTTTGACCTGTATAACCAGCAAATGAACTACTGAACGTAGAAGAAGAACATCCACTGCTTGTGTCACTACAATTAACAATTATTGGGTTTGTCAATGTGGTTGTCCACGTCGTATTAGCATTTGTGATTGTTCCACACACGGGAGGAGTTTTATCAACATAAACATTGACCATGCAAGTAGCAGTATTGGGATTTGGGGATGCTTTATCTCTAATTGTTATAGTCCCTGTTTGAGAAGTCTCAGAAAATATCTTTGAAAGTGATGAACCATTGCAACCACTATGCGAATCAGTACACGATGTTATTGATATGCTCCTATTAGTTGAAACCCAAGTGGCTGGGTCAGATAAAGTTGGACTACTAGCATATGTTGGTGTCCCACATGATGGTGAAGTCTTATCTATATAATACTTTTGACTCATTAAATTGCTAATTTCTAATGATGTAGTTGTAACTAATGTAGAAGAAATTATATATTCACCTGTTGTAGAAAACGTATATGTTGTTGGTAGTGCGTTTGCTAATACTGTAACTTCATTTCCATAGGTAATAACATCGTTAACATATGTGCCTATTTTATACTTAATGGATGCTGGTGTTATACCAGTTATATTATCAGATATGTCAATAGATGCAGTAATGTTATCACTAGACCAAACATTATTGGTTTCATCAGGACTATAAATAATATATCCCCCAGAACCCATCGTTACTTCTACTAATCTATATGTATAATCAGTACAAGTTCCTGATGTTGCACTATAAATAACATGATATTGCCCTATTGTGTCTACATCGAGTCCCATACTATTTGAAGTAACAGTCAACGAATTGCTATTTGAATCCACAGCTGTTGCTCCCTGCTCTGAATAAGTAGTTCCTAATAATTGAGAAAGAGGATTGTCCCCTACCAATGTAAAAGTAATTCCACAATCTATTGGATTTTTTACGATAACAGTTCTAGTCGCAAATCCATACTGATTATTTGAATCATATACTGAATATGAAACTCTATATATTCCGGGAGTTGATATATCTATATTATCAGTAATTGATAATGTATTTGAAACATCACCATCTTCTTTATCTAAAGCTGCAAGAATACCTTGCTCATAATAATTTTCGCCTACATCTAAAGATACTTCTCTATCACCATTTAATACAATATATGGTTTGTTAGTGTCAATCTCCAAATCTTTACCAATAATTACTTTAACTTGTCCATAATATCTGTTTTCTTGGTAAGTATTACCTGCACTATAATTGATCCATAATCTTAGTTTATAATCAACTGACTCATCAACTGCCAGTCTACCGGTCATAATAATTCTCCCAGATTCTGCTGAAGATGATACTTTACATGCACTATAAGTTTCAATTGAAGAATCGCTACAATACTCTGTTGCATCTGATAATAATGATATAGTTGAATTAACATTATGGTTTCTAGTAATTCCGTATTTAATAACCGTATCTGGCAACACACTTCCAGAGTAATCAGCATATTCAGTTTTATCATCAAGTAAGATAATACTATAAGTCGCTGTAATGTCTCCTACATTTTCAAGAGTTAAATTTGTTGCATCACCTTTCATGCCCAAATCATTAGAAAGTGGAACAGCATTAATTAAATTAACATATCCATCATCAGTAATACTTAGTTTAGCAGCGTATAAATCTCCTATTGTCAAAGTATGAACTTTTGTAGGATTTAAGTCAGTAGAAAAGATAGCATAGCTGCCTGCTATTAACAATAAAATAACAACCATAACTGGTATAATTGTTAATACTAAATTTATTTTTTTGTATTTTTTTTTCATCATAAGATATCTTCCCTATTTATAATACTAAAGTAATTGTAACATAGATTTATTTTAAATAAAATAAAAAAAGATAAAAACCTTAATTTTTATCTTTTCTTTGCTTTAATTTGGTTGCAAGGAACCTCTTCACCAAAAATATTAAGTTGAGTGGGTCCCTCACCTCTAATTTCCCCTGTTTTGACCACTATCACTTTTTTGGGAACTTCCCTAATCTGAATATTTGTAATATTTGACTGACTACAAACTTCAAAATTTGGCTCATTCTCATACTTTGAATTTGGAATACGTCCAATATTACTTAAACTTTTCAATATTTCTTCTTTTTGCTTTTGATGATCTTCAGTTCTCGAATATGATTCATTTAACGCTACTGCTAAAAAGTCTTGATAAAGAGTATAATTTTCTTTAATTGCGCATCTTCTAAAATGAGACTTCATTCTTCTTGCTTCTTCCCAAGCAATTTCTAAATATTGTTTTGATGGTTTACAATAACCTCTTTTAATATCATAAGAACGATCTATTTCTGTTAGTACTTTTCTTAAAGCAACAATCCTATAAGCATAGTGAACTTCATCAGATAATTTTAATAGTGGAGTCTTTGAAGGTAATTCTATTGAAGATTTTCTATTTTTTAATTCTTCAATAATTTTGTCTTGAGTCCTATCATATAATCCTTTATTAATTTCTCCTAATATCAGATTAGCAATGTTTACGTCTTCTACTATTCCAGTTCGACTATTTCTCTTCATTATGCATATGTTTTTTTGCATTAATTCATTATATAATTTATCATATATATCTCTATAATCTTGTAATATCATAATACCCCCCCTGATTACTGCATATTATAACATAATTTTCATCAATAATCAATGTTTTTCGTTAGGCAAGAATAAATTTAACACAATTCCCACCATTGCTGCTAAACTCATCCCTGATATTGATAATGAGAAATCTCCACTTTTAATGCTTACTATAGCACCACCTAGACCTATTACTAGCATAGTTGATGCTACTATAACATTTTTTGTAATACTAAAATCTATTTTTTTATCAACTAATACTTTCAAGCCATTTACTGCTATAAATCCATATAATATTAACGATACCCCTCCTAGTACTTCATTGGGAATTGTTGAAAATATTGCTGTAAGCTTTCCTAAAAATGCTATTAAGATCGCTATTACTGCTGCAAGTTTTAATACTTTAATCGATGCTACTTTAGTCATACCAACTACTGAGGTATTCTCCCCATATGTTGTATTTGCAGGGCCTCCTAACATTCCCGCTACTGCAGTTGCAATTCCATCTCCTAGAAGTGTTCTATTTAAACCTGGATCTTTTAATAAATCTTTGTTAATAATTGCACCTAGTACTGTATGATCACCAATATGCTCAGCCATAGTAACAAGCGCTACCGGTGCTATTGTAAGAATTGCTTTAAAGTTTGGTGTGTAATTTAGAAATGGGATTACAAATTTTGGAAAACTAAAAAATGCTGCTTCTTTTACGGGTGTAAAATCTACCATTCCAAAACATATTGCCGTAATGTACCCTGCCCCAATTCCTACTAAAAATGGAATAACTTTTATAAATTTTTTGCCTTTTAATGCTACTAAAATAGTAGTTAAAAAAGTAACAAGTACTACCACTATTTTTTGCCATTCTATAGCAGTAGTTCCATCAAGACCAATTTGTGATATGGCAGTTGGAGCCAGCCCTAAACCAATAATCATGATCATTGGTCCAATAACAACTGGTGGTAGAGCTTTATCTAACCATTTCTTACCAACAAATTTGATTATGATTGCAACAATAGCATAAATTAAACCAACTACTATTATTCCAGTAAGCACTCCTGCCTGCCCACATTTAGCATAAGCTACAACCATTGGTGTAATAAAAGCAAATGAACTGCCCAGATACACTGGTGATTTGCCTTTCGTACATAATATATAAATTAGAGTTCCAATACCAGATGTAAATAGTGCAACTGGAATAGTTAAAACCTCTCCTCCTGCCAAATTATTTACTAATATAGGCACAAGAATTGTAGCCCCGAACATTGCAAATACGTGTTGAAGTGATAGTATCAACCATTTCCCCTTTGGTGGTGTCTCATTGATGTCATATAACAAATTATTGTTTTTTCCTTTCATAAATCCTCCTTCTACAATAATTTAGGTGTAAAAAAATACTAAAGCAACAAATTGTTTTAGTATTTAATAATTAATAATAATTGAAATGAAAAGATAATAATAGTAAGAATTGCGTTACTTAATAATAATCTTTCTTCTTTATATTTTCTTTTCATATTCTTTACACCTTTTTAAGGTTATCATAATATTTTAAAATTAGCAAGAGTTTTTTTACTCAGCTTGTTCAGCTTTATGTTTATCTTATGATAATGTCTTAAGTGTTATCTTTAGAAAATGTCTCACT
>DAOPMC010000005.1:0-40771 GCA_035392025.1 Bacilli bacterium
GGACATTTTCCCGGAATAACACCTAAGACATTATCATAGATTAATCATATTTTTGTTTATAATAAGCAAAAAACATTTGACTTTTCATATATTTATAGTATAATTCTAACTGGTACATTTTTCTTATAAATCCCACATAAAAATGGATAGTGGGAATATCTATTTTTGTGAATAAGAGAAAGGAAATAAAATTATGGAAAGTTATATGCAAAAAAAAGAGACTGTAGATCGCAAATGGTATGTTATTGATGCAACAGATATACCACTTGGAAGACTTGCAGCAAAAGCTGCTCATATGCTTAGAGGTAAGCATAAGGCAACATTTACGCCACATATAGATTGTGGAGACAATATCATTATAGTTAATGCTGAAAAAGTAAAATTAACTGGTGATAAATTAAATAAAAAAGTATACTATGATCACTCTAGATATGTTGGAGGATTAAGAGTAAGAAAAGCTAAAGAAATGGTTGAAAAATACCCAGTAGAGATGGTTGAAAGAGCTATTAAAGGTATGTTACCTAACGGAAGATTAGGAAGAGCAATGTATAAAAAATTATTTGTTTATGCAGGTTCTGAACATCCACATACAGCACAACAACCTGAAGTACTAGAAGTTAAATAGGGAGGAATAACATGCCAAAGAAAGAAAAAGTTACATATTGCGGAACAGGAAGAAGAAAAGAAGCAATTGCAAAGGTTAAACTTATTCCTGGAAGTGGAAAAATTACTGTAAATGGTAAAGATGTACATGAATATTTTCCATTTGAAACACTAGTTATGGATTTGGTTCAACCATTAGATGTTACTGAAACTAGAGAAACTTTTGATGTAATTGCAGAAGTTAAAGGTGGAGGTTTTAATGGTCAGACAGGCGCTATTCGTTTAGGAATAACAAGAGCACTGCTTGAATCAGACGAAGGTAATGAATCAGACAATAATTTTAGATCAGTTCTAAAAAAAGCAGGATTTATTACAAGAGATGCAAGAATAAAAGAACGTAAGAAATATGGTTTAAAGAAAGCTCGTAAAGCACCACAATTCTCAAAACGTTAAGAAATAAGGCAAGTAAAGTTTACATACTACTTGCTTTTTTTGTTTGAACTTACATAGCTGTCAAATTATAATTATATTGGAGGTATTTATGGAAGATGAACACATTAATGAAAATAAAATAGACTATAACAAAGTACCAATAGATGAACTTAAGGAATTAGATCCACTTTTAATTGCAGAGATGTTTAAACAAGCAAGAAGCAAAGACTTTGATGGACTAAGTGAAGAAGTGATTATAGATGCTGCAAGTCAAGTGTGGGGTAAAAAGCCATTAGAAGAAAAACAACTAAAAAGATAGTAAATAATTTTATATTTTGCATAAAATTTGATGAGGGATATATATGGCAAAATATAGAATTATTTTTTTTATGATATTATTTATTGCTTCATGCATGGGTGTTTACGCGATAGTAGAACCAAAAGATTTTGATTTAATAGGAAAAACTATCTATATAGATCCAGGTCATGGTGGAAGGGATAATGGGACAAGTTACCAAGATATTTTAGAAAAAGATGTTAATCTTTCTATTTCGTTGAAGTTAAGAAATGCTCTTCTTGAAAAAGGCGCAATAGTTTTGATGACTAGGAGTGATGATTCTGATTTATCTAAGGAATATGATTCAAGCAAGAAAAAAGGAGACTTAAATAGAAGAATTAAATTAATCGAAGATAGTCATGCTAATATGTATATATCGATTCATACTAACTGGTATGAAAAGAGTCAATATAGTGGAATAGACATTTTATATAATGAAATAAATAAAAATAATGTTATTTTAGCAAACTATTTGTATGAAGGTTTTGAAAATGATAACATGCAAGTGCGTGAGATAAAAAAAGCTTATGATTATATATATAAAAACATTAATAATGTTGGTTTGTTAATCGAATGTGGATTTTTATCTAATGATAATGATAGATATTTATTACAACAAGAAGACTATCAGCAAAAATTAGTAAATAGTATTGTAAAATCTGTTATTAACTATTTCAATAATTAATAATTTTTGATATAATAACTTTATAGAATGGTGAGCCTATGGAAGAAGAAGTTTTAGAAAAAGATATTCTAAAAGATATCAAAAGGAAAAAGATAGTAAGCATCATATTAACGATAGTATCAATATCTTTAATTATTGGTAGTTTTTCTTATGCTTGGTTAAATGGGGTATTTACTTCTAATAATACTGTAAATATTACTGCTGGGAATCTTAACTTATCATATAATGCAAGTGACAATCTAATATCCCTTACAAATGAATTACCTAAATTAGATACGACCGCTTTGGCTAATAATTCGGCTCACACATTTACATTAACAAATGATGGAACTGAGAATATTGGTTACATTATTAGATTAGAAAATATATGCGTAACAGGAGTAGATATTGATGCCTGCGTACCTAATGCTTATATGAAGACAGCAATTAAGGTTGGAGATGGCAGCTATACAACAAGTTCACTTAACTATTCAGATATCATTGCAAGAGGTAATATCTCAGCAGGAGAGACAATTTCATTTTCACTAAAAATATGGCTAAATTCTACAACACCAAATGTATATAATCCTGGTACTACAACTGATACAATAATGTATAAAGGCAAAATTGTATTAACGGCAACTCAACAGCTAGGAACTTTAGTATCAAGTATTACAACAACTTTATCAAACACATCAGTAAATGTTGGATCACAGATTCAAGCAAGCGCAACAGTATCACCATCAGATGCAAGAGATCAATCATATACTTGGTCTAGTAGCGATTCAAGTATTGCAACCATTGCTTCAGATGGAACTGTAAGTGGAATATCAGCAGGAACTGCCTATATATGTGTTACTGCTAACGATGGTGGAAATGCTTATGATTGCAAATTATTAACAGTTGTTGATCCATCATAAGAAAAGACATCATAATAATGTCTATTATTAATCACTTGGTAAGTGATTTTTTTTGAAATAATTTTTAATCTCATCTTCATCCTGATAGTAGATATATCCTTCTTTTTTAGCCATATAAGAATCGTTACCTTTTCCTAAAAAAAGAATAGTATCGTCTTTTAAGGCATTTGACAAGGCATAATTAACAGCATCTTTTCTACTTGTTATAATAACGTAGTTATCATTATTTACATTCTCTAACATGTCATAAATAATATCAATAACTTCTTCATCTCTGGGATCATCTTCGGTAAATATAACTAAATCAGAATACTTACTAGCAAGCTTACCAATATATTTTCTTTTAGTTTTATCTCTTCCACCAGCACAACCAAGGATAGTGATCAATCTATTTTTTTTAATTTTACTAAAATATTTTAATGTCTCTTTAGTAGCATTAATAGTATGCGCATAATCGACAATAATGTCATAATTTTGCCCACATTTAATTGAAGATAGTCTTCCTGCAATTGGTTTAATGGTAGAAATATATTTTAGTACTTCATTAATATCAATATCAAAGCAACAAATTGCAGCAATAGCCGCTACTAAATTATAGACATTATAGATAGCTAGTAGAGGACTACTAATTTTATAAATATTTTTTTTATATTTTAAGTTAAAAGTAGTATGATCAGTAAAACTTTTTATGTTTGAAATATAAAAGTCGCAATTTTTATTTTTTCCATATGTAATGATGTTAGAGTTACAACTTTGTTTAATAAATTTATAAAATTTATCATCTCTATTTAATATTGCCCACCCACTGCTTTTAATCTGCTTAAACAGTTTTGCTTTCGTTTGCTTATAATTTTTCATAGTTTTATGAGTATTTAAATGATCTTTAGTTATATTGGTAAGTATGCCTATATCAAATTGTAAACCATGACATCTATCATAAAATAATCCCTCACTAGATACTTCCATTGCCATAACTTTACATTTTTTTCCAATAGATTTTTTTATAAACTTAATAATATTTTCTAACTTTGGTGTAGTATTTTTAGTAGTTGTTGATGTATTATCAATTTTAAAACCAATAGTGCCCAAGTAACTAGTTTTAATAAAATTAGACAACAAGTCTTTAACCAAATTAGCAACTGTTGTTTTACCATCAGTACCAGTAATCCCAATCAGATTTATATCATCTAAATTAACATCATAATAATTTAAAACAATTTTTAAAAGTTCATCATCAACATTGTCAACCTTAATTATTGGAATACTACTTTCTACCATAGTATCTTCACATATTATTTTTTTAGCACCATTATTTATTGCATCCTCAATATATTTATCTCGCTCTTCAATATTTTTATTGTTACATACAAATATATCATTTTTTTTAACATCTTTAGAGTTAGTTATAATATTAAACCTTTTACGCAAATTACATCATCTGCATATTAGAAGATGGATAAGGTGTATAAGTATTTGGTTTGTAATAACCATTATTATTTGATTCTAACGCTTCTAGTCTTTTTTCTATTTCATCAAGACGTCTTTCTATTTCATTTAATTTCATATCTAGTGGTTGTTGCTGCATATTAAAATTTCCCGGGAACATCATATTAGGTGGCATTTGCATATTCATAAACATTCTCCTTTTCGTTTTATTCTATGCAAATGTTTATTTTTTGAATAGGCTATAGTATAATTTAGTTAGGTGATTTGTATGCGGTTAAGAAATGTCAAAGATAAAGAAAATATATTAAATAAATCAAAATATGTTTTAAAAGATATAAATAATTTAAAAGGTAATTGGAATAAAATATTTAATAATAATAATCCAATTCATTTAGAGATAGGTACTGGTAAATGCAAATTTTTAATAGAAAATGCAATAAATTATCCAAACATTAACTTTGTTGGTATTGAAAAAAGTGATAGTATACTTGCCCTTGGTGTTAAGGATATTGATGATAATTTAAATAATTTATATTTTATTAACATTGATGCTGATGGGGTGGATTTCCTTTTTTGTCATGAAATAAGTATGTTATATCTTAATTTCTCGGATCCGTGGCCAAAGAAAAGACACACTTTCAGGAGACTTACAAGTCCCATATTTCTAAAAAAGTACGATAATATTTTTAAAGATAGGCCATATATTATTCAAAAAACAGACAATAAAAGTTTATTCGAATATTCCATAATAAGTTTTAGCGAATATGGGTATAAAATCGCAGATATTTCTTTAGACATGGAGAGTAGAGAAGATATAAAAAATATAAAAACTGAATATGAAGATAAATTTAGTAAAAAAGGACAGCCAATATATATGGTAAAGGTCGAAAAATATTGATAATTATACTTTTTATTTAAAAATATATTTGATATAATAACATAAGTAGGTGATATACATTTATGAAAAAGATAAAACTATTGTTAGTCGTAGTATTTGCTCTATTATTAACAGGCTGTTCTATATATCAAATTAATAAATTAACATATGACCAAGTTATAGATTTAACGGTTTATGATAAGTCACCGGAGTCTAATACTTCGATGCAAGGCGTTAAATTTTATTTACCAAGAGATATGAGAATTGAAGTATCGGGAGATAATAATGCAATTTTATATAGTGATGGTGACAAATATTATTTATATATTGATGTCATCAGTTATTATAATAAAGCGACAAATGAATATGATTTGGAGTTAAGCGGAGATAGAATATATACAAAAGAGATTGAATATCAAGAGAAAAAAGGGTATATTATAATTACAGAACAAGAAGAAAATTATTTTTTAGAAATAATGCATAATTATGGTAAAATAGAATTGATAACAACAAAAGATAAAATAAAAGTGTCTCTTGCCAAAGCACTAACAATTTTATCAAGCGTCACATACAATGATAAAGTTATTGCAAGTTTAATTGGTGAAAATAGTCTAGATTATGATGAAGAAACTTATAATTTACTTAGTCCAGATGAAAGAAAGGCAAATGTTTTAGACTATGCACAAGAATATGTTGATAC
The DNA here is from genome assembly GCA_035392025.1 of Bacilli bacterium. GTDB lineage: Bacteria > Bacillota_I > Bacilli_A > RF39 > UBA660 > DAOPMC01. Next base: position 5,980 of record DAOPMC010000005.1, read on the forward strand.
AGAAGATGAAATACCAGATGAAGATATAATAAACTGATAATATGAGGTGGAAATCATGGGATTGATGAACAAGATCAAAGATATGTTCTTCGAAGAAGCTGATGATGAAGATATTCAAATCAATGATAATAGAAACAAAATTGATAAAAAGGAAAAAGTTGCCAAAAAGATTGAATTTTCCAAAAGAAGATTTAAGCAATCCGAAGAAGAGCAAGAAGAACCAATAGCGATTGAAATTGAAAAAGAATCTTTAAAAGAGAAAGCAGCAGTAGAAGAAGAAACACTTGAAATTGAAGAAGATGAGGAAGAAGATGCCCCAGTTATTTTTGATGATGAAGATTTTATAGAAGATTATGTTGCAGTAGAGGAAACTAAGGAACACGTTTTATACGGAGGAACATATCAAAAAAAGGACATAGAAAAAAATAATAAAAAATTTGAACCTTCTCCAGTTATATCTCCAGTTTATGGAGTTCTTAGTAAAAACTATAGCAAAGAAGATTTTGAGGAGCGCAAAGATTTAGATCATTTATTTGTTAGTGAAAGAAAGAAAAAAATAACATTTGATTCCGTGAGACAAAAAGCATATGGTGATTTAAAAGAAGAAATAGAGTCAACTATGGACATACCGCTTGAAAAAGAAGATAAATCATTATTGTACGATATGGAAGATGAACGGAAAGAGCCTGTCGTTGACAAGGTAACTTTGGGAGATGCGGAAGATTATTTTAGTGATTTGGGATTAGAATACAATGTTGATTATATTGATTCTGCAAAAAAAACAAGGATCGAAAAAAATAAAGAACTTAGTAATAAGGTAGAAGAAGAAGTAGATAATTATAAAAGAGATGATGAAGTAGAAGACAAAAACTTATATGATTTAATTGATATGATGTATGAGAATAAGGAGGAATAATTTGTGGGAGCATATAACGATGTATTATTGACAATTCTTTTGATATTAGGAGCAATTCTACTCATAGTTTTAATAGTTGTTTGCATAAAATTAGTATATACAGCAGATAAATTAAACATAATATTAAATGATGTAGAAAAAAAATTAGAAAGTGTCAATGGATTATTTGGAGTTATGGATCGTATTACTGATACAGTTTCGCTACTTAGTGATGGTATCGTAAACGGCATAACAAACATCTTTGAATATTTATTTTCAGGTAGAAAAAAAAATAAAGAAAAAAATAAGGAGGAATGAGTAATGAGTAAGAAAAAAGGACTTGGTAAATTTTTAGTTGGTGTAGGAGCAGGTGTTGGCCTTGGAATGTTATTTGCCCCAAACAAAGGAGAAATAACAAGGAGAAAACTAAAGGAAAAGATTGAAGAACTTTTAGCGAAAGCAAAAGAAATTGACATCGAAGAAGTTAAAGAAGACATAACCTGTAGAATTGAAGAAATAAAAGAAGAACTAGAAACATTAAATAAGGAAAAAGTAATAAAAATTGCCAAAGAAAAAAGCAAAGAACTTTTAGAGAAAGTTGATGATCTACTACAAGTTGCTAAAGAAAAAGCAACACCAGTTGTGGAAGAAGCAGTAGAAGAAGTAAGAGAAAAAGCAGTAGAAGTTACCAAGAGCGTTTTGGCAAAATTAGAAAAAGAAGAAAAAAAATAAATTTTTAAGGCATTAAGCCTTTTTTTGTTCTTTAAATATTGATTATAAATGCCAATTTTGATATGATTAACATAGGTGAAAAATATGAAGAAAAATAAAAAAATTAATTATATGAAACTATTAAAAATAATAACAATCATCTTAGGGATAATCTTTATACTAGAATTAGGATACTTAATATATGCTAAAATAAAGGTAGATAAAAATACTGTTTATGCTAATGCCACATACAGTGGTATTACAATAGAAGACGGATATATAGCAGTAGGAGAAAGTGATTTTAAAAACAGCAAAAAGAATGATTATATTAAAGAAGGATATCGTAAAGCTATAATTACTAAATATGATAGCAGTGGAAAAATTGTTTTTGAAAAAAAGTATGCTACCGGTCTTAATAGTAAATTTAATGATGTAATAGAAGTATCTGATGGCTATATTGCAGTAGGCAATGTAGAAGTTAATGTAGATCAAAATAAAAACAAGACACCAGAAGCTATAATAGTAAAATATGATAAGGATGTCAACTTACTATGGAGTAAAAACTATAATAATCTTGGAGTAAATAGTTTTAATGCTATTATTGAAACCGCAGCTAATACTTATTTGGCAGTAGGACAAAGTATTTATGAAACCAATATAATAGGAAATCATACAACAGGTGGAGCAATCATTGTAGAATATAGTCAAGATGGAGAAGAAATAAGAAGGGCAAACTATGATGGACCAAAAACAGGATTATATAATGATGTAATAGAAGTATCTGATGGTTATATAGTAGTTGGTAAAATAAAGTCTGCAACTGCCATAATTGCTAAATACAATAAAAACTTAGAATTAAAATGGAGAAAATTATATGGCAATTCAGATGATTATGGATTTAGAACAATAACATTATTAGATGAAAAGACATTTGTAGTGGGAGGATCTAAAGTATCAGAAACTTCAACTCTTCAAGAAATGCTAATTTTAAAATACAATACTTCAGGTGCTTTATTAGAAGAAAGAACATATAAATCAGATGAAAAAAATATGGCTAGAAGTATTAAATATAATTCTGATAATTTAATTGTGATAGGCAACACTAGTACAGCTGAAGAAGGAGATGCTATTAAATCATTTATAGTAGTCTATGATAAAGATTTAAATATCAAGAAAGAAATCAAACCTGTTGCCAATAATACACTTATTTTATCAGCGGGAGATCAAAGTAATGTTTTTGGCTATACAACACCTAAGATAGATGAGGCCGGTATTAAAGGAAAAGATATTTATCCTATTATTATTAATATTAGTGATAATTTAGAATTGAATTATTTAAAATTAAAATAATAATGTATAATGAAAATAGGAGAGAGATATGAATAATATTAAAAAAAATGTATTGTCGTTTATTGGTATAGTAGTTTTGATGATATTAATAGCAGGGGGAACTTATGCAGCTTTTATAATGACACAATCAGGATCAACAAATACAATTCAAACTGGGACAGTATCGTTTTCATATACACAGCCGAGCAGTAATGTTACACTTTCTAGTGCCTATCCAGTAACAGATGCAACAGGTCAAACTGGAGATTATTTTGAATTTAGTGTAAGTGCAACGACAAGTGGAGAGCATGATACTAATTATTATGTCTATTATGTTTTGGATAGTAATAATACGATGTCACAAAACGATATAAGGCTTTATTTAACAACAGTATCAGATAATGTTGAAACCGTTGTAGCGGGGTTCCCTAGAATAGCGGGTTATTCTGATGAGTATTCTTCTGGTTATCTTTTAGATAGTGGTATTTTTGAAACCAATAGTAATACTTTGAGTAAAACATATCGACTAAGAATGTGGATCAGTCAAGACTATACTGACAACTCTGGCTCAAAGACATTTAAAATAACAGTTAATACTTATGGGACAGCGATAGCAGAATAAAAAAAGAAGTTTTAATTAACTTCTTTTTACGTCTAACATTAAAGATAAAACCAAAGGTCTTCTGCCAGTTATGCTATGAATATATGTACTTACATTTTTGGTAAGCTCATTTTTTATTTCCAAGAATGTAGTCTTAGGAGCTTTTAAACTTTTATTTATTGATTTACTAGCAATGTTTTCAATATTTGATAACAACTTTTCATTCTCATTAATAAGTACAAAGCCACGGGTTGTAATATTTGGCTTAATTAAAAGCTTTTTCTTTTCCATATCAATATTAGCGATAACAACCAATATACCATCTTCTGCCATAACCTTACGATCATGTAAAACAGCACTTCCAATATCACCAATTCTATTACCATCAACAAAACTATCAATGATATCAATGTTACCTACTTTTGATATAGAATTGTTTTCTATCTCTAATATTTCACCATTATCGCAAACAAATGTATTTTCTCTTTGAACTCCACATTCAACCGCTAAATCAGCATGTTTTTTTAACATACGATAATCACCGTGAATAGGCATAAAGTTTTTAGGATTAATTAGTCTTATCATGAGTTTTAATTCTTCACTTTTGCCATGCCCTGATGTATGAATTCCACTTAATGATGCACTAGTATAAACCTTAACACCTTTTAAATATAAATTATTTATTGTATTACTAATACTAGTGGCATTACCAGGTATTGCAGATGATGAAAAGATAACAATATCTTCCGGACGAAGGGTTATAAACTTATGAACACCTTCAGCAATTCTTGATAGTGCAGCAAGAGGTTCTCCTTGAGTACCGGTACAAAGAAGTACTACTTCACTTGGCTTTAATGTATTAGCAACCTCTATTGATACAATAGTATTATCATTCTTAATATAACCACTTTCAATAGATATTTGAACATTATTCTCCATACTTCTACCCATTAAACATACTTTACGGTTGTTCTTTTTACATGTTTCAATAATATGTTTTAATCGATAGATATTGGATGCAAATGTTGCAATAATTAATCTATTATTTGGATGTTTTAAGAATATGTCACCCAAGGCAATATCAACTTTAGATTCACTTGATGAAAATCCTTCATCTAAAGCATTGGTACTATCACTAAGTAGTAGAGCGACACCTTTTTTGCCAATCGTTGCCATCTTGTACAAATCAGGTGGAGGACCAATAGGTGTCAAATCAAATTTAAAGTCTCCAGTATGTACAATAGTACCATCTAAACTTGTAACAGCAACTCCAAAAGAGTCTGGTACTGAGTGAGTAGTTCTAAAAAATTCTATCTCAAAATTACGATATTTTAATTTAGTATTTTCATCATATACATATAAAAATTTATAATTAATATTTCTTTCTTCTAATTTTTTTCTTATTAAGAAGGTAGCTTGATTAGGAGCATATATACTTGGAATACTCACTTCTTGAAGTAAAAATGGTATAGCACCTATATGATCTTCATGGCCATGAGTAATAATTAATGTTCTAATCTTTTTTTGATTATTCTTTAAAAAAGAAAAATCAGGTAAAACATAATCAATACCTCTAAGCTCTATATCTGGGAACAAAACACCAGCATCTATTATCACAATTTCATCATTGCGTAATAAACAATACATATTTTTTCCAACTTCTCCTAAGCCACCTAACGCAAAGACATAAGTCTTATTTGGCTTAAACATAAATAATCTCCTTTCATTAATTTTATCAAAGAATCAACCAAAACTAATTATACTATATTTTTGATTAAAAGTAAATAATTTGTTATACTTGAAGTGGTGATACAAATGGGAATATTTCAAAAGTTAAAAGAGTGGAAAAAAAAGAAAGATAGTGACTCCTATAGCATGGGTCTTACTAAAACAAAAGAGAATTTTGTTTCTAAATTAGTAAATCTAAATAATAAGTATAAGAAAGTAACAGATGAATACTTTGATGAATTAGAAGAAATTTTAATTATGGCAGATATCGGTGTTACAACAGTAATGAAATTTATGGACAAGTTAAAAGATAGAGTAAAAGAAGAACACATTGAAAATACAGATGATTTAAGAGAAGTAATTGTTGATGAATTATTTATTATATATGTAAATAATGAAATAATAGTAAATAAAATAAAATATGCAAAAGAAGGACCTACAGTAATACTTTTTGTTGGAGTAAATGGAGTGGGGAAAACAACAACCATTGCCAAGCTGGCTTCCAAACTTCATGATGAGGGGAAATCAACCCTTATGGTAGCAGCTGATACATTTAGAGCAGGAGCTAAGGAACAGCTTGAAGAGTGGGCTAATAAAACAGAAAGTTTTTTTGTAAAAAAAGATGATAATAGTGATCCTGCAAGTGTTGTCTATGATGGACTTGTAATGGCAAAAGAAAAAAATATTGATGTTGTTTTAATTGATACTGCAGGAAGACTCCATAATAAAATAAATTTAATGAAAGAGCTTGAAAAAATTAATAAAGTTATTTCGACCTTTATATCAGATGCTCCTCATGAGACACTTCTAGTAATTGATGCTACAACAGGCCAAAATGGTATTTCACAGGCAAAAAGTTTTAAAGAGATTACCAATGTAACGGGGATTGTATTAACTAAATTAGATGGCACATCTAAAGGTGGCATTGTTCTTGCAATAAAAGAAGAAACCAATATTCCAGTAAAATACATTGGATTAGGCGAAAAAAAAGAAGATTTGCAAGTATTCGACATAGAAAAATATATTTATAGTTTATTCAAAGACTTTAATAAATGAGTTCATAAAGAATTCATTTTTTTTTAATATATTTTTAACATATAATATGCTATAATCTACATAGTAGGTGAGAATAATATGGGGAATCCAAAAGTATTTAAAACACTTGATGAACAAGTCAACATCTTAGAAGAAAAAGGATTAGTAGTTAAAGATGAGGAATATGCTAAAGAAGTTTTGTTGAGAGAAAACTACTTCTTTTTAAATGGATATCGCCATGTTTTTATGAAATCTAGCGATAGAAAAGTATTTATTCCAGGTACAAGTTTTGAAGAACTTTACAGTTTGTTTTTATTTGATAGATCACTTAGAACTATATTATTCAAGAATGTTACTATCATAGAAAATAATATAAAATCAATTATTTCTCATCAACTATCTAAAAAATATGGTTTTAAAGAAAAAGATTACTTAAATCCACATAATTTTAATACGACGGGTGATAGGAGAAAACAAGTGTCAGATTTAATAGGCAAGATGAAAAGACAAATTAGATCAAATGCAGCACAACATGCAGCAACGATGCATTATGTTAATAATTATGGATATATACCTTTATGGGTACTTGTTAAAGTATTATCATTTGGGATTGTTGCAGAATTATTTTCCATACTAAAAAAAGAAGATCAGTATGATATTATTGATTTTTATAAAATAGATATTGAGGATTTTGTTGTGTATTTATCTATTCTTGCCAATTATCGTAATATATGTGCTCATGAAGATATTGTTTTTGAAAATAAAACACAAAAATATATAAATGATACTATATTTCATAGGCAGTTACAAATTCCAATTACAGATAATGAATATGTCTATGGCAAAAATGATTTATTTGCACTTATCATAATTATTAAATCTATGCTTAAAGATAATGAAGTATATGACATGGTGTTAGAAATTGATAAGGCAATAAACAATCTTGAACTTAATTTAAGAAGTATACCTATTAATAAAGTATTAGATAGGATGGGATTCCCAGAAAATTGGGTAGAAATAAAAAACATAAAGAAAGAAGAGATGTTTTAATGAAAGATACTACATTAAAATATATAATTACAATTATTTTAATGCTATTTATTGGTGCAGGATCAATGTATCTATTAATAATAGAATTAAATGTAAAAACTGCAACTGTTTCTGGTAGTAATGGTACATGCTATACATCATGTGAGGACAAAGTGACAATCACTGATACAGGAATAAGTAGTGCAGTAGAAAAGATTTATGATGCTGTTGTAATTATTGAAAATTATAAAAATAATACATTGTCATCAACTGGTACGGGATTTGTTTACAAAGTAGATGAGAACTATGGCTATATTATTACTAATTATCATGTTGCGGGTGATTCACAGAAAGTGGTTGTTATCATGTCAGATGATACAGAAGTTAATGGCACATATTTGGGTGGAGATCAGTACATGGATATATCAGTTATCAAAATTGATAGTAAATATGTCACAAAAGTAGCAGAAATTGGTGATAGCAATAAAACACAGTTGGGAGATACTGTCTTTACCGTAGGAACTCCTGTTGGCTATGATTATCGTGGCACAGTGACAAGAGGAATATTATCAGGCAAAGATAGATTAGTAGAAATATCAATATCAGGTTATCAAAGTGATTGGGTAATGAAAGTACTTCAGACAGATGCTGCAATTAACCCTGGTAATAGTGGAGGACCACTTGTCAATTCTAATGGTGAAGTCATTGGAGTAAATTCATTAAAGATAGTTAATAATCAAATTGAGGGTATGGGCTTTGCAATACCAATAGAAGATGTTATGGTTCACATAGCAACGTATGAAAAAGGTGAGTCTATTGACCGCCCTGCGCTTGGAGTTTCAATGTTAAACACAACAGAAACATTTAATTTATATAGAAATGGTATAACATTAGACAAAAGTATAGAAAGTGGCGTAGTAATTGCATCCGTAGAAAAAGATTATCCTGCATATGGAAAATTACAAAAAGGTGATGTGATTGTTAAAATTAATAATGATGAAATAGAGAACATATCATATTTCAAATATAATTTATATAAATATCAAGTAGGAGACACAATTAAAATAACATACATTAGAGATGGTAAAACATCTACTGTAGATATTATTTTAAATAAAGTTGCAGAATAAAAAAAGATAGACATTGCATAGATATTAATATATAATACTTTTTATTAAAAGAGGTGATATTATGGTACGTATTAAGAATCATAAATCTTCAATATTTGATATTGATGCGAATGTTGTTACTTTGATTATGTATGCAGCAATTGCAATATTAGGATTTTCTCCATATGTTAACTTGCTTACATTTTCAATACCAATGGTGGTTTATGGAGTAGAAAAGAAAAGTAAATATGTAAAGGAAAATGCTATTCAGGCTGTTACTATTAGTTTGATAGCAACAATTATATATCTAGTATTTATGATAGTTTCAGTAATTATGACTCCACGATGTACATCAACTTATGTATGTTTTGGATCTTCTATAATTCATAAAGCATTTGGTTTTTATGGAAGTTTAAGATGGATGGTTGCAGCATTTGTATTTATAGTATGTTTAATAGTAGCACTTAGAAGCTATAATTATGAGAATGCAGAGCTAAACGAATTATCAAAAATTAATTTAAAAATTAAAAAGATCTTAGACAAAGTATTAAAGACTGATGATATAACTGAAGATAATAAAGATAAGAATAAGAAGTTAAAGAATAATTTATCAATTGAAAGCAAGCCCAAGAAACCACAGACAAAAAATAAGCAACAACCTGTTGATAAAAAAATCGTCAAGCAAACAAAAAAGGTAAAAAGCAATGAAGAATAAATTAGGATTATCAGATGATATGCTAGCAGTAGTAGAGAACAATCTTGTTGATTATAAATTGACGTTGCTAGATGAATATTTTACTTTTAATGAAAATCATAGAGGATTGGAATATTTAAAGAAGCTTCATAGTTTTCTTTTCTCCGATTTATATGACAATGCCGGAGAACTTTCTAAAGATGTTGATTCCATTAGAGAACAAGAAGCGGAGCAATTACTGAGTAATATATATGAATCAATTGGATATCTTGATTATAGTGAGGCACTGATAATAATCAATGAAAGTATAAAAGATATAAGAGACATGCAAATATTTAATGATGGGAATGCCAGGACAATATATGCATTTGTTATGGTAGCGATGAAAGATCATCAAGTAGCAACACATCAGCTGGTTTGCAGTGAAGAGCGCAGGAATTTTGAGATAAGTATGAGAACCAATCAAGAAAGAAGATAAAAAGTGATAGCACATTCATGTGCTTTTTTCATACACTAATATAGGTGATTTAAATGAATTTTAGAGCAATAAAAGGAGTTGTAATAGATGCAGGTCATGGTGGGGATGATCCAGGAGCAGTAGGCAATGGTATAATCGAAAAAAATTTAAATTTAGAAGCATCTGAATACATGTATAACAGGTTAAAAGAATTAGGTATTCCAGTAAAAATAATAAGATCAACTGATGAGACACTATCTTCAACTGATAGAACAAAAAGAATATTAAATGCTTTTGGTAATAGTTCAGATGTTATTGTCATATCCAATCATATTAATGCAGGAGGTGCGACTATATCCATGTGGTAACCAAATTTAACTCCCTATAAGAAAAATGATATATTTATTAAAAAATTGCATTTATCTCCAAAAAACCTACTGTAATAAATATTTAAAAATAACAAAAAATTACGGTGCAGAGTAATAAATGTCAATAACTTTTGAAAATGTCTCAAAAATTTTTAATAATATTATATTTTTCTAATTCATTCATTCTTAATTTAACCTTTCTCATATATATCACCTTGATGATATATTATATTATAAGTGAGACATTTTCTAAAGATAACACTTAAGACATTATCATAAGATAAACATACAAAAAATTACGGTGCAGAGTAATAAATTGACAAAAAGTGGGAATTATAGTATAATGACTAATATCGAAAGAGAGGAATAATAACATGGTAATACGCGAGAGATATTTAAAAGAAATAAGACCATTTTATGATCAAGAATTAATAAAAGTTTTAGTTGGGATTAGACGTTCTGGTAAATCTGTAATATTAACTCAAATCATAGATGAATTAAAAAATAATGGTATTAATAAAGATCATATTATTTATATTAATTTTGAAGATTATGATTTTGAAGAATATACAGATCCAAAAAAATTAAATAATTATGTAAAAGCAAAAATTATAGATGATAAAAAATATTATTTATTTTTTGATGAAATTCAAAATGTTGATTCTTGGGAAAAAGTTATTAACTCTTTTAGAGCAACAAAAAACACTTCTATATTTATAACTGGATCTAATAGTGATTTATTGTCAAGTGATTTGGCAACTCATATTGCTGGAAGGTATGTGGATTTTAAAATTACACCATTTACATTTAAAGAGGTGTGTGAATTACTTAACATTAGGGATAAAAATGAAATAGAAAAAGAATTTAATGATTATGTTAAATGGGGGGGACTGCCACAAAGATTTATGCAAAAGAATGATGCATCTAAAAAAACATATTTAAATGATATATATGATTCAATTGTTATTAAAGATATTGTAAAAAGATTTAATATTAAAGATATAGATTTATTAAATAGAATAGTAACTTATATTTTAACAACTCCTTCTCAAACATTCTCACCTGATAGTATTGTAAAGTTTTTTGAAAGTGAATCAAGGAAAGTTTCTTTAGAAACTTTATATAATTATTTAGACTATATTACAAGATCAAATTTAATTTCTAAAGCGGAAAGGTATGATATTAGAGGTAAAAGAATACTAACCGGAAAATATAAATATTATTTAACTGATTTAGGATTTACAAACATACTAAGTTCTGGCAAAAAAGAACAAATAGGAGCTTATTTAGAAAATATTGTGTATAATGAATTAATTTCAAGAGGATATAATGTAAATATAGGGAATACTGATTCTTCGGAAATAGATTTTATTGCAACAAGATATGATGAGAAGATATATATTCAAGTAGCATATATTTTAGATGATGATAAAACCATTAATAGAGAATTTAATGCTTATACAAAAATTGAAGATAATTATCCAAAATATGTTATTTCCATGGATAAATTTGATTTATCACAAAATGGAATAATCCATAAAAATTTGATTGATTGGTTATTAGAATCAAATTAAAAAAAGAAAATCAAACTAAATCTAAAAAAGAATTAATAACTATTACGTTTTAAATTTAATATATATACTTTTCATAGTTATATTAGCTGTAAGTATTGTTAAGAAAAAAAGAAATAAAAAAATCATTGATAAAAAAATAGACTGGCTATATTTTACAAAACTAACTAGTTTATCTTTTGTACTTAGAATCTTTGTTGAAGAAATTATAATTTATTTACCAATTGAACAAGCAACCTATAATTTAGAATTTAGTTTATTGGTTCTTTTGGTTAATTTTATTACTACATGTGTGATAGCTCCAATATCTGAAGAGATAATATTTAGATATGGAATATTTAATTATATAAATAAAAAATTAAGTCCAATTATTTCAATAATAATTACATCAATAATCTTTTCGATTGTTCATTTATATGGAGTTGATGGATTTATTATATTATTAGTAATAAGCATTATATGGAATTATGGTTATTATAAAACTAATAATTTAATATATCCTATTATGATGCATTTTGTTCATAATGTTTATGCTTTCGTAAATAACTTTAATATAAGCAATGCATACTTAATAATTTTTGGGTTAATAAATTTATTTATATATATAATCTCAAGCATTAAAAAAAGCAGTAAAAATACTGCTAAAACCAAGAACGAATAGTTTTATATATCCATTTAAATAATTTTTGATAATTTTTAAAATTAGGTAAAGTGCTTATTGCGCCACCAGATATATTAACTAATTCTTCATTTGTTAATGTTAACATAGTTGTCTCCTTTCTTAAATATTTTTAATGGATCCTAAATTATATTTACTATAAAATAAGATAAAATGCAATACAATTTTATTGCATTTTATCTTATTAACTATATCTTTTCAAATTCCTTTAAAGATCAATAAAAAAGTCACATTGACTAATAATAACTCAAAAGATGTGACTACCGCCATGTGGTAACCAAATTTAACTCCCTATAAGAAAAAAGTTTTGTTAAATTATATTTTGATAAAATATTTTACATTTTTTTAAAAAATTTAGAATTTATATTGTAAATATTTTAATTATATAGTAAAATTATAGTAGAGGTAGGTGGACTGCAATGGCTATAAATAAATTTGGAGAATGTAAAATTCAATTTGATAAGGAATATGGAAATAAGAATTCAATTATTGCACTTGTTCCAGTTAATTTAGAACAAAATAAAAGTTGCATAATAAAATCTAAAAGTAACGAAAGAAATGAAGAATATTATAAATGGCAATTTGTTTATTCTATCATTAATAGTGGAATGTATAGTAGTGATTATATTGGCGTTGAAGTTTGTCTTCCAAATTAATAATACCGGCATAACCGGTATTTTTTAATGAATTTCTTTACAAACTCCTGAATAAGGAACATAGAAGCAATGATTTTTATATCTACCAGAATTTTTCTGCTCATACCAATATGAAACACAAGGATTACCTTCAGCTGGTGAATAAAACCATAATGCATTGGTAGCAGGATAATAATATTCTCCTCTTAGAACTCTTTCAGCGAGATCCAATTCTTTGGTAGTAGGTGTACCTATAAATAAAGGACTGTTAATTCCAGTAAATCCTCCTGGATTTTGATAAATAACATCTGTTATTGTTCTAATATTAGTAAATGTTAAACAACCTGCTAAAGCACGATTAACAATGACATTCCCTACCATTAACATTCCTAAATTTCCTTCACCTAAAGCCTCAGCTCTCATCAATCTTGCTAAAAGTTCTTTTTCCTTTGTAGTATATTTGATAATCATTAAATCACCTAGTTAAGCATATTCAAAATCTTGTTTAAATATCATATCTATTGTATAATTAATTTGTAACTGGAGGAATTAAAATGTTTGAAACATTAAGTGATAGATTACAAAATGCTATTAAGAATATTAAAGGATATGGAAAGATAACAGAAGACAATATTGATCCTATGATAAGAGAAGTACGTCTTGCTTTATTAGAAGCAGATGTTAATTATAAAGTAGTAAAAGAATTTACTGAAAAGGTAAAAGAAAAGGCTCTTGGAGAAAAGGTAAGAAAAAGTTTGACACCAGGAGAAGAATTTGTTGGTATCATTAGAGATGAACTTATTGAATTATTAGGCAAAGAGCAGCTGGGTTTAGAACTTAATAAAAATCCTAATATTTTGATGTTAGTAGGATTACAAGGTAGTGGTAAAACAACAACAATTGGTAAACTTGCGAATCTACTTAGAAAAAAAAATAGTAAGAGACCTTTACTTGTAGCATGCGATGTATATCGACCAGCAGCAATTGATCAGCTAAATCAAATAGGTAAAGAACTAGGTATTGAAGTTTATTCTGAAGGAAAAGAAAACCCAGTAGATATTGCAAAACATGCTATTGCTTATGCTAAAGAAAATAAATTTGATTATGTGCTAATAGATACAGCAGGTAGACTTCATGTTGATGAAGAGCTAATGAAGGAATTACAAAATATCAAAAATGAAGTAAATCCTCATGAAATATTATTGGTAATTGATAGTATGATAGGCCAAGATGCTATTAATGTTATTACCTCTTTCAATGAACAATTAGATTTAACTGGTGTAATATTAACTAAGTTAGATGGTGATACTAGAGGTGGTGTAGCATTATCAGTAAGGCATCTTACCAATGTACCAATTAAATTTATTGGTATATCCGAAAAATTAGATGGAATAGAAAACTTCTATCCAGATCGTATGGCATCTAGAATACTAGGAATGGGAGATGTTTTATCAATTGTTGATAAAGCAAATGAAGTAATTGATGAAAAAGAGGCAAAAAGTACTTTAAAGAAAATGCAAAGTGGTAAATATGATCTAGATGATTTTTTAAAGCAAATGAAACAAATAAAAAAATTAGGCTCGATTGAAGGAATATTAAAACTATTACCAGGAGCTAAAAAAGCAGGACTCGATAAGATAAATATTGATCCTAAAGATTTAGCCCATTTAGAAGCAATTATACTTTCAATGACACCAAAAGAAAGAAAAAATCCAGATATTATTAAAGCTTCAAGAAAAGAGCGCATCGCTAAAGGTAGTGGCAGATCAGTTCAAGAAGTTAATAGAATATTAAATCAATTTGAAAGTAGTAAGAAGATGATGAAACAGATAGCATCTGGAAATTTTAAAATACCATTTTAAGAAGTAATCACTTCTTTTTTAGTGACAAAAGCATATACACAAAATACTAATTAAGAATAATATAAAATTAGATAGGGGGATTTATAATGTTTGGAAATAACAATGGGCCAGTACCAATGTTCAATATGCCAGAACAAGAATCTATGATAGACATAGATAATAATCAAGGTAATATAGATATAGATGTGAGTCAAATGCAAGCAATGGGGAATCAAGGTATGGGCATGGTAATGAATAATTGTTCTAGGCCAATAATCGAACCAGTACAAGAACGCGTAGTACACAGAACAATATGTCATGAAATACAACATGTATGCCCAATAAGGACAAAGATAGTTAATAATCATGTATATAAACATACATATCAACCAAGTTATTCATGCTGCGAAGAAAATACTGTGCAACATCAACAACTTGGTTCATGTTGTCAATTTAGATAATCTCAAAAGACTAGCATTAATATGTTAGTCTTTTGTTTTGAAATATAAAAAACATGTTATAATATGGTTAGAATAGAGTAGGTGAGATTATGACACAAACAATTAAAGATGATGATTTTCGTTTTATTAAAAATAAGTTGCTTGAATATGTCAAAATTATTTTTGATAAATATGGTAATTATATAGATAATGCTCATAAGCTAAACGTTATTGCAAATCTAGATAATTTATTAAAATGGAATGATGGGAAAACTATATCTTTTTTAGTTAGAGATAGTGCTTTGTACCTGCCCAATCAAGCTTATTCAGTATTTGAGCAACTAAAGAAAAGCGAACGATATGGTATCAGAAAAAGAAAGTATGAAACTAGCCAATATTTAAAAGTTGATACTACTTACAATGATTATATCAATGAAGTTATAGAATGTGGATTAACCCCAACTGAGTATTTTTTGGAATCATTATTGCATGAAACAATGCACTTGTGTGGTAGTACAGGATCTACACCGTTAGAAGAGGGAATCAACGAATTAAAAACAAGAGAATTAGCTCAAGGAAGAAAAATAGATATTGCTGCTATGGCATATCCAAAAGAAGTAGAAATTGCTTTAATGTTTCAAAAGATAATAGGTCAAGGACTCATGAGTCAATTAACTTTCATTTTACCTAATGAAAAGTATGGTTTTTTAGAATCAAATAAGGGTGTAGAATATGCCAATTTATATACAAAAGTAAGTCAAATGATGGCAACTAAGTCAAGATGTTCAATGCTTGGAACAGGGAATCCTTATGTAAAGGCATCACAATATGATAAAATTAATTATAATGAAGAAAAAGAATTAATACAGTTATTTATTAGAAATAGTGAAAATGGCCCTATAGAAAGGAGAATAAAATGATTAAATTAGGGCAATATAGAGATATTTGGTTGGGAGAAAAAGTAGGAGAGGTAATTGGATTTTATCCAAGAGAGTTCTATTGCTTAAATAATTTTAGTTCATTTAAGGTTGAATATAATGGAGTTTTGTATTCATCATTAGAAGAAGCATACCAGACAATAGGTTTTTTAGTGCCTGCCCCAAAAATAGCTCAGCAAATAAAAAATTCTCACTCAGCACATGAAGCGCAAAAGCTTGCTTATGCAAATAGAAAGTTTCAAAGAAAAGATTGGGATGAGGTAAAAGTTTTTATTATGGAAGACTTGCTTAGAGCTAAAATCAAACAAAATCCATATGTGAAAAAAAAGCTTTTAGAAACTAAAGACTATACTATTGTAGAAGATTCACTCAAGGATGACTTTTGGGGTTGGGGGCCTAATAGAAATGGTCAAAATCAACTAGGTAAATTATGGATGAAGTTAAGAGAAGAGTTGAGACATAATTAAAGTATTAACGATTAAAGAGCCATGGGCAACACTAATTATTGATGGATATAAACAATATGAATTTAGAAGTTGGAAAACTAACTACCGTGGTAAAATATTGATTCATGCTGGCAAAAGTTTAGAAAAAGATATGCTAGAAAAACTTAAGAATTATAATTTAAATTGTAGTAGTGGTGCAATTATAGGTGAAGCTGAAATTACTGATTGTATTTTAGTTGATAAAGGATTTGATGAAAAACTAAATAAGATAGATCCACTGGTTTATAGTAAAAATAGTCACGTTGCAAAGTATGCCTGGCATCTAGAAAATATTAAAAAGTATGATAGAGTAATTTATGCAAAAGGTAAACTTGGGCTGTGGAATTATGAAATGAAGTAAAAAATTAGTATAATACTAATTTTTTGTGTTAAGCCAAAAAAATACGCATAGATTCACTTAAATATTTTATATTGC
The DNA here is from genome assembly GCA_035392025.1 of Bacilli bacterium. GTDB lineage: Bacteria > Bacillota_I > Bacilli_A > RF39 > UBA660 > DAOPMC01. Next base: position 22,961 of record DAOPMC010000005.1, read on the forward strand.
TGTGATATTCTTAAACTAAGATGGTATGCTATAATGCTATCTATAATAAAAGGAGGAAAAAATGAGAAAGAAAATTTTAGCAGTAGTATTATTTGTAGCACTTGTGATGCCATCATTTGTTTTTGCAGCAGGTAATCCTGGTAATCCAGAGCATCCTATTACAACATGTGGTAGTGTTACTAATTGCAAACTAACAATAACAAAGCAAGGATCAATTTATGGATATGGTCATGCACTTCGTATTGAAGAGGCAACTGGTGGATTTTGTGCTAATACTGCAGATGAATATGTAGCAGATTACACAATTACTGATGAGACTACATGTAATAGTACAACGAATCGTGCTTGGTACCATTATTCACTTATATATGTTGATGATTCAACTACACCAGTTGATTTAGCATCAGCAACATATACTGATTCTAAGTTAAGTGAATCATGGAATGAAGGACAATTTTCATACAACCAAGTATATGATGCAGATTTAACAGGTATTTTAGCGACTAACACAACTAACGGATTTAATTTGCTTGATTCAGCAATTGTTGGTGGTTCAAAAAATGAAGCATTAACATTAGCAACAAGTGGTACTACTAAAGTCACTATGAATGGTGGCGTAGTATATTCCCTTATTGGTGGAAATGCTGCCTATGCAACAGGAACTACTGAATATGATGCCAATTTAACAGGTAGTACTGAAGTAAACTATAATGGTGGTGTGGTCATTGACAAAGTAATTGGAGGAAGCTATTTAACTTATTCTAGTTATACTGGCTCAACATATGCTACAGCAAATATTTCTGGCAATGTAGTTCTTAATCATAAGGCAGACTTCAGTGTACCAGTGTATGCTGGATCATATATTGCAGACAATCATGGTACTAGTACAATTAGTGGTACAAAAACATTGACTATAAGTGGTGATGCAACACTAAATGCAACAACACTTATGAATGCTGCCGATGTGTTAAATATCAATAAAAATGCTGATGTAACTATTGGTAATCAATTTCCAGCAACTACAATCAATGTAAAAGATGGTGGAGAATTGACAGTATCAAGTACGGCAACAGTTCCAAGTACTACAACTTTCAATGCTGAAGTTGGTGGTAAAATTAACAGTGATGTTGCAACAAATATTACTGTAAATATTAATAGTGGGACAATGACTATTAGTGATGATACTTCATTAATAACTTTAGCAGATAGTGGCTCTACTGTTAATGTGACTGGTGTAATGTCAATTGGTTCAAATACAGCGTTAACTAATACTGTTCTATCTTCTGGTGATACTTATGATGCTATGAAAGAATTAATGGCAACTGATGAAACATTAATAAAAATGTTTGATCTATCATTACCAGATGGTGCTGATCCAGTTAGCAATGGAACACTTATAGTAAATATTTCATTAGGAAGTACATATGCTAATAAAACAGTTACTATTCGTCATTTAGCAACTGGTGCAACTACAGCGGATGAATATGTTGTAACTGCAAGTGCAACTGGTGTTGCAACTGTATCGCTTACATCATTATCACCAATATCAGTTTCAATAGCAGCATCAGATAATCCCCAAACTAGTGATCCTATAATGACTTCTGTTATTTTAGCAGGTGTTTCATTAATAGCAATTGCTGGTATTGCTATTTATTTAAACAAAAAGAAACAATATAATTAATAACTAAGTAGGATTTATCCTACTTTTTTTGTGCAAATGAAGTCTTTTTTTAAATACTTATGTTATAATTAAAATAGGTGAGTGATATGAAAAGAGCATTAGTTTTATCAGGTGGTGGGGCAAGAGGATCATATGAGTTTGGTGTATGGAAGGCCCTTAAAGAATTAAAAATAGATTTTGATATTGTAACAGGGGTATCAATTGGTGCCATAAATGGTGCCATAATAGCCCAAAATGATTACAAAATTGCTGAAAGTGTTTGGCGGAGTATTAATACAAGTGATGTATTCTATTTTGATTATGATTTACACACACCTGAAGGACAAATTAAAATGTATTATCAGCTTGCTAAAAATTTAATAAAAGATGGTGGATTAGCCCTTGATAAGATGGAAGAAATATTAAGAAAGTATATTGATGAAGAAAAGGTTAGAACCTCTCCAATTGAACTTGCTATAATTACATATTCATACACTAAGAAAAAAGCAATAATCAAAAAAGTTAAGGATATTGAAAAAGGAAAACTAATTGATTATATAATAGCATCAGCAACATGCTTTCCTATAGTACAACCTAAAAAGATAGATGATGAATTATTTTTAGATGGTGGATACTACGATGCAATGCCTATTAATTTAGCCATAGATATGGGCGCAGAGGAGATAATAGCAGTTGATTTGAAAGGCTTTGGGTTTAATAGAAGGCCTAAAGATCGTAGCAAAAAACTTACAATAATTAAACCAAATCATGATTTAGGATCAATCTTATCTTTTACTAAAGAAGATGCAGAATTAAGAATGAAACTTGGTTATAATGATACTATGAAAACTTATGATAAGTATGAAGGAGATATCTATACATTTTATAAAAATGATCTTATTAAAAATTATAATAAGCTATCAAATTTATATCAGACTCTTTATAAAACTTATTTTAAAAGATCTTTCATCAGTGTTAATCAGCATAAAGAATTTAGGAATATCTCTGATAATTTAGGTAAAATATATAATATGGATATAACAAGAGTATATAGTATTAAAAAATACAATAGAGAAATACTAAATAAGATTATTAATGGTACTAGATATGACAACATTAAGCAAAAGATTATACATGATAATTTTTATAATATAATGATTGAAAAAGATAGAAAAAAAGCAAATGTTAATATATTGGCACTGTCTAAATTATTTAAATATTCTTTATATTTATATACCATATATAACAAAAGTAATGTATTTTATAAAATTAAGTTTAAACTTAAACTAAGGAGAAGAACACATGGCAGTAACTAAAACTAAGTTTATCAATTATATTAGATGTCCTAGGTATGTTGCTCTAGACAAAATAAAAAAAGACTTTATGGCCAGTAAAATGACCTTAGAGGAGTATTTAAAAGAAGAGCAAGAAGAACATATTTCTGAAATGTTAAAAGGAATGTATGATGAGGAAGAAGTAGATCTAATTGATGTAAAAGATGAACAATTAGAAGCAATGTTACCATATTATAAAAAAGTAGAGTTATTAGTAGGAGATTATGTAAATAAACATCTTGTAGGTAAACCTAAGTATTCAATGGAGACACTAAATCAAGAATCATTTGATTTTTTAAGAAATGGTATTAGATATTTATGTTATGTTGATATTTATAATGAGAGAGAAGGTAGTTTTGACATTATTGAAGTTAAAGCAATAACAACTACTAGTGTTTTAAGTTTAGGACCTGATATAAAAAAAGTAAAACATCCAATTTTCATAAAAGATAAAGATGGAATATATCGTTTAATAGAAGAAACTGATTTTATTGATGAAGAAATGGGTGAAGAAAAATATTTAGCAAATAGAGCCCATCTTTTTGACAAATATCATTCTTTTGGACATTATGTATATGATTTAGCGGTTCAAAGATATATTATTGAACATGATTTAAAAGATCATGGTAAAAATATAGATGATATTAAGTATTATTTAGGAATTTTAAATGGTAAATATGTTTATGATGGTTATAAGGAAAATGGAGAAGAAATATATAATGTTGATTCTTTAGGAAATGAAATAGTATCATTAATTGATTTGACTAATATTACTAAGGAATATATGACTAAGATAGGCCAAGATTTTAATAGAGTAGAAGAATATATCAATAATCTTGATGAAAGTGAGTATCCATTAGGAGTATATTGCAGTTATAAAAAGCCAACCATGTGTAGATTTAAACCAATATGTTTTAAAAAAATACCAGAGAAAAACTCAGTTTTAGCATATTTAGGTGTTAAAAAGATAAAAGGATTAACTAAGTTCGAATTAATAAATGAAAATATTGTTAGTATGCTTGATATCAAAGAAGAAGATTTAGTAAATGAGAAAAACAAGATACAAAGAGATTGTGTTTTAAATAATAAAGAATATGCAGATAAAGAAAAAATTAGAGCAGGTCTTAATCAACTAGAATATCCAATATATCATTTAGATTTTGAAACATTTCCTTGTCCACTTCCTAGATATGAAAAAGAGACTTGTTATAGACAATCAGTATTCCAGTTCTCTCTTCATATTGAGAGATCACCAGGAATATGTGATAAAGAAAAGGACCACTTTGGATATTTAGCAAAAGATAATGTTAAAGATTATAGAAAAGAAATTGGTAAAGCATTATGTGAATATATTGATATCGATAGTGGGGGTACAGTCCTTGCCCACAATGTATCGTTTGAACGTGGAAGGCTAAAAGAACTTAGTATGCTTTTTGATGATGATCCTGATATGAAAAGGAAACTACAAAAAATGTCTTCAAAAGAGCATAGTTTTGACACATTATATCTTGTCAATAATAATAAAGAACTTTACAAAGATTTAGGTATGGATAATATAGATTTATTTAATTATTATCATCCTAATCTTAATGGATCATATTCAATTAAAAAAGTACTACCAGTTTTTTCAAACTTAAGCTATAAAGATTTAGAAGTAAAGAATGGAACAGAGGCACTGGTTACTTATTCGATGTTCAATAAAATGCCTAAAGAAGAGTATGATGAAAAGTATAGTGCTTTAATAGAATATTGTAAACAAGATACATGGGCTATGGTAGAAATACTAAATGGGTTAAGAAAACTTGTCAAATAATGTATAATTTTGTCAAATTACTTGCAAAGATTTAGGAAAGGTAATATTCTTAAATTAGGAGAGTGATAAAATGATATATCCTTCAATAGACAAACTATTAAATATAGTTAGTTCTAGATATGAACTTGTAAACATAATTGCAAAGCGAAGCGATGAAATAACAGAAACCGGTCATTTGCAAAAGCCTAAAGAAGAATACAAATCAACAAAAAATATAGGACGAGCTCTTGAAGAGTTAGCAGAAGGCTTAATTATTATTAAAAATAATTAAGTTTTTAATTAGGAGGTATGTGTGATAATTAGTTATAAGAAAGTGTCAAATAATAAATATAAAGTAATTTTAGATAATGAAGAGTTAATATTATATGATGATATAATTATTAAATATAACTTACTTACTAAAAAGGCATTAGATAAAAAAGAGCTTGAAGAAGTTAAAAGCGCTAATGATGAATACTTTTATTATGATCAAACATTAAAATTTATAAGTAAAAAATTAAGAAGTGAGTTTGAAGTTAACAAATACTTACTTAAGTACAATATAAGCAATAAAGTAATAAATAATATTATTAAAAAGCTAAAAGATAATAATATTATAAATGATGTTATTTTTACTGAATCATATGTTCATGATAAGATACTTTTAAGTAATGATGGGCCATATAAAATAATTAATGATTTAGAGAAGTTAAACGTAGACAAGGATATAATTGATAACAAAATAAAATATTACGCCAAGGAACTTGAATTAGATAAAATCAAAAAATATGTATCAAAAAATATTCAGGCAAATAAAAATAAATCGAGGGAATTGTTAAAACAAAAAATATTGCATAATTTAATTATGCAAGGCTATACTAAAGAATATATTGATGATATATTAGAAAATTTTAATATTGATGATAAAGGCATTTATGAGAAAGAATATCAAAAAGAATATAACAAATTAAGTAAAAAATATTCAGGCAATGAACTAGAATACAAAATTAAAAATAAAATGTATGAAAAAGGTTTTAGACAATAAAAAAAGGTCTAAGACCTTTTAATATAATGATTTAAGATAACTTTTATATTCTTTGTTTAATTCATCATCATGAATTTCAAGACCATATTCTTTTCTAAGATTCTCTAATGCTTTATATTGTAGAGAACTGTCTTCTGTAAGTTTTTTTTCTACTAAAGTATCAATAATATCATCTTTTACTTCTTCTAATGTAGGTTTATCTTTTTCATCAATCTTGTAAATTATATGATATCCATAGCTAGTTTCAACTGGAGTAGTAGTGTATGCTCCTTTTTTTAATGCATAAGCAGCTTTTTCAAATGCTTCTTCCATATCACCAGTGTTGAACCATCCTAAATCTCCACCCTTATCTTTTGTAGAATCATCATCAGAATATTCTTTAGCTAGAGTAGCAAAATCTTCTCCAGCTTTAAGTTTCTTGATAATTGATTTAGCAAGTGTTAAAGCTTCTTTTTTAGCAGTAGCAACCTCTGCATCAGTCATCCCATCAGCAGTTTCTGGTGAGATTAAAATATGTTTAGCATTCATATCACCTTTGATACTATCTTTGTAGTAGTTATTGATTTCTTTTTCAGTAATTAAAGTTTTAACATAATCTTTAATTGCGAGATTTCTTTTATAATCTAGAGATATTAGTTTTTTAAATTCAGCTTCAGTTGATACTCCATAGTAATATTTTAGCAATTCAGTAACTGATGTATCATTTTGCTTAGCATAATTTACTACATATTCATACTGCTCATCAATATAATCTGTTTCATCATCATCTGTTTTATATTCCTCTTCTAGAATCGTAGTATCAATCATATCAACTACTGCCTCAACTCCATATTTTTCTTTTAAAGTTTCGTAGAAAGTACTAACAGCAATTTCTTTGCCACCTAAAGTCATTAGAGATTCTTCACCATTCTCTAATACTGGGATCTTTCCACAACCACTGACTAGCAACAAAACACTACACAAAATTGTTAGTCCATAAATAGTCTTTTTCATTTTTTGCCTCCTTCTTGCAATATAAATATATCATAGCAAAATAAGAAAAAAAAAACAATAATAGTTGTTAAACATTCACACAATTTTAACTAAACCCATAAAATATTCTAGAACAATAAAAAAAAGGAGGAATTATATTATGGGTTATGCGTCATCTTCTGCAATTGTATTGGTACTATTTATTTTACTAGTAATTATACTAGGTGCATGGTGCTAAAAAGGAGGTGTTAATATGAGCGCAGAATGCAATCAAACACCAAAACCACATCATGGTTCGGGGTATGTATTTGTAATAGTTTTATATATATTACTAGCAGTTATGCTTAGTTCTTTTATAGGTTATTAATTAAAAAAATAAAAGGAAATGATTCCTTTTATTTTTTTAATATTTCATATACTTTTTCAATAGGTAGTAAATCCTTATCTTTATATGCAGGTACTAAATGCATATGATAATGTTTTACCTCCTGAAATATTCCATTGTTTTGAACAACTCTTAGTCCAATAAAACCTAATTTTTCTTTTAAAAGATCATACATATCTTTAGATATTTTATTAATATAATTTAAAGTATCAACAGGAATATCTTCCAAGTTAACATAATGTTTTTTAGGAACTATTAATAAATGCCCATTAGCATTAGGATTGTTATCTAAAAAACATTTTACTATCTCATCCTCATATATTGTATAAGAGGGGATTTCACCACTAATAATTTTACAAAAAATACAATCCATATTTACCACCAATACCATTTTATCACAAAAAAACTTGAAATAATAGTAAATATAACTTATAATAATTTCAGGTCTTATGGAGTAGTACTCAAGAGGCTGAAGAGGCGCCCCTGCTAAGGGTGTAGATCGGGTAACTGGTGCGAGGGTTCAAATCCCTCCTACTCCGCCATATGATAAATAAGCCCTTGGTAAAGGGCTTTATTGTGGAAAAATTTAATCAACAATAAATGTTGTTTCATCAATAAATTTATAATTACTTTTATATTTTAATTCACGAATTAACCTAAATAGAGCAACATCTTTCATTTTAGCCTCAATCATAATATCAATATTAGGAGTATAATTTTTAATTATATTTAACATTTCAATAAAATTATCAACATTAATATAATCGTTATGGCTCCTAAAGTCTTTTTTATTATTACTTTTAGGAGTAGAGAAGTGCATTTTAGGAGTAGTATTCCATGTTTTAAATATTCTAGGTAAATAATTTTTTAGATCAATATTACCTTTGTTACATATATAATGATGATAGTCAAGAACCATAGGAATATTTAATTCTTCACATAAACTTAAAGTATCCTCTATATCATAAACTTTATCATCATTTTCAACCGCAATCATTTTCTTAGTATCACTAGGGAGTTTTAAAAAATTATTTTTAAATCTCGTAATTGATTTTTTCTTACCCATTGCACTACTACCAACATGTAGTATTAAAATAGGATTATTGATATTTAATATATTCATAATATCACTATGATAAGCCAGTATTTTAAAAGCAGATGCAACAACTTCTTTCCTGTTGCTATTTAAAACTGCATATTCATTAGGATGCATGTCAACTCGCATATTAGAGTTAGATATTTTATTTTTAATTTCTTCATATTTATCAATAAAAGGTGTTATGTAATCAAATATGACATCATCTTTTGTTGCAAGAGGTATTAAAGCTGATGTAATACGATAAAAATGTATATTATTTTTAATATTATAATCAATAATATGACTTAGAATATCTAAATTTTTATCAATTATTTTATTTATATTATTGATATTAATATCTTTCATGTAATTAGTATAATTAAGAGCGCGGAAAGAACTTATTTCATCAATAGTCTTAGTAATAGAAACATAACCAAGTCGTACAAGCATATAATCACCTATATTAGGATGCTCAAAATATTAAATTTATTGACAAAAATATTCATAAGTTATATACTTTAAGAGAAAACGAAGAAGAAGAAGAGTAAAATAATTTTTATGTAAAGAGAGTTAGTAGCGGTGTGAACTAATCATAAAATTATTTGAAGAAACTTTGGAGTTAAATGCCGTATATAAGGTATTTCGTTAATCGCGTTAAGATAATAAGTAAAAATAAGGTGGTACCACGATATTTCGTCCTTTAGGTAACACTTTTTTTGTTTAAAAGGAGAAAATTATGAATAATAAACAGTTAGCAGAGATATTATTTCCAAATATTACAAAGACAGTAGAGGATTATGAATTGATGTATCCAGAAAGGAATTTGCAAGATAAAGCTGAGGTAACTAGATTTGCCCCATCTCCAACTGGTAGAATTCATATGGGAAGCTTATTTGCCTCTTTTATTCCAGAGGTGTTTGCCCGTCAATCAGATGGAGTTTATATTTTAAGAATAGAGGATACTGATCAAAAAAGATCTATTGAAAATGGAACAGAACTAATTATTAAAGATTTAGAAGAATACAATTATATAATTAATGAGAGTCCAATAGTAGGTGGAGAATATGGACCATATATTCAAACTAAAAGAAAAGAAATATATCAAGCATTTGCTAAATATTTAGTATCAATTGGTAGAGCATATCCATGTTTTTGTACTGAAGAAGATTTGCAAGAGATGAGAGACGAGCAAGAAAGTATAAAAGATAGAGTAGGATATTATGGTAGATATGCAAGATGTCGTAATTTAACACTAGATGAAGTTAAAGAAAAATTAAATAATAATGATAAGTTTGTAATTAGATTAAAAAGTATGGGAGACTTCAACAAAAGAATCATATTTAAAGATCTTGTTAAAGGAACTATGGAATTACCGGAAAACGATATTGATCATGTTATATTGAAATCAGATGGTATTCCTCCATATGCGTTCGCACATGTAGTTGATGATCATCTAATGAGAACAACAACAGTAACAAGAGATGATTCCTATATATCATCAGTACCATATCACTTAGAAATATGGAATGCATTTGGTTTTAAAATACCAAAATTTGCACATATCCTTCCACTTTGTGTTAAAGATGGTGATACATTTAGAAAAATAAGTAAAAGAAAAGATCCAGAAGCTGCTATTAGTTTCTATCATGAAAAAGGAATACCAGTTGGAGCTGTTAATTTATATCTTGCGACACTTCTAAATTCTAATTTTGAAGAATGGTATTTACAAAACCAAGATAAAAGTTATAGAGATTTTAAATTTACATTTAATAAAATGACTACTAGTGGATCATTATTTGATATTGAAAAACTATTAAATATTTCTAAGAATTATATTTCAAAGTTAACTAAAGAAGAAGTTTACAATAATCTTTTAACTTGGGCTAAAGAGTTTGACAATGAACTTGAAAAACTATTAGAAAATTATAAAGATTATTCAACAGATGTTTTAAATATTGAAAGATGTCAAAAGAAACCAAGAAAAGATTTTGCATGTTATAATGAGATAAAAGATCATATTTGGTATATGTATGATGAATTATTTATACCAAAGAATATTACATACGATTTCCAAACAATATCTGATAGAGAGGAAATAGATATTATTTTATCAACATATATTACAAAATATTATGATGTAAATGATGATAAAGAGACATGGTTTAACAAAATGAAAGAACTATGTATAGAGTTAGGATATTGTCCTGATATGAAAGAGTATAAAGAAAACTCTAATAATTATAAAGGAAGTATCGCAGATGTTAGTATGGTAATAAGAGTAGCACTTACTACTAAATCTCAAACTCCTGATTTATATGAAATAATGAAATTATTAGGAAAAGATAGAATAGAAAAGAGAGTAAATATTTTAAAAGATTAAAAGAGACAATGGTCTCTTTTTGCTTGAACAAAATTTAATATAATGATAAGTTTGTAATAGGAGGCTTTAGGTATGAAAAAATTAATAATATCACATGTAGCAGATATTGATGGGTTAGATGCTGTTGTCCTTGCAAAACTAGCATATGAAGATATAGATTACATTTTAGTTGAATTTGCAGAACTTAATGGGGTAAATGAAAAAATTGCTAAAGTTGTAATATGGATATTAATCTTAATGGCATTCCAGATTTAAAAGAAAGAATTAAGCATTTTGATCATCATGCAACGGAAAGTGAGAATAAAAAATATTTATTTGTAAATGTTGTACTAGACAAAAATGGAGAAGTGGTGTGTGGTACAAGTTTATTGCATGATTATTTTGTCAAAAATGAATTGTATGGTAAAGATCTAAATGCTGAAAAAGTTCAAGGATTTGTAGAAGCTACTAGATGTAGAGATAATTGGTTAAAACAAATGTCTGGGTACTCACTAGGATGCGATTTATCAGAGCTAGCACTTATGTATGGGAATGATACATATATTAATAAAATGTGTGAAGCATTATCTAAAGGTAAACAATTAATATCAGATACTGATAGAGAACTAATTCAAAGAAGATATGTTAAAATAGAAAAGTATATTAAAAAGTGTGATGATAGATTAGTATTTATGAATCTTAATGGAAGAAATATTGGGGTATCATTTTCATAACAATATCGTAGTGAAGTAGGTAATGCCTTATCGAGAATGCATACAGTTCTTGACTATATTTTAATAGTTAATATGATGAGAGGTCAGTATTCACTTAGAACAACACGAGATGATGTTCATGTAGGTAATATTGCCCAAGCCTTTAATCCAAGTGGAGGTGGGCATCCTAAAGCTGCAGGTTTTGACATTAATAACAATACAATATGGATTATGGAAGCTGCGCTTAATCAAATTAAAGTAGATAATAAAAATAAATTAATAAGAAAAAGAGACTAATTAAAAGTCTCTTTCTTTATTTGACTAATGTTATTATACATAATTGATAAATAATCTTCACTACTTGATAAATCTTCATCTGATATAGTAGCAAGAGTATTTATTGATAATACTTCAATTTCATATGTGTCTACCAGTTTTTGAATATCTTTACTTAGTTCTTCATCATCCATTACAAATATATATGATAAAGTTTTATTTTTAAATAATGATTCAGCAAGTTTCATATTTTTATCAACAACAGCATCTTTTTCATATAAATTAATTACACTAAACTCATATTTACTTAAGAAATTGAGAGTTTCATCAGCAACAATTATCTGTTTGTTTTCAGATGCACTAGCAACTAAAGTAAGCTCTGTATCAATTTGAGTAATATCTACCTTAAGTTCTTCATAATCATCATTAATTTCTTCTATTAAATAAGGATTTGAAATATAATTTTGCAAATCATTTCTAATATTTTGAGCCATCATTAACATATTTGAAGGATTAAGCCATACTTCTTCTGAATTATAGTTATAGCTTATACCATAAGAAGCATCGATTATCTTTAATTTTTTATTTTTATTTAGAAAAGTAGTTGCATATTCTCTTTCAAAATCTAACCCATTATAGATAAATAAATCTTTGTTACTATAATCTTTAATCTGCTTATTGGTCATGGTATATGAAGTATAGTCAACAGCTTTTGGATAAATACTAGATATACTAGAACTATCTCCATATAATCTAGATGTGATATATTCAATTGGATAAACAGTTGTAATAATATTAATATTTTCCATTTCATCTCTTTTAAAACATCCAGTTAGCACTAAAGTTGATAGTAAAACTACAACAAGTAATAATTTTTTCATATTTACTCCTTTACTGGAACAGGATCATATCCTTTAGTTCCATGTGGTCTACAATTACATATTCTTTTAATAGCCATCTTTCCACCTCTTATTGTACCATATTTTTCTATTGCTTCGATAGCATAATTAGAACAAGTTGGAGTATGACGACAATAATTATGAAAACTCCCTGGAATATGTTGATAAATTTTAATAATAAAAATTAATATGTGTTTCATTTTAACCACCAATACTATTTTACTAAAAAAAATCTATTTTATCAATCAACAGTATTAAAATATTAAAAATTGTGTTATATTTAGTTAGGTGATGAAAATGAAAGAATTGTTAGAAAAATTAGGAATTAAGTATAAAAATATAGAGTATTATGAACAAGCTTTTAGGCATACTTCTTATTGTTATGAAGCAAGCATTAAGACTAGTTATGAAAGATTGGAATTTTTAGGGGATGCTATTTTAGATTTAGCAGTATCAGATTATCTATATAAATCTGAGCACTATGAAGAAGGTGTTATGACTAGAATAAGAGCAAGCTATGTATGTGAAAATGCAGTTGCAATATATGCAGATAGTTTAAATTTTAGTAATTATATTAAGGTAGGGCATGGCGAAGAGCAAAGTGGTGGAAGATACAAAAAAGCAATTCTTGCTGATGTATTTGAAGCATTCCTTGCTGCAATATATTTAGATTTAGGCTTTGAAACATCTAAAGAATTTGCATTAAAAATTGCAGTTCCATATATTAAAGATGATAGTATTTTATTATTTAAAGATTATAAGTCAGTACTACAAGAAGCAGTACAAACAGATAGAAAATCTTTAGTATATGAACTTGTTGATGAAAATGGGCCAGCACATAATAAAACATTTACAGTAGTAGTTAAGGTAGATGACATAGTTTATGGTAAGGGAGTAGCATCATCTAAAAAAGATGCAGAGCAAATGGCGGCACAAGAAGCACTTGCTAAGATTGCAAAATAAAATAAAAGTAGTATAATAATACTACTATTTAATGTCCCTGTAGCTCAGTTGGATAGAGCAACCCCCTCCTAAGTATTAGGCTAGGGAAAAAGGACATATATGAATGTCCTAAAATGTCCTCGTAGCTCAGCAGGATAGAGCAAGAGTTTCCTAAACTCTAGGTGGTAGGTTCGAGTCCTATCGAGGACGCCATTATTTTACTAATTAAAGTCTTGAAAGCCCAATGTTTTCAAGATTTTTTATATTTTGTAAGTATTATAAAGTATCACAAAGTGATTTAAAGTGATTTTGTTTTCGGCACTTTTTTCGGCACTCTTATAAAAGGGTTAACTATCTAGTAAATAAAGGGTAAAAATAAGAGTTAAGATAGAAAAAGGCACTAATTATATAAAAATCATTTCAAAATCTTTATTAAGCGACTTTTTGGGTCGTTTTAATTTTGCAAAAATGATATAATGTATTTATAAAAGTGATGGGTGGAATATTATGAATTTAATTTATGGTGTGTGTGCACTAATTGGTTTGGCTTGTTTTTGTGTTTCGGTAAGTTTTCTTGTTTCTTTGATTAAATCAAAAGTTTTTAAAAGAGAAAATGAAAAACCTTATGAAAAATTTAGTGATATTAGCAAATGGTTTAATGATTATCCAATTAGATTTATATTAATCGGAATAGCAGTAATACTTTTTACTCTTTGGAGTAATGCTTGGTTTAAGGAACTTGTTGGCTATGATAATATAGAAACAAAACCTAGTGGAACTTATTGTTATTATGTAGAAATAACCGGAAATAAAAAATATACATTACCGGCAAAAGTAAATGTTGATGTATATAGTGATGAAGTGGCAGAAGGTAAAAGTCAAACATATCACGATTATTATATTGAAAAAGTGTATTGGTCTAATGGTGGTTATCTATATTTTGGAGACAATGATGAAAGAATGGAAGTAAATGATTCTATTACTTTATACGACCAAGATGAAAATGAATAGGAAGTTAAACTATTAAATAAATCTGCCTATTGTTCTGATTTTAAGAATACATCTTCACTCGATGACCCAATAAATATAATTTTAGGATTAATATTTTTAGCAAGTGAGATTTTTGTTTGGGTGTATTGCATTGTTTATGAAAAAAAGAATAAATAAGTAAAAGAGGTGTTCTATGAAAGAAAACAAACTAATATTGTTTTTTTCTATCGTTATATCATTTATAACTTTAATGACTAGTATATTTTTAACATTTGTATTTTTTGAGACTAAGGAAACTATCTTTATAAGTAATATTTTGTTGAATATATTTGCCGGTGCAATAATAGTAATACCAACTTCATTAATTTATTATCTGATACAAAGAAAAAGGAATCTAGAAGATTTAATGGAATATTGCAATAAATTAAGAAATGTATTTAATAATCTAGAATATTTAGAAGAAGAAGATATTGAAAGTTATGAAGAATTTGAATCTAATATTAAAGGCAATAATGGTATAAAAGGTATAACCAAAAAGGAATTAAAAAACATATATGAAGAGCACAAAAAAAATATTGAAGAAAAAAACAAAACCAAACTAAAGAAAGTATTAGAAGAATATATAGAAATTTCTAAAATTAGTTTGTCTAATTTTTGGAAAATATATGGAGACTTACACTTTATAAATGATTATAAAAACAAGGTTAAGTATATATTATATAATGAAGTGTTTGATTATACAAAAAAACTTATAGATGATATTTATGTTGATGTTGAAATGCATTTTAAAGAATATTTGTCATCAGAAAATGGTAATTATAAGGCAGTATATAGTATTGCAAGAGAATTACAAGATAAAATATTTTATTATGAAGAACAAGATATAAAAGAAAATATGATTTGGAAAAAAGATATAAGTATAAGTCATAAGAAAAGTAGTGGTGTAAATTATAAAACTAACAAAGCATTTATTGAATCAAATGAGGTAATAGATAGATATTGTTACCTATTTGATGAGATAGGAAAAATTGCATATTTTAATAAGAAATATGGTTTAGAACAAAAAAAAGAGAAAGAGTAAGATTTATTTATGAAGTGGTAAAGTAAAAGTAGACACATAAAAAGAATGTGATTTACTTTTTCTTTTGCTATAATTTAATAAAGGAGATGATTTTATGGGAAGACCTAAGGGAGGAACAAATAAATATTGGTCAAAAGATGAAAAATTAAAATTAATTAAAGAACATTTAGAAAGGCATGTAAGTACTTTAGAAATAACCAATAGAGAAAATATTTCAAACGGAATGTATAATAATTGGCTTAAAAAATATTTAGAGTTTGGTGAAGATGGATTAGAAAACAAGAAAAAGCCAGGTAATCCATTATGTAAATACAGTAGTAAAAAAAATCTAACAGATATTGAAAAATTAGAATATGAAAATTTGAAATTAAGAATTGAGAATGAACGATTAAAAAAAGGTTACATGGTGGAAGGAGATGGTCAAGTTGTAATATTCAATGGATCAAACAACAAGAATACGAAATAGTTTTATTATTAAGTAAAGAATTTAATATTAAAGTGTTATGTTGTGAAATGAATATATCAAGAAGTGGTTTTTATAAATGGTTAAAAAATAAAGATATTTTAAATAATTATGAATCAAATCGGAGTGATATGTGCGAATTAGTTAAAGAATATCATAAAAAACATCTATCATGGGGATATAGACATATAAATAGACAAATAAGAGTTGATATTGGATGGTATGTATCTGATAACTTTGTTCATAAATGTTGTAAATTTTTAGGTATTAAATCTGTAGTTAGAAATTATAAATATAGAAAACCAGGTGAAGAATCTATAAAATTTTCTAATCTTGTTAAAGGAAATTGGAATGTAAAAAAACCTTTAGAGCTAATAGTTACTGATATGACTTGTATTAAATATCGTGGTAATTTATATGATACAGTTTTATATATGGATGCGTTTAATATTGAAATATTATCTTATTCGTATACAAAAAAGCATAACTCAATAGCACCATATTATGACGGTTTAAATATAATTTTAGACAAAATAAAAGGAATTGGCTACTCCACAACTTTGCATAGTGATCAAGGAGTAGTCTATTCCTCAGCGGCATTTAAAAATGCACATAAAGATTATAACATTATTCGTTCAATGAGTCGAGCAGGAACACCAACAGATAATCCCAAAATGGAATCTATCAACGGATGGATAAAAGATGAAATCATTAATGACTGGAATATAGATAGTTACGACTCGTTTGATAAATTTATAAAAGCATATATATATTATTACAATAATGAAAGATTAGCTTGTTCATTAGATTATAAAACCCCAATCCAATATAAAACTGAACTGGGGTTCTAATAAATTCTTTTTTAGTGTCCACTTTTTGTTGACTTATTCAAGTAAGATTTATTTAACCTTATTCTTTCTCTTTTATTATTTTAACTTGCCATATTTTTCAATATTCCAAGCACAAGTAGGACAATCCTTAACGAATCCCTCAAACTCTAATATTTTCATTAACTGATAAAGTAATGTTTTATCATTTAGTAATTCAATCATAATGTTTTTTATTTCGTTTCTTTTTTCTTGTTCTCTTATCATCATTTCATTGTATTTATCAATACCATTTTCAATTACATATCTTAAATCATAGTCCAAACTATTTTTATTATCGGTAAGACCAAGCATATCAGTTAAGTCTTGTTCAATATTATATTTCAAATTGTTTTTAAAACTCATTATAATCACTCTCTTGATTTAAGTATTTATTAATGAATTGATTTAAGTTGTATGATGATATTAAGTATTTACAACCAAGTTTAGCACCCCTTAATTTTTTTTCTTTGATACACTTTCTTAAAGTATGTATCGGTGTTTTTAATAGTACACTAATTTCTTTAAGTGTGTAATAATTTATTTCCATATTTTTTATTACCTCCTACTTATTAGTAGTGAATAGCAATATATAGTATAGAAACATACAATTTTATAGTTGTTTTAAAAGTGATAAAAATCACAAAAAGTTAATGCGATTCCAATATATAAACAAAAGACCTTTAAAACACCATTTTACGCTTGTTTTCTGCAACGATTATGTTTAACTAATATAAAATTACATCTCAAAAAAAGCGAGCAGAGAACAACCTTAAATCAAATTAAAGAGGTTATCGATAATATAGGGGGGTATGTTTAGTAATTTTTAGCATAAAAAAAGTATATGGCTAGTGTATCGCCTATACTAAGTTATTCATATATATAAGAAAAACAAAAAAAAGATTAAATTCAAAACTTAGTTCCCGAAAGTTCTAAGTTTTATTTTTATATAGTTA
>DAOPMC010000006.1:0-38462 GCA_035392025.1 Bacilli bacterium
AGAAAGTCACAAGCAAAAATCCAACGTATACAGCGTATAAGAATGGTACATATGAGTTTACTGTGTATGATACAAACAACAATAGTGAAGTATATGAAGTTAGTATTTCTACTTTAGATACTACTCCGCCTATTTTGACTTGTAGTGGTGAAATAAAAGATGGCAAAACACACATTGTAATAGATGCAAACGAAAAAATAAGTTATTATTTATTTGAAAATGTTAAAAGCAGTAAAAATGATAAAATTTATGAAGAAGAAAAAGAAAAAGTTGTAGTATATGGTTATGATATGTCAAATAATGCAGGGAGTGTAACTTGTCAAGTCGGTGAAAATTTTTATTACGATGATATTTCTCCAACGATTAGTCATAATATATTATATACCGATGAATCAGATAGTTTGAAAGTTCAAGTGCTTGATACAAAATATGGCGTTATGTCATATATTTGGGTTGCTAAACCATATGAACAGTTTAAAAAGGCCACTAGCAATTGGGGAGTAAATACGCTTTCGCCATATAATATAATGCAAAATGAAATTTCCACTAATAATTTACAATCAAAGATAATAATTGCAATTAATGCAAGCGGTTTTTACAAACAAGGAGCTTGGGTACCATCGTGTTCAAATACTAGTTATCTACCAAAATATTATAATACAACAGAAGGGCCACTAGTTATAACTAATGGACAAGTAATTAGAAATTGGTACTATGATGATGCAATCGATAGATCAAGGAATCATTCTATTTATGGCATTAATCCTAAAGGGAAACTGATGGCATATCCTAAAATAAATTCTTATACCGAAGAAGCAAGAATGAAACTTTTTCAAGAAATAATAGATTCCGGTATAAAAAATACATTTTGTTTTAGACCAACTATAATTACAAATGGTGAAATTTCTTCAGATTATGCAACTAGTAATTTTATGAAAGATGGGTCTAAAAGGCAAATAATGTGCCAAATAAACACTAATAATTTTGTGTTTATAACTAATTACAAATCAACTACCAATAGTGATAGAATTAGTTTACTTAAAAGTGTTGGCTGCCAGACAGTAATTAATATGGACGGTGGTGGTTCGCTAGCAACTTTATTTAAACAAAAAAATGGTGATTTGAAAGTAATTTATGGTGGATCTAGGGCCATAGTTGATGTAGCATATTTTACTGAATTATAAAAAATAAAAAAGACAAGTCTTTAAAGATTTGTTTTTTTATGATAGAATTTATAATAGGAGTAGTATATGAATGGTTTTAATGGATTTAGTCTAAAAGAGAAACTAAGTAATATATGGAATAACTATAGGAAATATATAATAATTATATCTATAGTAGTTTTAGTTATGCTTATAACTTTAATAATAGTATTAAATAGTAGTAAGAATAATAAACAAAAACATGCCTATGAGTTGGTAGAATCAATTATGGTATATAATGCCAAAGAGTATATTAAGAATAATGAAATAACAAAAGACATGTATATATCACTAAATTATCTAAATATTGAAATAGATAGCAATTTAAAATGTAATAGTAATAGTGGAGTATTAGTAGAAGATAATAGTTATACTCCATACTTGATGTGTGAGGGATATAATTCACAAGTAGTAGCAAATGTAATAAAAGAGAACAAAGAAAATAGTAAGTATGGAGTACTTTTAGGAGATAATCCATATATAGTAACAGACACATATCAAGAACTAGGTATATCACTAGTTGAAGGATACACAGTAAACATAAAAAATAGTAATATAGATAACGGGATAAACAAAGTAACATATAACATATTAGAAAGTGGAAGCTATATAACCCATATAGATAGGATAGTAATAGCAGAAGGAATATTAGGATCATCACCTATAATAGAGTTAGTAGGAAATCAAACAAGAACAGTAGAGATAAATACACAATACATAGAAAGTGGATATACTGCAACAGATAAAATAGATGGGAATATAACAGATAAAGTAAAAGTAGAAGGAAGTGTGGATACTTCTAAAGCAGGAACATATACTCTAACATATAGTGTCACAAACACAAGAGGGAAAAGTGTATCAGTAAAAAGGAAAGTAATAGTAAATGATAATAGTATAAATTTAGATATAACTCATACCATAAGTCCAACAGCAGTAACTTCAACAGGAGTAAAGATAACGCTAGATATAAAAGGAGAAGGATATAGTTATACCATTACAGATAATGGAGAAAGGGTTACAAGTAAAAATCCAACATATACAGCATATAAGAATGGTACATATGAATTTACTATATATGATAAAAATGATAATAGTGAAGTATGTAGTGTAGAAATTACAAATATTGATATCACACCACCAACATTAACTTGTACGGGGACAATAAAAGATAATACGACAATAATAAATGTTGATTCTTCTGATACTAAATATTATGTTGTGAACTATGATAATAAAACCAGTGAAAAGATTTCAACTATGTCATATACATTTAATGATATATTTGTTAATGCTACTATAAAAGGATATGATGAAGTAGGCAATGAAGCTACAACAAATTGTGAAATAAAGCAAGAGTATATTAAGGGCATTTTAGAAGTTTGTCCTATTCCTAATGGATATAGTATTGATGATGTAATGAACAGACAAGTAAGATTATTTGATGTAGTACAAGATAATGGGGAAGTGTCATCTGATAGTATGTTTCCTGGAGGAGGAAGAATAATTGGCAAGATCAAAGTAGCCAACAAGACCATAAGTTTTAAACAATATGTTATGGGAGTTATTCCATGTGAAGTTGAGAGCCTTATAAAATCCTCAAAATATGAGGGATTAAAATTATTTATGATTTTAGTTGAAGATTTCTTCTTTAAAAATTTTCCTGGTGGCAAAGCTTATATGCAAGGAAATGAATTAATGGTTAGAATCTCTTCATCATTTCAATGCTATGCTCAATACAAATACGATCAATTAAACCAAGACAAGAAATATCTTCTAGATCAGTCTTTTGAAGATGTAAAGAAATTGATTCTAATAGATAAAGATACTAATTCACCAAGTAAAGTTTATTATAATGACGAATTGCAAAAGTGGTTAGCTGCTAATTCAAATACAAGCACAACCTTACTTGAATTATTTAATAGCAACTTTTTTAGAGAATATATTCCTTCCCATATTTCATCAGCTGGCAAGATATTTGCCAATTCTGAGATTTATCTTTGCAAATAAAAAAATGAGTTTATTATGAAATACACTCTTTAGAGCAGACATCATTTTAAACTCATTTTAATTTTGTCAATTTTATCTTTAGTTATTTTTAAAGATTGTTCATATTTAGATTCATCTTTTGGAATATAATATTTTTTATTTAAGAGATTAGATGGTAAGTATTCTTGATATACCATTGTATTGGGATAATCATGAGGATATTTATATCCAATTGCTGCATCTTTTAAATATTTAGGAATATCGCCACAATTGCCTTTTTCTATATCTTTCATTGCAATGTCTAAGGCCATAATAGCAGTATTAGATTTGGGTGATAAAGCCATATCAATTACAACATTTGCAAGAACAATTCTGGCTTCTGGCATACCTATACGTTCACAAGCAGTAATTGCAGATACTACTTTTGGCCCTATGCTAGGATTAGCAAGTCCAATATCTTCATATGCGATGACAAGAAGTCTTCTATATATAATATCAAAGTCACCAGATAGTATCAATCTTCCAAGATAGTGAAGACTAGCATCAACATCGCTTCCTCTGATTGATTTTTGTAGAGCCGAAATTATATTATAGTGATTATCACCATCTTTATCGGAATCAAAAACAGGTTTATTATTTATGCTTTTAATAACTTCAATATTTACATTATGATCTGTTTTATAATAGTAACTAATTTCTAATAAATTATAGGCATACCTTAAATCATTACCAGAAATTTTAGCAATATATTTTATTGTATCATTTGATATTTTTATATCCATTAGTTCTTGGCATCTAACTGCTTTTTTAAGTCCTAAAATTATATCTTCTTCAGTTAAGGGTTTTAGTTCAAAAATGTGACATCTGCTTCTTATTGCAGGATTAATTATATAATACGGGTTACTTGTTGTTAGACCAATTAAAGTAATCAATCCACTTTCAATGCATGGTAATAATAAATCTTGTTTATCTTTGTTTAGACGATGTATTTCATCCATTATTAAGATAATTCCACCAAGCATTTTAGATTCTTCAACAACAGCATCAAAATCTTTTTTATTATTAATTGTAGCATTTAAGAAACGGTAATGTAAGTCTAAATCATTTACGATAGCATTAGCAATTGAAGTTTTTCCTACGCCAGGTGGGCCATATAATATCATTGAAAATAAATTTTTACTTTTGGCCAAATTAGTTAATATTTTGTCTTTACCGACTAAATGTTTTTGTCCGATAACATCTTTTAGACTTTTAGGGGCCATTCTAATTGCTAATGGTGTATTCATAAATATCACTCCTAATGACATTATAACATGTAAAATTTAAAGTATTAATATATATTTTTAAAATAAAATTTGATATAATTAAATTGGTGATGTTATGATGCATCAATATATAAGTAAATATTTAGATTACGTCAAATTTGAGAAAAGGTTATCTAAAAATTCTTATCTAAATTATCAGTATGATTTAGAACACTTTAGTAATAATATAAAAGAAAAAGAAATTACAAGGATAAAGACAGATGACATTGAGAAATATATAAAAACATTTTCAACGAAAAATGCTACAACACTTGCAAGGAATGTAACAACATTACGTAATTTTTTTAAGTATCTTATAAAGATGAATATTATAAAAGACAATCCATGTGAAAATATTGATAATCCCAAGTTGCCTAAAAAGTTACCTGAATATCTTAGTATATCTGAAGTAGACTTATTATTAAATATACCAATAAAAAATAAATATGATATTAGAAATAAGGCTATGTTGGAATTGTTATATAGTTCAGGCCTTAGAATATCAGAATTAATTAATTTAACAGTTGCAGATGTTGACTTTAATAATAATATAGTTAATTGTGTTGGGAAGGGGTCAAAGGAAAGAATCATTCCAATCAATGATTATTCATTAAATTATTTAAAAGAATATTTAAACATCAGGAATAGTTTTATTAAAAAAAAGAATAATGATTATTTATTTTTAAATAATTGTGGAAATAGAATTTCAAGGCAGGGATTTACAAAAAATTTAAATCAAATACTACAACATTTAGATATTAAAAAGCATGTTACACCCCATATACTAAGACATTCTTTTGCAACACATTTGTTAGATGGCGGTGCCGACTTAAGAAGTATACAAATACTTTTAGGGCATAGTGATATTACAACAACAAAGATCTATACCCACATTTCAGATAAAAAGGTTAAGGATGATTATGAAGAATATCATCCAAGAGAAAAGAAGGAGAAATAATATGAAATTTAAAAGAATATTTTTAATAGTACTGGATTCACTTGGAATAGGAGAAGCAACTGATGCAAATGAATATGATAGTGTCGGTTCATCTACATTGAAACATATTAACGAAAAGGAAAAATTATTCATTCCTAATTTAAAAAAGTTAGGTTTTTTAGATACTTTAAATATGTCTGGGAATGGTGATGTTGATGCTTATTATACAATTGCAAGACCGACAAATAAAGGAAAAGATACTTTAACTGGTCATTATGAATTAATGGGCTTAAGATTTACCTCACCATTTATGTCGTTTACTAAGAATGGATTTCCTGAAGAATTGATTGACGAACTTGAAAGAAGAACTAGAAGAAAGGTTATTGGCAATAAAGCTGCAAGTGGAACTGAGATAATAGATGAGTTGGGCGAACGAAGCATGCAATATGGTGCAATTATAGTTTATACATCTGCAGATTCTGTGCTTCAAATTGCAGCCCATGAAGATGTTGTACCACTATCTGAATTATATAAAATATGTGAAATAGCACGTGAGATTACTAAAAAGCCTGAATGGAAAGTTGGAAGAGTAATTGCTAGACCTTTTATTGGAAAACCAGGACATTTTAAAAGAACTCCAAATCGTCATGACTATGCATTAAAGCCAGAGCGTCCGACAGTATTAAATTTTCTAAAAAATAAAAGCTACGATGTTATATCCATAGGTAAGATATATGATATTTTTGATGGGGAGGGTATTACAAAAAAAATCACTACAACAGATAATAATGATGGGATAGACAAATTGTTAGATATTATGGATAAGAAATTTACAGGATTATGTTTTGTTAATCTTAATGATTTTGATACATTATATGGCCATAGACGTGATGTAAATGGATATGCTAATGCTATTGAAGAATTTGATGTTGATGTCCCAATGATATTAAATAAATTAGATAATGATGATTTGCTAATAATTGTCGCAGATCATGGAAATGATCCTACTTTTAAAGGAACTGATCATACCAGAGAAAATATTCCTGTAATTATATATAGTAGAGTTTTTAAATTGCCTAAACAATTACCAATTCTTAATACTTTTGCTGATGTTGGGGCAACTATTGCAGATAATTTTGCAGTGGATAAGCCAGAAATTGGGACTAGTTTTTTAGATAAAATTAATTAAAAGGGTGAAAGAGCTATGAATAAAAAGAGGAAATATTTAATATGTTTAGTAATGATATTAGTGATTTGTGAAATTACTTTATTTATTTTCTTTAGAAATCCTAAATATAAGATGGGTGAGACAGTCACAATTGACAATTTTGAGATTACTCTAACAAATTATTCATATTCAAAAATAAATAAAGAATTAATACTAACCTTTTTAATCAAAAATTTAAATAATTATAGTATCACATTCAATCAAGATAAGTATTTTAAAATGTATGCAATATCTGATTTTGAACTATATAATACTTATGAATCAAATACTAATGTCCTAAAGTCAAATGAATCAACATATTATACATTACAATATAAAGTAGATGAAAAAAAGGAATATAAAATCTATTTTTATCCTGATAATAAAAAAAATCAAAAAATTATATTTATAATTGAGTGAATATAAATAATATATGTTATAATAAGTGGAGTAGGGAGGTTTAATTTATGGGAGTCATTAAAAATCTATATTATATTGGCGCCATTCAAACTTTGGTTAATAAAAAAGAGACAACTGTCTTAAATAGGGATACACAAATTTTTCATTTAGTAGAACCAGATAATAATTGGGGAATTAATCACAGTGATGGATTGGTTGAAGGATATGGAGATTGTATTTCTCTGTATTTGATTTTACTTTTTAAAGGACAACCAGTAAAGAAAATGGCATTTGCAAAAGAAGGAAATTTAAAAGAAATCGTAGGAAGAAAAAGTATTAGAGAGAAATATGAATATATATGCTCAAAAGAAAAATCGTCACCATGTATATTCCTTAAAGAAACGAAATTTCCTATAATCATTGCCCAAGATTGGCCAATATCAAATCAAACTAGAAAAGAAATAGAGGTATGTAGATATGATTTGGTTGATGAGTGTTATGCTAAGATGGGAACAAGACATTTGCATAAATAATTATGTTGAATAAGTTAGTGACTATAGTCATACAGTTCTTGCTAGTTTACATAATATAAATTATTGGAATTTTAATTTTGAGACAAAATTATTAAAAAGTTTAACTTTGTATTATATTTATATTTTTTAAAGAATAATTATTTAATTAATTAAATAAATAAAATAAATTTATTTTTATTTTTAAGTTTTTATCTTAATAAATTATTTATTTTATGTATTGCAACTAATATTTGTTATTGCTATTTTGCATCGACATTAAAAAAGTTGGATAGTTCTCCACCTCAATTCAAAATTTATATATTAAAAAAATAGGGGAAGCGTTCTCCTATTTTTTCATTATACTTTACGTGACATAATCTCAGCAATTTTTTCAAATACTTCTTTTGCATTAGTTTCATTGATTGAAGAATATCCTAATTCATTTAACGCTTGATTTTTAAACGTATTTAATTCTTGGGTTCTACTTAGGGTTTCTTCTTTTTTGATTGAAATTTCTTGTTCAAATCTTTTATGTGATTCACTTACTTTACTCTTTGAGGCTCCCCCATTCGTATAAAGAGTCATTGCAGAAAATATAATTCCTTCAAAACAATATTGTTCATCTTCATTAAAAACAAATTCAAGTGGATTAGTAACCCCTAATGATTTTGACATATAAGCAAGCATATATTTTAATTCTTTAACTGATTCCATAGCTTGCAAATAATGATATAAGTATCTCAAAGTATCATATGATTCATTTGATTTATCTTCTACCAAACTTTCTTTTAATAAATTAAATATATCAGTTAATAATTCTTGTTCTTTTTTGTTTAACCCGGTAAGATTAGAAATATTTTCTTTATTTGATAAATCCATAATTTCATCACTTAATTTTTCATCTAAATGATGCGCATAATCATCATCAACTACAATAGTTTCTAATTCTCCCTCCCCTGTTACACTAAATAATTTTAAAATTTTATTAGTTTTTTCTTTTGGCATATCATTAAAATTCATTGCAAAATAATTATACAACATTTGTCTAGACACTCCTAGATATTTTGCAACTCTTACTTTAGATACTCCGCATTCATTAATTATTCGTTCTACTTCTTTCATAAAACCTCCACCTATTATATATTCATAATATCACTTTTTTTGACAGCATGTCAACTGTAAATAGATGTAAACTTGCTTTTTTTAATATATAAAAACTATGGTATTTAATTATAATAAATACCATAGTTTTTCATTTCTTTTTCTAACTTCTTTTATAATCCCACTACCTACACATCTATTGCCATCATATAATACACATAATTGCCCAGGAGTGACTGATTTTGCACTTTCATAGGTAACTAGTAGTTCTTTATCATTAGCTTGTTCTAGGTGGACTTTTATATCGTTACTTCGATATCTAAATTTGGCGTTGCAGTTAGAACTTAATTTATCAGTAAGCAAGTTTAGACTATCAATTATGCAACTAGTAGATATTAAATATTCTTCATTATCAGAAATATATAATATATTTTTAGTCATATCTTTGCCAACTACAAATGTTCTAGATGGGTTACCACCAATATCTAGTCCTCTTCTTTGACCAATAGTGTAATACATTAAACCACTATGTTCCCCTACTATTTCATTAGTATCAATGTCTATAATGTTTCCTTTTTTATTAGGAAGATAGTTTTCTAAAAACTTTTTAAAATTTCTTTCGCCAATAAAGCAAATGCCTGTTGAATCTTTTTTGTGAGAAACTGATAAATTATATTTTTCTGCTAGCATTCTAACTTCACTTTTATTTAATTTTCCCACTGGGAATAATACATTCTTTAATTGTTCATTGGATAGTTGTGCTAAGAAATAAGTTTGATCTTTATTAGAATCAATACCCTTATATAATTTGTTATTTTCTAAAATAGCATAATGGCCAGTTGCAATATAATCAGCACCCAGTCTTTTAGCTTCTTTAATAAAGTAGTCAAATTTAATATATTTATTACACATAACATCTGGATTAGGCGTTCTTCCCAATTTTAGTTCATCCAAAAAATAAGAAAATACATGATCCCAATACTCTTTTACAAAGTTTACCCTGTGAAGTTTAATCCCAAGTTTATCACAGACACTTTTAGCATCTAAATAATCTTGTTCTTGAGGACATATTACATCATTAATAGTAGCATTACCTTTAATATCATTATTAGTAACGCTATCCCAATTTTTCATAAATAATCCTTCAACTTCATATCCTTGTTCTAATAGTAAAGCTGCCGCAACAGCAGAATCAACTCCACCAGACATTCCTACAATTACTTTATTCATAAATAACACCGACTTCATTATACACTATTTCATAAAAAAAGTAAAAAGATTAAGAATAATTGGAGAAACAAATACTTCTAAAATACTTATTATAGTGGCAATAATTAAACCAATATAGAATTTTTTAATATAATTTTTAAATTGTAACTGCAAATTTATGTCTTTCTTTAAAAACAGATAAATAAATATGTTAATTCCAAATAATATAGAAAAGTAACTCATAAATATAAATAAAAATAGTGATAATATCTTATCAGGAAATAAATATAATATATTGCCTATTATTCCACTTATTTGATATTTAGAAAATATAGAAGATATTGATACTCCAATAGTAATCCCTTTAAAAAATAACATGAATAATACTGCAATAATTCCAATTATACTTATGCCTAACAAAAAACTAAATATCACATAACAAAAATTATTTATTAGACTATTAAATAAATTTTTAAAATAATTTAGATTATCTGATTCATTTTTAAATAATGAATCAATATTATTTTGTATAAGTAATTTATCACTAT
Organism: Bacilli bacterium; assembly: GCA_035392025.1. GTDB lineage: Bacteria > Bacillota_I > Bacilli_A > RF39 > UBA660 > DAOPMC01. The sequence goes on from DAOPMC010000006.1 coordinate 10,406, forward strand.
CTTTCAACAATATAAAAAATATTATTCCAATAATAATACTCACTATTAGTAAAGATATCACCAGTATTAATAAATTCTTTTTAGTGAGCAAATTCATTTTAACTTTTTTACTATTATCTTTTAATAACATTCTCATATTATTCACCATTAAATTATATAAAATACATATCAAAAAATGCTTAAAATTATTAGACATATTTTTTGACAAGTTTAGTATAATATGATAAAATCTAATTTATAGTATGGAGGACATATGAGCAAAAAAACACAAAAAATAATCATATGGATTATTCTAATTGCAATGGTTGGAGGATCAGCAGCAGGAATAATTTATACAATATTTTCAAAGTAAGAATAGATAGTTTATATTTATTTTTATTTTGTTAGAATAAACCTAATTAAAAAGATAAAAATAATAGAAAGAGTAAGGTGATATTGTGGCAATATTAATATTATGTGTAAAAATATTTTTTGTAAGGATTTTGGATGTTTCGTTAGGCACGTTTAGAACTCTTTTAACTGTTAAAGGTAAAACATTATATGCCTCAATAATTGGTTTTATTGAAGTGATTATCTGGTTTTTAATTGTAAAAGAAGCTCTAAATACTGATATAGACAGTATTTGGGTTGCAGTATCATATTCTGGTGGATTTGCAACTGGTACATATATAGGTGGCTTAATATCTAAAAAGTTTATTAGAGGCAATTTAACAGTTCAAATTATTACAAGTAATGAATATAGTAAACTTGTAAATGAATTAAGAGATGCCGGTTATGCAGTGTCTGTTTTAAATGTTAGGGGTAAAAATGAAGATGAAGAAAAGTATATGTTATTTATTGAAATTGAAAATAAAAGTTTATATCATTTGCAAAAATTAATAAAAAAACTTGACCCAGAAGCTTTTATAGTAGTCAATGAGAGCAAATATGTATATAATGGATATATTAGAAATGGAAAATAATATATTGAAAAGTTGTACTTTATGCCCTAGAAATTGTAAAGTTAATAGATTAGATGGGAAATTTGGATTTTGCCAAGCTGGGGAATATATAAAGATTGCCACCTCAATGTTACATTTTTGGGAAGAACCATGTATATCAGGTAGCAAAGGATCTGGTGCTATCTTTTTTTCATATTGTAATTTAAAATGCATTTATTGTCAGAACTATGACATTAGTACTAATAATTATGGACATAATATTTCTTTAGGAGAATTTAGTAGAATCTGTCTTAATTTAGAACAAAAAGGAGCTAATAACATTAATTTAGTAACACCTACACCATTTGTACCACAAATTATAAAAGGAATTAAATTAGCAAGAAATCATGGTTTGAGTATACCCATAGTATATAATACTAGTAGTTATGAGAATATTGATACAATTAAATCATTAAAAGATACAGTAAATATATATTTAGCAGATTTAAAATATTATGATGATAGTATTGCTCAAAAATATTCAAATGCAATAGATTACTTCAAATATGCAACAGATGCTATATTAGAAATGTATAGTCAAGTTGATACACCAATAATAAAAAATGGTATTATGCAACAAGGCTTAATAGTAAGACATTTAATACTGCCCAATCATATTGATGATTCTAAAAAGATAATTAAATACTTATATGATACTTATAAAGATAATATATATATTAGTATAATGAATCAATACACGCCGCTTAAGTATGTAAAAAATATTGTGGATTTAAATCGAAAAGTAACAGAAAAAGAATATGATGAAGTGATTAACTATGCATACGATTTGGGTATTAGAAAAGCTTTTATTCAAGAAGGAGATACTGCTAAAGAAAGTTTTATTCCAAACTTTAAAGACTAAAAAGAGGATTACCCTCTTTTTAATTTTCTATTTCTTCTAACATAGTTGAAATAAATATTGCATAACCCTTAATTGGATTATCTACTACAACATGTGTTACAGCTCCTATTATTTTACCGTTTTGAATAATTGGACTACCGCTCATTCCTTGAACTATGCCATTAGTTTTTTGTAATAATTCATCATCTATAATCTCAAACAAAATATTCTTAGTTTCACTAGATTTATTAATTTTTAAAATATTTATATTAAAATCTTGAATGGTATTGCCTTTAATCACTGTTTTAAATGTTGCCTCCCCTAGCACTATCTCATCAGATGCTGCAACTTTATATAATGTTTTGTTTGCAGTATCTAGCGAATATGTTCCATAAATACCTGAAATGGTATTTTTTTCAATTGTTCCATAAATTGTTTTAGACTCAAAAATAGCATTTTTTTCACCCGGATTATTCCTAGTGCTTTTATTTATATTTGTTATAGTAGATTTAAAAATTGTACCATCTTCTATCTCAAATTTTGATCTTGTTGTCTTTTCAGTAATTTCGTGGCCTAATGCACCAAATGTCATAGTTATTGGATCAATAAAAGTTAAAGTACCGATACCAATGATATTATCTTTTACATATAAGCCTGTTTTATAAACATTTGATTTATTCTTTTTAAGATTTAATGTTGTTGTATACTCTTTATTATTTCTAATATAGGTAATTAGGATGGATGATGAATCAGAAATTAATTGTGATAACTCATCTACATCATTAATAGAAGTATTGTTAATCTTCGTGATTCTATCGCCTATTTTTAATCCCGATTCTTTGCCTGGTGATAAACTTCCTACATCGTAAAAGCCAACTACTAAAACTCCACTTGAATTTACTGAAATACCAATATTTTCACCACCAACATAAACTTCTTTAGAATATGCTAGTGTGATTGTGGGTATAATAAATAATAATGTGAGAAATAGAAAAAATAATAGTTTGTTTTTTAAACATTGAGATTTCATAACATCATCTCCTTTAACAAACTACAGTAATAGTATTTATAAAAAAAAATAAATTATAATAGCAAAAAATTACCAATTATAAATTTATTTTTTTAATTATGTCATTACCATATTTATCTTTCAGGTTATCAATAACTTTATCAAGTTTTTCTTCAGATTCATTATATGGTTCAAATAAAGATATTTGGTGAGATTTATTATCTACTAAATTATCTAATCTTATTCCAATTAGTCTAACCTTTTGATCAAGAACCATTTCATCAAAAACCATACATGATGCTTTATATATATCAATATTAGAATTAATTGGATTTTTTAATTTTTTTTGATGATTTTTTCGTTTAAATAGATTATCTTTTAAGATAATTGCGACAGTTGAAGCATATTTATTTTGTTTTCTGACTCTTTCACCCAATTGTTCTGACAAATCGAATAAATGTTTTTTTAAGATGATTACATCATCAGTATCTTTTACAAGAGTTGTTTCATTACTAATTGATACTGGATCTTCTATAGTAGCATTGACCATACTATTATCAACACCTTTAGCTCTCTCAATTAAATATGTAACTTGATTTTTAAAATATTTTTTTAAATTATTAGGATCTGATTGAGCCAAATCGCCAATTGTATTTATTTTTAATTGTTTTAGTCTTTCACCAGTACTTTTCCCTACTCCAAATAAATCATCTATATCAAGCGGATACATTTTATCTTTAATTTCATAATCATATAAAGTATGAACTTTATCTGGCTTTAAAAAATCACTTGCCATTTTAGCACATAATTTATTGTTAGCAATACCAATATTTACTGTAAAACCTAAAGTATTTTTAATTTCTTCTTTTAATTTATTAGCAAAAATTGCTTCATCGCCATATAAATTTTTAACTTTACCATAATCAAGATAGCATTCATCAATTGATGCTATTTCAATATCAGGAGTATATTTTGATAAAAGATTAAATAGTTTAGAAGACATTTCTTCATAAAATTTATAATTAGGTGGAAATACTTTTAAATTTTTGAACTTTTTTCGTGCACTATAAAGTGTTTCAGCAGTTTTAATATTACATTTTTTAGCTTCAATTGATTTGGCAAGAACTATCCCGGCTCTTCTTTCTTCATTTCCACCAATTACTGCAACCATTTTTCTAATATCATATTTATAACCATGATTTAAATAATCTATGGCTGTCCACGATAAAAAAGCATTATTAACATCAATATGAAATATTATATTTTCCATATTATCACCAATACAATTATAACAAACATTTGTTTGAAAGAAAAGAACTTAATCTTGCGGATTAAATTCTTTTAATTTATTTGATTCTTGATCTAATATCTTTTGCACTGTTTTAGTGGCATCTTTTAACGTTTTATCACAATCATTAGCAAGTATCATTGCTTCATTAAATTTATTAATTGCATCTTCCAGAGGTATTTCCCCACTCTCTATATCAAGTACTATTTTTTCTAATTCACTAAGCTTATCTTCAAATTTTTGTTCTTTTTTTTCAGCCATATTATTTTTTCTCCTTTTTAATATCAATAATTTTACTTGTAAATGATCCATTTGATACATTTGTTTCAACTACATCATCTATTTTTATATTTTTTACGTCAACTATCGTTTTTCCATCTAATTCAGTAATACTATAACCTCTTTTTAATGTCAGTATTGGATTAAGTGGTTCTAATTTACTGATAATATTCAAATATTTATGTTTATTTCTTTCAATATTTCTTTCAATTGATGAGAAAAGTCTCGTAATCAAAATATCTAATTTTTGTGTTTTAACTTCATAAATATTAAGTGGATTTTTTAATACATAAGAGTTGAGTAATTTAGAAAGATGTTCTTTATTACTTTTTAAAGTATTAACTATACTTCTAGATGCTCTTATTTTATAATTTTTAATTTCATCTTGTAACTGAGTAATATTAGGAACTGCAAGTTCTGCTGCTGCTGTTGGAGTTGGAGCACGCAAGTCAGCTACAAAATCACTGATTGTGAAGTCTATTTCGTGGCCTACAGCACTAATTATAGGAATACTTGACTTATATATAGCATCTGCCACAATTTCTTCGTTAAAGGCCCATAAATCCTCAATTGATCCACCACCGCGGCCTAAGATTATAACATCAAGATCATATGAGTTAGCAATATTGATGTTTTTGGTAATGTCTTCTTTAGCACCAATGCCTTGAACTAAAGATGGGAATACTATCACTTCAACAAGAGGATATCTTCTATTTATTGTAGTCAAAATATCTCTTACAGCCGCCCCAGTAGATGCCGTAATGACTCCAATCTTTTTAGGAAACTTAGGAATTGGTTGTTTAAGAGATTCATCAAAATATCCTTTTTCAGATAATTTCTTTTTTAATTTTTCAAACTCTAAATATAAGTTCCCTACTCCATCTAATGCCATTTCATTAACATATATTTGATAATTTCCACTAGCTTCATAAACACTAATTTTTCCTATTATTAAAACTCTATCTCCATCTTTTGGAGTGAATTTTAACCCTCTAGCACTACCATTAAACATGACGGCTAAAATCCTAGCATTTTCATCTTTAACAGTAAAATATAAATGACCAGTTGTGTGAAATTTAAAGTTAGATACTTCACCTTTCAAATATACAAGCCCTAGCTCTGGATCATTATCAAACTTACTTTTAATATATTTATTTATTTCACTTACAGTAAGATAATTATTATTCATCTTTTCCCTCATTATGATAAACTTGATCAAGTGTTGCATTAATCATTTTAGTTACTTTATCATCTGAATACTTCTTAGCAAGTTCAATAGATTCATTAATAGCAACAATAGCAGGAGTATCAATATACATAAGCTCGTAAATCCCTAAACATAGTATTGCTTTATCAACTTTGCTTAAACGATTAATATTCCAATCTTTCAAATATTTATTAGCTATTTTTTCAATATCATTTTGATTTTTTAATATATTTTCAATAGATTCATCAATAAAATCATTTGAAACTTCAATTAGTTCCCTGATCATGTCTCTAATATCATAATGTATATCACTACCTTCATATACATATACTTGATACAGAACTTTAATAATTATATCTCTTGATTCACTACGATTTTTCATTTTCTCACCTAAAATTAATTATACAATAAAAAATAAAACATTGAAATATAAAATCAATGTTTTATGTAATTAAAAAGAGATTATTCTCTTAATAATGCTATAGTTGCGCCTGAATTATTATTTTTAGTCTTAAAGTCAATAATATTTTTATTATGTTTAAGTTCCTCATGCACTTCTTCTTTTAGAACTCCCTCACCAATCCCATGTATTATTTCAATATACTTGTTTCCTAACTTAAGGTTATCATCTATAAATTCCATTAAATTACTTCTTGCTACATCACGAGATAATCCATGTAAATCAATACTAGGAATATTTCTAATTAAATAATAATCATTTATCATAATTTAATACTTCATCAAGTAATGGAATAGAGTTTCTACTACCAAGTTGGGTTAGCGATAAAGCTCCTGTAATATTTGAATATTTCATAGTATCTTCTAAAGAATATCCATGAGATATAAAATGCGTAAATGCACCATGATATATATCTCCTGCACCAGTAGAATCAACTACATCTACTTTAATTGAAGGAATAAGTTTATATTCTTCATTAATTTTGGCAAAAGAACCAGCGCCTTCTAAGGTAATGACAATTATGTTATGGAAATCTTTTTCCATGAGTTTATATACTTCAGTAATTGAATCTAAATCTTTAGAATTTATTTTTATACCGGTATATCCTTCTGCAAAATCTTTAGAACATACCAAGTATTTTACTTTATGAGCAAGTTTAACAGTGTTTTCTTTAAAACTTCCAGCATCTATCACACTTATTGCATCTTTATTTTTATCTAAAATGTCAATTGCAATATCATAATCATTACCATCTACCATTATTACACTAGGTTTTTCTCTAACATTTTTAATTAAACTTTTCAAATTAGGATCTGCATATGTAAGAATAGTTCTCTTACCATTATTATGAGATGCAATTATATAGCTTGTAGAAGTATCAACATTTTTATTAATACTTAAATATTTAACATTGACATTATTATTAATAAAGTCTTTTTTGATAATTCTACCATAGTAGTCATCACCAATTGTACCAATAAAATATGTATTGTTATGCCATCTAGAAAGCAATACTGCAGCATTAGATGCTGATCCACCACCACATTCTATTTTGAAATTAACTCTATTTTTGCTATTTTCATTTGGAAATTTCTCCATAGGAAGAGTTATGTCATAAACTGCATGCCCTATACAAAATATTTTTTTCATATTATCACCAATTATATTTTCTCATTAAATTCATTTTTTTTCAATCATTAGTAAATAAATTTAACATATTTGCTATTTCCAATATAGAATTATTCTTATATTTATTTTCATTAAATATATATTCATATCTGAATAAAGCGATTCCTTCATAATTAGAAAGTGTCCTACTATAAAGAATTTGTTTAGCAAGTATATTAGTCGAATTAACCCACTCATTTTTGCCTTCACCAGCATAATTATCAATTTTACCTATTTTGTATGCTGCAAGTGCAACATATAGTTTTGTTTTATCATTTTTAATTAAATCATTCCAATCATTTGTAGTATCAATAAATGGTTTGTTGCTATTTAAAAATCCAAAATATATTTGAGGCATTACATAATCTAAATATGTTGTATCGGATAAGATATATTTAATATTTAGATATTCATTATTCATTGTATTTTCAATATTTCCTGCTGGTGATATACCAAACTTAATACTAGGATTATATTTATCAATAATGTTTCTCGTTTCTTCTAATAATTTATTTATATTTTGATATCTATATTCCTTTATATTAAGAGTTCCTCCTTTATTTAAATATTCTTGGTAATTTTCTAAATCAATTGTATCATTTGGATAAAAATAGTCATCATAATGGATTCCATCAATATCATAATTTAATATTATTTCTTTAACTCCATCAATAACCAATTCGAGTACTTCAGAACTAGCAGGATTATAATAAATTTCACTATCTATTTGAACATTATTAGTATTTAACCATTTATATGCAGGATTTATTTTTGAGATTGTAGATATATCGCTAGTACTTCTAATTCGATATGGATTAATCCAAGCATGAACTTCGATATCTTTTTCATGAGATTTTTTAATATAATATTCTAGCACATCTAAACTATCAGAAACGCCTTCTGAGGCACTAATAGTATTTGAATATGGAAATATATCAGAATCATAAATTGCATCACTAAATGCCCTTACATGAAGAATAATCATATTAATATTATTTCTATCAAGATTATCAATAATTTTATCAATATTATTCATTTTTTCAATATCACTATATCCTTTTAAAGTAGTTGTATTATCTAAATAAGATATAAAAACACCTCTTTTTTCAACAAAATTTATTTTTTTTTTAGTATCTTTTAGTATTATATATATTATAAGTACACTAACTAAAATAAAAAATAAAATAATAAGTATTTTTTTCATGTTATCACCGATAAAATTATAAAATATTATCAAATAATAATTTGTCGCAAAAGAAAAGATATTTTCATATCTTAACTTTCAAACTGACTATTATAAAGTTCATAATAAAATCCTTTTTTCTTCATTAATTCTTCATGTGTACCTTGTTCCACTACATTTCCTTCATTCATAACTAGTATTAAATCAGCCCCTCTAATAGTGGATAATCTATGCGCAATAATAAAACTTGTTTTATCTTTCATGAGATTATTCATCGCTTTCTGAATTAAAATTTCTGTTCTAGTATCAACATTACTAGTTGCCTCATCAAGTATTAATATACTAGGCTCTGCAATTAGTGCTCTAGCGATTGTAAGAAGTTGTTTCTCCCCCTCAGCAATATTAGATGCTTCTTCGTTTATAACTAAATCATAAGTATCCGGTAATGTCTCAACAAAGTGATCTACTTGAGCCATCTTACATGCTTTTATTACTTCTTCACGGCTTGCTTTAAGATTTCCAAATTTGATATTATCAATAATAGTGTCATTAAATAACCAAGTATCTTGTAACACCATACCAAAAATCTTTCTTAAAGATGAATCATCAATTTCATTTATATCTTTATCATCTATTAAAATTTTACCAGAGTCAATTTTATAAAATTTCATCAGTAGATTTACAATAGTTGTTTTGCCAGCACCAGTAGGACCAACTATGGCAACTTTATCTCCTGCTTTAATATTTAATGTTAAGTTTTTAATTACTTTACATCCCTTATTATAAGAAAATGAAACATTACTAAATACTACATTCCCTTTGGGATTGCTTAGTGCTAAAGAATTATTTAAAACCTCTACTTCTTCTTCATCTAAGAACTCAAATACCCTTTCTGCTGCAGCCGCAGTTGATTGGAATACTGATACTACTCTAGCTGCACTACTAACTGGTTGCAAAAACTGTTTAGCATATTGAATAAATGCTTGTAGATCACCAATTGTAATCTTTCCGTTTATTACATAATACCCCCCTAAAACTGCTGCTAAAATATAGCAGATATTACCTAGAAGCCTAATCATTGGAAATATTATTCCTCCAAGAAATTGGCTCATAAAGCCATTTCTATATAAATTATCATTTAATTTATTAAATTTTTTAATTTCAACAGACTCTCTATTAAATGCTTTAATAACCAAATGACCCCCATAATTTTCTTCTATATGGTCATTTACTCTAGCGATTGACTCTTGATTTTTAACAAAATATTTTTGGGATTTTTTGACAATTGCTGCGACTATTATTCCAGACAAAGGAAGAACTACAATGACAACAAGCGATAAAATAATATTTATTGAAATCATCATTATAATAATACCAATCAATAAAAATGCTGCCATAATAGTTTGTATTAACCCATTATTTATATTATTTACAATAGTATCTACATCATTAACAATTCTGCTTAAGGTGTCTCCATAATTATGTTTATCATAATAGCTTATTGGCAATCTATCAATTTTTAGGGTTATCTTTTTTCTTAAATCGAGCGCAATGGCACCAGACATTCCAGACATAATATAGTATAAAGTATACTGAAAAATAGCACTTAATCCATATAAAATTAAAAGTATAGCAAGTATCATAAGAATATAATCAAAATTAATATTGCTAGTAAGCATTCCCTCATATAATTTAGTAGTCGCAAGTCCTAGAATTTTAGGACCTACAATAGAAAAAACTATTGAGAAGAAAGCAAATATAATAACTATTATAAACTTCTTCTTAAAACTTTTTAAATAAGCCAGTAATCTTTTTAATGCTTTTTTAGGATCCTGAGCATTTTCTACTTTTTGATTTTTCATTTTAATCCCTCCTCTCCCAATTGAGAAAGAACTATTTCTTTATAAATAGCACATGTTTTAATTAATTCATTATGAGTTCCAATCCCTGCTATTTTGCCTTGGTCTAAAACAATTATTTGATTCGCATTTTTTATAGTATTAATTCTTTGAGCAACTATTAAAATAGTCTTTGATTTGGTTGTATTGTTAAGTGCATTTCTAAGTTTAGCATCTGTCTTGAAATCAAGCGCAGAAAAGCTATCATCAAAAATAAGTATCTTAGGATCCTTTGCAAGAGCTCTTGCAATTGATAATCTTTGTTTCTGCCCACCAGAAAAATTTGAACCTTTCTGAGCAACTCGTGCGGCAAACTTATTATCTTTCTTTGTTATAAAATCGATGCTCTGCGAAATTTTTGCGACTTCTTTCAATTGTTTATCAGATAGTCTTTTACCAAATGAAATATTTTCTTTAATAGTACCACTAAAAAGTATACCTTTTTGTGGAACATAACCCATTATAGATCTAAGAGATTTTAAAGATAAATTTTTAATATCTTTACCATCTATTAAAATTTTTCCATCAGTTGCATCATAAAATCTAGGTATTAAATTAATAAGTGTTGACTTACCTGATCCTGTTGACCCAATAAATGCTGTAGTAGTGCCTGGTTCTGCATCAAATGAAATATTTTGAAGCACATATTTATCAGCATCTCTATATCTAAAAGATACATCGCAAAAAGAAATCTTTCCCAAACAGGTTTTAGTATTTAGAATATCTTTACCATCTTTAATATCTAGTCTTTCTGTTAATACTTCAGCAATTCTTTTAGCAGAAACACTAGCTCTTGGCCACATAACAAATACCATCGTAATCATAACAAACGCAATCATCATCTGCATTGCATATTGCATAAATGCCATCATTTCACCAATTTGAAGAGTTCCGGATTCAATAAAATGGCTTCCAAACCAAATAATTAATATAGCACTAATATTCATAATAAGAGATAATGCTGGATCGAGCATACCCATTAATCTATCAACAAATACTTGAATTTTAGTAAGAGACTTATTTGACTTATCAAACTTTTCTTCTTGATAATCTTCATTTGAAAAAGCTTTAATAACCTTTAAGCCAGTTAAATGTTCTCTCGACACTAAATTTAGTTTATCAATTAATTTTTGTATCTTTTTAAATTTTGGGACTGCAATTACAAACAAAGTAATTATAAGCACAAGGGTTGCTGCTAAACAAATAGAGATAATCCATAACATTGAAGCATTAGTTTTAAGTACTTGTGATATAGCCCCTACTCCTAATATTGGTGCCATAATAATCATTGATAAAAACATAAATAAAAAGTTTTGCATTTGAGTTATATCATTAGTAGTTCTGGTAATTAAAGAGCTAACTCCAAATTTATTCATTTCATTTAATGAGAACTTTTCTATTTTTTCATAAACTGCTGTCCTTAAATCCTTAGCGAAAGCACAAGCAACCAAAGCAGCAAAATAATTTCCAATTATTAAGGCCAGCATTCCCAAAAATGCTAGTAAAATCATTCTTATACCCATATTAATGATGTAAGCAGTATCACTATTAATAACACCTTCATCTACAATTTTAGACACATATTCAGGAAGTAATAAGTCTACTTTAACTTGAATAAATATAAATATTATAACTAGCATAATTAGAAATATATATGGTTTTAAATAATGCAAAATTTTTTTCAAACAAATCATCTCTTTCAAACTATTCTAATTATATGTTAATTTATTTTTAAAATCAATCAAATAAAAGATAATATAACATAAACTATAGTGATATTATGAAAGAAATTACTAATGAAAAATATTTAGAACATCAAAGAGAAATAAAAATAATAAAAAGGATTGTTAGAGATTTAACATTCTATTTTGGTGCTATTGGTAGCAGTGTATTCATATGCATTCAAGAAGATGGTATTATAGGTGAAATACTATTTATTGCCTCTATTCCAGTAGCTCATAAATTGGTAGATTATGTTTTTGATAAACATCTTTCCAACTATGAAGAAACACATGTTATTAGAAAAAGAGATATTAATTAATATAAAATCTCTTTTTTAAATATTCTTTTTCAGTTATATAATGATTATTATCTTTAATAGTATGATTATAATCTTGATGTAAATTATTTTTATCGACTATTTTTCTTTTATTAAACCTAAAATTATTTAAATATCTTTCAAGCAAAAACTTATTATATAGATAATCTATATTTTTTCTTTCAATATATACTTTACTGATTAAAAATATGATTATAGTCAGTAAATTAATATTCTTATTTATGAAAAGTGAAATAAAGAATGTACTAAATAATACAAAGTAAGCAATAGAAGAAGCAATTCTGATGCTTTTTTTGTAAGATAGTAAATAATTTAATAAAATATTTAAAAGGCGTCCACCATCAAGTGGAATTGCTGGCAACAGATTAAAAAAAAGCATTGCATAGTGATAATTTTTAAATATTAAAAATGTTCTCAAATTTAAGCAATTATTTTTAAATAAAATAGTAATTATTATAAAAAATATTATTTGAAATATAGGCCCAGCTAGCATAATTAAAAGTTCTTCTTTTAACGGCCTGTTTAAACTTTCATTAAACGTTACACATCCTCCAAAGGGATAAATATATATTTTATCCAATTGCCATTTAAAAATTAAAGCTAATGCTAGATGCCCTAATTCATGAACAAAGATGATGAAGAAAATAATTAAAGACTCTTTAAACATTCCAGTAATAATAACAATGATTGCTAAAATATAGTTTAAATAATGTACTTCTATTTTAGTTAATATATTTTTTATAATCAATTACTTCCTCATCTTTGTAAAAATACAAAAACAAATTATTATCTATAGTTTCTCCTAAAAATTCATCTTTTTCTACATAATCATAAATACTAGCAGTTATATTTTCAATATTACAATACCATGCTTCAACTCCATCAGTTTGTTTTATAATAACTGTGTTTCCACATTCTTCTTTTTTGCCAATAAAAACAATAATTCCATTTTCTAATACTGGGACTAGATAGTTTTCTCCTACCTCAAGTTTAACTCCATAGTCAATTTCTATCAATTCATCATATTCAATTTTGCTAGAAAAAACAGGGATTTCTGAGTCTCCTTCAAATGGTAAAACATTTCCAATTTTGCTCTGATACCAATTTTTTATAGCAGCAAAAGAAATATTATTTTTAGATAAAAATTTATTAATCGTTCCAGTATTATTTTCATCTATTTTAATAATAGTCATCACTCCTAGAACAATAATAATCAACAACATAAATTTATTTACTATACTAGGCTTTTTTGAATTCTTGTTTCTAAATTTTTTAATTGATCTATATTCCATTATTATCACCATTACATTTTATGATTTTTAAATCTAAATATCACAAACAAAAATTGACATTAATAATTCTTATAACTATATACCCTATTTAATATAAAATATGAAAATATAACATACAAATTATTAACAACGATTGAATCTATATAGGCTTTAACTAAAACAGTAACATCTATTATATTTCCACTTGCAAGTATTAATAAATAATAAATAAGATGATAAAAAATAATTATTAAATTAGCAGATATAATTATACTGATAATATTAAATTTATATTTTCTAAAATAATAATTTATCAAAATACTTGATAGAATAAAAATATAAGTATTTAAAAATAAAATATTAGAATACATAATATCAAATATAAATCCTAAAATAATTGATATTATTAAAACTTTTTTGGCCTTAAAATATTTATTTATAAAAATAATAGAGGTTAGCATTATCAAAGAATACAAATTATTAGTAAAAATTACATGAAAAATATTGTCCAAAACAACTGTAATAATTATAAAAACTAGCATAGTTAATCCATTAATACTGCAACGTATCTAATATCATCTAAATTTTGATTACTTTTCACATACAATTTTTTACTTATATCATAATTGCTACTCTTAATATCTTTAACATATCCAACTAGTAGCCCACTAGGGAACGTATTATTAATTCCTGTTGTTATTATTTTACTATTTTCATAGACATCATCATAATTATTAATACCAGAAACTATAATTAAATTATTTTCGAAATCAAAGTCAGTGATTAATCCATGTATATAACCTTCACTACTCTTAACCCCAACAGAGATATTATTTTTTGAATCAGTAATTAAGCTTACCACTGAATTATACATATTTACTCTAGAAATTTTACCAATTAATCCCTTTGATGTTACAACTGCCATATTTTCTTTTAAATTATAGTCCTTGCCTTTATCAATTATTAAGGATTCTTGCCAGTAAGTTGGATCCCTATATATTGCAGTTGCAAAGACCAAATCATACTCTGAAAATACTTCTTTTAACCCTAAGGACTCTTTTAATAAGACAATCTCATCATTTAATGATGCTACTCTCTCATCATTAAATGATGAAGTTTCTGTATTATAGAAAGAGGAATATACTTTAGTAAATGGTGTGCGAATAAAAGACATAACATTTGTATTTATATCAAATATATTTATTAGGACGAAAAATATGAATATTAATATAATAATTGTTATATAAATAATTTTATTATTTTTTTTGCTTTTAATAATCTTTTTCATCACAAATCATTAAATTATTATCATGAAAACTAAAATATTCGAGATTAGATATAATAATGTGATCAAGTACTGGAATACCTTGAATTCTGCCAATTTCTATTAAATGTTTTGTTAAAAAAATATCTTCATTACTAGGTGTCAAATCTCCACTGGGGTGATTATGCAAGCAAACAATTCCAGCAGCAGAATAGAGGTAAGCATTTTTAAATATTTCTCTTGGATGAACAATACTCCTATTTAAAGTCCCCATAAATAATAATTTCCTTTCTATTAACTTATTTTTACTATCCAAATACAAAACGTAAAATAATTCTTGTTTTTTATCTATAAATAAATATTTATTATCTTCATATATTGTTTTTGAAGACAAATATTTAATGCCTAACTTATTTTCACGCATTAAATACATTCTTTTTCCTAGTTCAATCGCTGCCAGTAATTCTACAGCTTTAGTCATCCCAATTCCTCTAATTTTAGTAAGATGTTCTTTTTTAATATTAGATAAATTGGAAATAGTTTCTACTTCTTTTAAGACATCTATTGCAATTTCTTTAGCACTAGTATTTTTTGTTCCAGTTTTTAGTAATATGGCTAGTAATTCTTCATTTGAAATATTTTCTACACCAAATCTAATTAATCGTTCTCTCGGACGCTCTTGCAATGGAATATCTTTTATTTTAATACTCGTCTACCACCAACTCCTTATAACTAGAAATCACCACCTTTTCAATTATTTCAATATCCTTATCATCATTTGATATATTTAAAATTTTGTCATACTCTACTAGTGAAGTGGTAAAATCTTCATTTGAAATTAATTGTTCTTCAATATAAATATTGTATCCTTTATCTTCATAATATTCCTTTATTCTAGTTGCTATTTTTTTATTTAGACTCATACCAAAATAAGTATAATAGGTATTATCTTTTTTTAGAATTAAAATATTATCTGTATTTGAATACTTTTTATTGATGTCATCCATATTAGAAAAAATGCCACTTTGAATAAAATAAATTATTTTCCCTTCTCCTGTAACAGTTAAAGTATTATTATATTCATTAAATATTACTTTCCCAAATAAAAAACCTATTACAATTGCTACAAATATTGGAAATAAAAACTTAAAATTAAATTTCATATTATCACCAATTAATATATTAAATTACTAGCTAATAAAAAAATGTCGATTTATAAATCGACTAAAATAATATCTTGAACAATTTTATTTATTTTATTCCATGGTACTTCACTATCTTCATTTTTTGATTTTATTCTCATAAAAGATTTGGAATTTTCCACAATTAAGGATTCAATTTGACCAGCTTCATTAATTTTTGCATCTATAATATTACCAATTTTTTTACCATCTAAATTTACTATATCTTTGTGTTGTAATTCTGATAAACGCATATTACCACCTAATATATTTTATGTTATATTTGTTTTCTAATTCGTGTAAGTGCATTCTTTTCAAGTCTCGATATTTGGGCTTGAGAAATACCTATTTCAGCTGCTATTTCCATCTGTGTTTTGCCCGCAAAGAATCTTTGGTCAAGAATATATTGCTCTCGTGACGATAAATTGTTCATTGCTTTTTCTATTGCTAGTTTTATATCTAAATCGTGTCTACTCTTCTTATCCTCTATTTGATCATATAAATATATTGTATCCCCTCCATCATTATAAATAGGTTCAAATATACTAACTGGTGTCTTTAAAGAATCAATTGCATTGACAATATCGACCTCAGAAATATTTAATATTTTCGCTATCTCTGAAATGGTAGGCTCCATGCTATTAATATTAGTAAGAGTCTCTTTTGTCCTTAAAACTAAATATGCCATATCTTTTACACTTCTTGCAACCCTAATTGAGATATTATCACGCAAGTATCTTTTTACTTCTCCTAATATCATAGGAACTGCATAAGTAGAAAACTTTACATTGTGTGATAAATCAAAATTATCTATCGCTTTCATTAGGCCAATACAACCAACTTGAAATAAATCATCCATATTTTCATTTTTATGGTTAAAACTTTTAAGAATAGACAAAACTAACTTTAAATTTCCACTTGCAATTGTTTCTCTAACAGATTTATCGCCATTTATAAGCTTTCTAAATAACATCTCCATTTCATCGCTTGTTAATACTATTAATTCAGAAGTTTTAATACCACTTATTTCAACTTTGTTTTTTGCCATTTTATCACCACATATATAATGAATAATGCTATCTATTTTTATACAAAAAGAGAGGAAAATCCTCTCTATCTATATAAACGCTATTGCGATAGCGTCATAATATATCATATTACTTATAAAAAATTATGTTATTATTTTTCATATCAAATTTGATACTGCCGACTTCACTAGTCACAAAGTAAGATATATTTAAATTGTTAAAAGTTTCAAGTGTTTCTTTACTAGGATGATTAAATTTATTATCTATACCTGCTGAAATAAGTGCATATTGTGGGCTTATCTTCTTAATAAAATTATATGAACTGCTAGTATTTGATCCATGATGTGCTACTTTTAGTATATATATGTTTTCTAAATTATATTCATCAATTAATTTTTCTTCTACTTTTTTCGAAATATCACCAAGCAATAAAAATTTATAATTATTAATATTAATAAATAAAACTATACTAGAATCATTCTCATTATTCCATAAAAAATTTAATGAATAAAAATCATATTGATCAATCTTTAAAACATCCCCTTTTTTTAAAAAAATGGCATCACTTCTTAGATTTAACAAACTATTTTCAAGAGAATTTATATCATTTTGATTAATATATATATTTAAAACTTTAAAATTATTAATTAAATAAATACTATCTTGCATATGATCACTATCACCATGTGTAAGAATAAGATTATCAATTTTTTTAATTCCTTGAGATTTTAAGTATGGAATAATTATATTTTTAGCTTTAGGCGATTGATAATAATCATCAAGTGGAATACTACCACCAGTATCAATTAAAGTAACTGTATTATTTATAACAAAAAGAGTTGAATCGCCTTGCCCAATATCAAACATAAAATAGTATTTTTCATTTTTAAAATATGGTAAAAAATAATGAATGAGCATGATTATAACAATAATAATTATACATTTTTTCTTATTAATCATAACCATATAAAGAGTAAAGACGATAATGACATAATATAATATAACAACTAATAAACTTGGTCTTATAAAAACAAGCTTTAAGAAATTGATCTTACTTAAAAAAAGAGATATTTTTTCCATTATTCTAATTAAAAAGAACAATATTTTATCAAGAAATGGCAATATATAACTAATAATGGTAACTGGTAAAATTATAAAAGATAAATATGGTACAAAAAATAAATTATATACTATTGATAATACATTTATTTGATAAAAATTATAAATTGTAATTGGGAAACTTATTAAAAATGCCAAAACTGAAGTATAAAAAAGGGATATTAAATAGTTCTTATTTTTTAGTAAATTTTGAAAAATAATTAAAGCAGCACTAATACTAAATGAATATTGCAAACCAATATCAAATATTGATTTAGGATTTATAAATATAATTACTGCAAGTGTCATTAGAAGTAAATTTATTGGTTTTATATAAAAATAAAAGATTTTATTTATAATAAGAAATATTGTAAATATTCCAGCTCGCATAATTGACATAGAGAAATTAGTTAAAAACATATAAAAAATAAGAAATAAAATTAATATTATGTATCTTATGTTTTCTTTTATTTTTATTTTTTTTAGTATAGTCGATAGTGCTAATGTAAATAAAGAAATATGAAGTCCTGATATAGCGAAAAGATGGCTTATCCCATTTTCTCTATAAGAATCTATAATATTATCTTCTATATAATTATTATTACCTAAGATAAGAGAATTTATATAGGGAAAGGAATATTTTAGTTTATAACTACGATTTATAAAAAAGTTCCTTATCTTATACAAAATAGATATATTAGATTTTTCAAGTGAAATACTAGAAATACTAACCATATGATAGATATTTTTATTATTTAGATATCTTTTATAATTAAATACGTTGGGGGTTGTATTATCACTTAGTTTTATCTCTTCGCAAGTTATTTTTACCATATCTCCTAATTTATATTTTGTAATATCAATACCACTATTGGTATAAATATATCCTATTATCTTTTCTTTGTTTTTAATAATTAGACTTATATTATTATCACTAGTTTTAATATTAGTAATAATCCCAGTAAACGATGTAATATTTTGATATATACTGTTTTGGGGAATAAACTTTATAAAAACCAAAGTATATAAAATAGCCATAAATAGGACAATATAATAGACATAATTACAAAGTAATATAGTCCTTAATTTGAGCAAAAATAGATTCTCCTATTCCTGATACGTTTAATATATCTTCTATTGCCGTAAAGGTACCAATTTCATTGCGATAATTAATAATATTTTTAGCCTTAGCTTCGCCTATTCCAGGTAATGTTAATAAAGCCTCAATTGTTGCAGTATTTATTGATACTAAGGTACTGTTATTACTTGATTGATTATCTATGCAACCATCATTTTTCACATCATAGCTTTCTTCATTACATTTACAAGCAATCTCTATTTGCTTTTCTTTAACTTCTAGCCAATTATCTATTTCATTTTTACTATGGACAATTATAACCATTTCATCAGTAACAGTCTTACTTAAATTAATAGATCTCGTACTAGCATTCTTACTAAGACCTCCTGCAAGAATTATTACGTCATAAACTCTCTTTCCACTTTCTATCATATACATTCCAGGTTTGTTAACTTCGCCTTTTATATCTACAAAGACTTTTGATGTTTCTTCCTTGATCTCATTAACTATTTCTGCATTAACAGATATTGGAGTATTCAAAACTTTATCAGTCTTATTAAAATAAATAATTAAAGATAAAATGCTCAAAGTTAAAACTACTCCTCCTATAATTATAATTTTTTTATACTTTAAAAATAATTCCATATCTAACCTCCTATTATAATTATTTCTAAAATATAAATTTTGACCTAAAAAAACATTATTTTTTTATAATGTTTTTTTCAATCCTTCTATCTAACATAGTAGTTTCTACTTTTACTCTTTGCACTAGTGTAAGAGCAAGTATAAGAGACCATGTAAAACTTCCACCATAACTAATAAATGGCAGTGTAACTCCAGTAAGTGGAATCAAGCCAAGTACCCCCCCTAAGTTGATAATGATATGAATAAAGATATAAAATGCCACGCTATATGCAATCATTGCATGTGAATCTTTTATTGTATTTTTAGCAATTATGATAATCCTTGCAAGTACAAAAATATATAGTGCAAAAAGTACTAGCATTCCCTCTAGACCTAATTCTTCTATTAAAACAGCATAAATAAAATCAGTGTGCGATTCAGCTAAATATAAATATTTTTGAGTACTATTTCCTAATCCTCTACCAATACCATTACTATTATTAATTGCAATATATCCATTACAAACTTGATTTCCAGTTGTTAAATATCTATCACAAGGATTTAAAAAATTAAATCTTTCTAATTTTTCATTTAAGCCAAGACTTTTACCAGAAAAGACAAGTATTAAAGAAATAGCAAGAATAACTAATGCTCCATATAATAAGATTTTTTTCTTAAGTTTTTTCTTGGTTGGCGATATTAAAAACATAAAAAGTGTCATGGCTGCAATCATAAAAGCAGTTCCAAAATCATTTTGTAATAAAACTAATAATGTAATCACTCCACCTATTAATACCGGGATTATCATCGTTAAAAAATCTTCAGATTTGTTTTTCTTGACTTCATAATATGTACCAAATAAAATTATTAGAAATACTTTTGCAAACTCACTTGGTTGAATTCCAAATCCTTTATAACCTATCCAGCTTATAGAATCATTAATTGCAGTACCATATATTAATAAAAGTAATAAGATTACGCCGACTATTATTGTACTTAGCCAACCAATCAAAGGATATGATTTAGTGGAAAACTTAAGAAAAATTAAGAATCCAATTCCACCTAGAATTAGAAAAAAAAGCTGTCTTACAAAAAAACTAGCGGGATTATCATATTGATATCTCATAAAAGCAGTTATATTAGAAGACGAAAAAACCATTATTAATCCTAAGACAAATAAGGCAATAGTTGCAATTAAAAGTTTTTTATCAATCATTTTTAACACTTTTCTCATAGACTATCCTTATACTAATAATAACATAAAAATTGGTATTTTTTAAACATTTTTACAAAAATAGGTGTTTTATAATGTCAAAATGTTACATATTCTAATAAAATATACTAGAAATTAAAAAGGAGGATGTATTATGTACTATTATGGAAACTCATATGGATATGGTTCACCAAACTGTTGTGGAAACACTGGTGGATGTGGAGGATATCCATATTATGGTTATGGATATGGATCTAATTATGCAATAATTCTAGTTTTATTTATTTTACTTGTTATAATAATTGGATCTAGACAACCTAGATAATAATAATAAAAGGAATTGTATTCCTTTTTTTTATATTTTATGATATAATGTAAGCAGTTTTAAGGGCGTGGTAATATGTTAAAAACAAAAGATATATTAGATGAAAAAGATAAAAGACTAAGACAAGTTAGTAAGGAAGTTATTTTTCCATTAACTGAAGAAGATAAAAAAGCCATAGAATTAATGAAGGAATATTTAACAAATAGTCAAATAGAAACCTTAGAAAAAAAGTATCATCTAAGGCCAGGTATGGGACTTTCAGCAGTTCAACTTGGAATATTAAAAAGATTTATTGTCATTGTTCATGAACAAGAGGAAAAAGAAACTTTTAAAACTTATATTGTGGTAAATCCGACAATAACATCATCTTCAGAAGAAATAATTTTTGTTGAAGAAGGAGAAGGTTGTTTAAGTGTTAATCGTCCTTATGAAGGAATTATTCCACGACATGCTAGAGTTACAATAGAAGGATTTGATATGGATGGCAATAAAGTAAAATATAGAGCTAGAGAAGAACTAGCGATTGCATTTCAACACGAAATAGATCATTTAAATGGTATTCTTTTTATAGATAGAATAGACAAAAAAGATCCATTTAAGGATTATGATAAATATCGTTATATTTAAAAAAGATAGGCAACTATCTTTTTATTTTTCTAACAGGAGCATGCAATTCATACTTAGTATTATCAGTAACAGTTTCTTCAAATATTTGTAAAGAACTATATTTACCAGGATTACATTGTACCTCAAATAATGCTTCTGATAACATTTCGCTTACAACAGTAGCAAGCCCTCTAGCACCTGTTTTTTTATTAAGCGCTGCTAAAGCAATAGAATCAATAGCCTTTGGAGAACAATTTAGTTTTACACCATATTCATTTAATAGTTCTGCTTTTAAAAGTAATTGGCTTGTTCTTGCCTCCAAAAGGATTCTTTTTAAGCAATCACAGTCAAGACTATTCATAATTACTCTAGTATTACATCTACCAACAAATTCTGGAAGCATACCATACTTTTCAAAATTATCAGTTGAAAATTTTTCTTTTATTGTAGGAGCTTCCTTAGCAAAACCAACCTCTCTTTTAATAACCATCTTATCCATATTAGAGAATGCCCCTAGTCCAACAAAAGTAACAAAACTAGTATCAATGCTTACTTGCGTATATTGATTTTTAAAGGTATTAATTCCACCTTCCATTATTTTAAGCAAAGACTCTAATACTCCGGTTGTTGAGACTTTTTCATTTGAATCTCCACCAGCTAATTTATCTATTTCATCAACTACTAGTATTCCACGAGCTGCTTTTTTTTCGTCATTTCCAGCACTTTTATATAATGAAACCAGCATTTCACCGACACTTTTGCCTTCATAACCAGCCATTGTATATTCAGTTGCATCAGCAGTAACAAGAGGTAAATTTAAATATTTTGAAATCACTCTAAATATTTCAGTCTTACCAACTCCAGTAGGACCGGCAACTAATATGTTTTGCTTTGCAGCCGGATTATTTATGATTTGATTTTGGGCTATTGCACTGACAATCCTTTTAACCTGTTCATCTTGACCAATAACATACATTAAAACTGTTTGATATAGTTCTTTAACATCGATAAAAGTTGGTGTTCTTTTAATTTCTGGCATAAAAGTTGTTGTAGTTACTTTAGGTTGCTTTGATTCTAATTTCTTGTCGTTATTTTTAACAGCATCATCAGATGCCAAAACTGCTTCTTCTCTTTGATTAATTAAATCATCATCTACACTTGGAAATACAAATTCCATATCACCTTCTATTATTGTTTTAGGCAATTCTCTAGTATCGATAGTTTCCAAATTTTTAATATATTTTCTAAACATATGAGTGCTTAATTTAGCGTTCTTATCTACTATTCTCTGATAGATATTATAATTTTTAAAATTATATAAAAGTTCATCCATAAAATCTAATATAAGTGAAGTTATATTATCATTTTCTTCACTCCAGTCTACTTCTTCAACATCTATAAATCCCTCAGCGACAAGTGCTTCCGCAACCTTTATTATCGGTATTGAAAACCCATAAACAATACTAGACTCTGTGCTATCATAGCTACTCATATTTTTATATGCCACTTCACCATGAACGAAATTTCTTTCTTCCTCAACACCATTAACAAAGTCAAAAGGAATAACTACAAATTCTCCCCTTTTATTTACTGGTTTTCTTTTAAATAAAATTGCGATTTTTTCATTAACATTCATACTACTTCTACTCCTCATTAACTTAATATTATAAATAAAAAAAATTGCTATGTAAAGCAATTTAATCTATTAATTTAACACTCACTAATTTACTAACACCAGATTCTTGCATTGTGATACCATATAATGAATCAGCAAACTCCATAGTCTTTTTCTTATGAGTAATAATTAAAAACTGAGTCAGTCCTTTATACTTACTTAAATATTTACCAAACATATCAACATTAGCCTCATCTAAAGCAGCTTCTACCTCATCAAATAAGCAGAAAGGAACTTTTCTAACATTAAGTATGGCAAACAGTAAACTAATTGCTGTTAGAGACTTTTCACCACCTGATAAAAGTGACATAGTTGTAAGTTTTTTACCTGGTGGAGAAACTATTATCTCTACCCCACTATCAAGTACATTATTTGGATCATCTAGTTTTAAAGAAGCAGTTCCTCCTTTAAATAAATCTTGAAATACAATATTAAATTCTTTATTTATCTCTTTAAAAGTCTTAACAAACTCTTGATTCATTACCTTATCTAAATTATCAATAATATCAAGAAGCATTTTAATTGCCTTATTTAAATCTTCTCTTTGTTTGGTTAAAAAATTATATCTTTTTTCAACTCTATCATATTCATCTATCGCTCCAAGATTAACGGTACCAAGTTCTTTTAATATACTTCTGTGAGTATTAACCTCTTTTCTAGCATCTTTTTCATCAATTTCAAGTATATAATCAGCTTTTGCTCTTTCAAAAGTTAGACTATAAGTATCAGATAATATATTTAACATATTATCTATTTTGACATCTTTTTTACTAATTGAAATCTCCAATTCTTTAGATTTAGACTCTAATTCTCTCATTTTAGTATTTAAAGTACGATAATTAGCCTCTAAGTGTTCAATTTCATCGCCTAGTGCATCTTTATTTTTATTAATTAAATTAATTTGTTTTAATACATCATTTTTGTTATTAATTACATCATAATATTCTTTAACAATATTATCTTCTTCAGTAGATAAAGTATTATTTGCAATATTATCAAGACCTTTTAATTCTCTTAAAATAGATCCATATTTATCATTTACAAGTGATTTATTACTTTCTTTTATATTAATACTCTCATTTGCTTTTATTAACTCTAATTCTATATTTTTAATCACTTCAATTAATTTGGATATTTCCATATCTAAATTTTTATATTCATCATCAAGGCTTTTAGACTTTTTATTTAATTCATCTGCTTCATTATATAGTTTTTCAAGTTCATATTTATCACTTACTATACTTCTACTAGTTTTTATAACTCCACCAGTAATTGAACCTCCTACATTGATTACTTCTCCAGTTAAGGTAATAATCTTATAACGATTATAAATAATTTTTGCAATTCTATTAGCAGAATCAATAGTATCAACTAAAATAACATTCCCTAATTGATTTTTAATAACATCAGAATACATACTATCATATTTAACTAGATTAGCTAGTACACTTATAAAACCAGAATCATTTTTAAGTTGTTTTAAGATGTCATCTTCTATGCCTCTAGGTTTAATCACATCAAGCGGGAAAAAAGTAACTCTTCCTAAATTATTATCTTTTAAATAATTAATACAAATTTTAGCAATATTAGGATTATCTACTACAACATAGTCTTTAGCACCACCAAGTGCTACTTCTAGCGCTAAAGTATATTCATTATCAATATCAATTAGATTTATAATTGTATTATGAATTCCTGTCAGTTTTGGATTATTAATTATTCTTTTAACATTTGGATTAATATTGCCCCCCTGCTCTATATAGTCTGTAAGTGATTTTATTTTATATGAAATGCTATTTTCTAGTTGCTTATTATTATTAATATTTAATAATATTTTATTTTTTTCTTCATTAAGTAAACTAAGTTCATTATTTCTAGATTCTATTTTTGCAGTAATTTTTATCTTTTCTGCATCTAGAACTGCAATTTCTTTTTTAATAGAATCTAAATCATTTTCATAGCGATATTTGTTTTCCTTAAGATTACTAATATTTTCATACATTTTTTGATCTTCTACAGCATATTTACTACGTTCTTGAATTATATTTTTTTCACCATTTAGTCTTTCTTCTTCTTTAGTTAAAAATAAAAGTTTTTGATTTAGCTCATTCAAAGAATTTTGAAAATTGTTTAGTTCTTCTTTTTTAGATGACACTAAAATATCATCATTAGAACTATTAGTAGATGAACTTATTATTTTATCTTGAATAGATTCAATTTCTTCTTTTTCTTTTTTATATTCAGTATTTAGCTTATCTATATCGTGAGCTAGAAGGGCTATTTCAATACTTTCTAAATGATTCTTAGAATCTAAGTATTTCTTAGCTTTAATACTTTGCTCTTTTAATGGTTCAATATTTGTTTCAAGTTCTGTAATTATATCTTTGATACGTGATAAATTATTATTAGTTTTATCTAATTTTTTAAGAGATTCTTCTTTCCTTTTTTTATATTTTAAAACACCTGCAACACTCTCAAATATAACTCTTCTATCTTGTGAGGAGTCACTTATAATACTGGCAATTTCTCCTTGGGAGATAATGTTAAATGAACTTTTACCAACTCCACTATCTATAAACATTTCAGAAATATCTTTTAATCGACATTTTTCATTATTTAAATAATACTCATTTTCACCAGTTTTGAATACTTTCCTAGTTACTGATATTTCACTATAAGGCGCTTTTAGATATGAATCACTATTATCAAATATTAAAGATACACTTGCTAAATTAAGAGAACTTCTATTTTTACTGCCACTAAAAATAACATCAGCCATACCTTGATTACCACGCAAGTTTTTAACTGATTGCTCGCCTAATACCCATCTTACAGCATCAACAATATTACTTTTTCCGGATCCATTAGGACCTACTATACAAGTTATATTATTATCAAGATTAATATTTGTTTTATCTGCAAAAGACTTAAATCCCGATAGTTGTATTTCTTTTAAGTACATATCTAACACCCTCTACAATAAAATTATAACAAATAAATAACTAAAAAACTAGTTTTTTCTAGTTTTAAACATATATAATAATTTATCAATAAATATATATATCAAAGACAACACTATTTCTAATAAAACTATTATTATTATCCATTTAATAACTCCTAATGTTCCTAGTTTGTCAATGTCTAAGAAAAAGTATGGAAATCTTGAATCTTTACCAAATGGGCTATTAAATACCAAAACTTTTATGTAGACAAATATTGCATATAGTATGGGAATTATTGCCCAGTAAAGACAATTAATATATTTATATTTTCCTTTTTCTTCAAATAATAAATAATCAAAAAACACCATAAGTGGAAAAATAGTATGAACTATTAAATCAAATAGATTATTAGCATCATAACCGCTACCCATTTTAAACATTTGTGGTTTTAAAACAAAATTATATATTAAAAATGTAATAATAATACATATAGTACATGCTCCTCTTACTACTGGATAAAGTTTATTATTATGATCTTTTCCCAATAATTCACAAATAAACATATAAATAAATAATATTAAACATATGATGTTACTTTGTACTGTGTAATAATTTATCATATTAAAACTATTGCCAAAATTAAATAACAATGCTAGTCCTAATATAGAAATACATATTCCTAAGCCTTTAAATATTAAAGATAATTTTTTCATCTTATCACCATTATCATTATACATTAAAATTAAAAAA
Source organism: Bacilli bacterium (assembly GCA_035392025.1). Taxonomy (GTDB): domain Bacteria; phylum Bacillota_I; class Bacilli_A; order RF39; family UBA660; genus DAOPMC01. Next base: position 37,832 of record DAOPMC010000006.1, read on the forward strand.
AGAACACTATGTTCTTTAAAATACTTTGGCTGCCATGGCTAGATTCGAACTAGCGCATCTCGGAGTCAGAGTCCGATGCCTTACCACTTGGCCACATGGCAATAAATACTAGATATATATTAGCATAAAATACTGAAATTTAATAGTTTTATAATAAAATATTTTAAAAGACGTTAAAATAAAAACAAGAAGTAATTGATACAGTTTTATTTGGAACTAGAAAAAGTTCTAGTAGTTCTGATAAGTTTATAACTGTTATTTCAATATATTCTTTATTGAATTTATCAATAGAATAAATAAACTCAAGAAATACTATAATGATAATCCTAATATTAAATTTGTAACTAAAAGCGATGATTGAAAAATATAGTTTCGTTTTCAAATAAACAAACTAACAAAAAATCTAACAAAAATGTTAGATTTTTTATTACATATTTGGTGGACTGTTAGGGATTCGAACCCTAGACCCACTGATTAAGAGTCAGTTGCTCTACCAACTGAGCTAACAATCCATTTGCATTGTAATTATAACACTACAAGATAAAATAATCAAGAAAAAGCTTATCTACCTTTACCTTGTATGTTTATCTTATGATAATGTCTTAAGTGTTATCTTTAGAAAATGTCTCAC
>DAOPMC010000007.1:0-38064 GCA_035392025.1 Bacilli bacterium
AATATATAAGAAAGGGGTCTAATATAGGTCATTTAGACCATAATTAGATTATACGAGTATAATATGGAAAATAAAAAGATAATTTTGCTTGATGTAGATGAAGTAGTATGTGAAACCGGTTTTTTGCCACTTTTAAATAAATTTTTGGGCACTTCTTATGAACTTGATGATTTTACAAATTATTTTATTGAAGAAGAAGCGATACTTGATGAAGCATTAAGAAGTGATTTTTATAAATATTTTGCAAGACATGATTCATATCAATATGCTAAGTTAAAACCAGGAGCAAGAGAAGTATTAAAAGAATTGAATGAATTATATGATATTAGGTTATGCAGTGCATGTATTATATCATTTTTAATGGAAGAATCAGGAGATTTTTTTGCCCATAAATATCATTTTTTAAGAAGAGAATTACCATTTATTGACTTAGAAAAGATGATTCTTACTAACACAAAAGATATATTTAGAGCAGATATTCAAATTGATGATAGGCTGCATCATTTACAATCCCATATTCCAACTAAATATTTATTTGATGCTTATCATAATAGGAATATTAGCGATAGTGTATTAAAAAGTTTAGAAGTAGAACGAGCAAACAATTGGTATGATTTAGGTAGAAGATTAATAAGAAGATAAGCATTTATCTTTTTATTTTCAAATATTTGTTGTATAATATGTCTAGAAAGAGGGAGAAAATATGAAAATAATATCAGTTAATGCCGGTAGTAGTTCATTAAAATTTACATTATTTGAAATGGATACTAAAGATGTTTTAATATCAGGCCTGTTTGAGAGAATTGGAATAGCAGGATCTAGATATGTAATTAAATATAAAGGTGAAAAATTAGTAGAAGAAGTGCCATTAGAGACTCACACGGATGCTGCTAACATTTTGTTAAAAAAGTTGGTAGAATTAAAGGTTGTTAATAGTCTAGAAGAAATAGATGGTGTAGGACATAGAGCAGTACAAGGTGGGGATGATTATACTGAGTCTGTTATAATTGATGATGCAGTAATAGAAGGATTAAAAAGATTTAGTCCTCTTGCACCACTTCACAATCCTGCTAATATTCTTGGAATTAATGCTTTTAAGGAAGCTCTTCCTAATACTCCTATGGTAGCAGTATTTGATACAGCATTTCATCAAAGCATACCAGTAGAAAACTATATTTATGCAGTTCCTTACGAATGGTATCAAGAAAACAACGTTAGACGTTATGGCTTTCATGGTACAAGCCATAGGTTCATTACTAAAACAATTAGTGAAGTACTAAATAATGATCATTTAAAAATTATCAATTGTCATTTAGGCAATGGTAGTAGTTTGGCTGCTATAAAAGATGGTAAGTGTATTGATACATCAATGGGCTTTACACCACTTGCTGGAATTGTGATGGGAACAAGAGCAGGAGACATTGATGCATCTATTATTCCATACATTATGAAAGCTAGAAATATGACTATCGAAGAAGTAGAATCTGTATTAAATAAAAATTCTGGTTTCTTAGGAATAAGTGGTAGAAGTAGTGACAATAGAGATATTGAATCCGGCGTTGCTGATGGAGATGAGCGTTGTATATTAACTCAAAATATGTTTATTAATTCAGTTGTTTCATACATTGCTAAATACTTTGTTGAACTTGGTGGATGTGATGTATTATGTTTTACAGCAGGAATTGGTGAAAATGGAATTGGTGTTAGAAAAGCAATCGTTGATAAACTTGCCTGCTTAGGAATCTATATTGATGATGCTAAAAATGATGTTCGCGGTAAACTTACAGAAATTAGTAGAGAAGACTCTAAAGTTAAGGTATATTTAGTACCAACAGATGAGGAACTAATGATTGCGATGGATACATTAGAATTAATAAGTAAATAGATTGGAAAGAATTATGTATAAAAAAATTTATAAAAAGATTAAAGAGTATAAAAATATTGTGATAGCACGGCATATTGGTGGAGACCCTGATGCAATAAGTAGTCAAATTGGGCTAAGAGAAATAATAAAGTATAATTTTCCTGATAAGTGTGTTTATACAGTGGGAACTAGTAGTGTTAAATTTAACTATATTGGTTTTCTTGATAAAAAGGTTGATTATGATAAATTAGAAGATGTATTGCTTATTCTTTTAGATACACCTGATCGTAAACGTGCTGATATGGGAGAAATAACAAATTATAAAGATTCAGTTAAAATTGATCATCATCCTTTCATTGAAAAGATTTGTGATATTGAATTAATTGATGAAACTAAATCTTCAACTGCTGAAATGATAGTTGATCTTGTTAATAATACTAAACTTAAAATAAATAGTGATATTGCTAGGATATTATTTATTGGAATTGCAGGTGATACAGAACGTTTTATGTTTAATAATGCAAAACCAGAAACATTTAGAGTGGTTGCAGATTTGATTGAAAATTATGATTTGGATATCAACAAAATTTATGAAAGTATGTATACTAAACATTTAAATGAAGTTAAATTTCAAGGATATATGGCACAGAATATGATTTATAAAGACTGTGGCTTAATGTATGTTAAAATTACTAATGACATTATTTCACAGTATGAAATAGATTCAGCATCATCTGGGAATATGATTAATAATTTTAATTTTATAGAGGGAGTATTGGTATGGTTATCAATGGCTGAGGATATAAAAAATGAATGTGTTAGGGTGTCTATTAGGTCGAAAGGACCCATCATAAATAAAATAGCCGAAAAATATAATGGTGGGGGACATAAATATGCATCAGGTGCTAGGGTTAAGTCATTTGATGAAGCATTTGCCCTTCTTGAAGAACTTGAAGACTTGTGTATAGATTATAATGAAAAAAGTGGTGATAGTAAGTGAGAATAGAGAAGGCAGATATAGTAATAAGTGCAGTTAGAAGAAGCCAATATCCAAATGATAACAAGCCGGAGTTTTTGCTAGTTGGTAGAAGTAATGTTGGGAAAAGTAGTTTTATTAATACAATTGCAAATCGTAAGAATTTAGCTTATGTGTCTAGCAACCCAGGTAAAACTCAAACATTAAATTTTTATCTTTTCAACAATGACTTTTATTTTGTTGATGTTCCTGGATATGGCTATGCTGAAACATCAAAAGAGACAAGACAAAAATTTGGTCTTATGATTGAAGATTATTTAGAGCATAGAGAAAATTTAAAAAGAGTCTTCATGTTAGTTGATTTTAGAATTAAGCCGACTGAAGATGATACACTTATGTATAAATTTTTAAAGTATTATAAAATTCCAGTTACGATAGTGGCCACAAAATTAGATAAGGTATCTAATAATAAAAGAGCATCTAATTCTAAAGTAATTCTTGCAACACTTGACTTAGAAGTAGGAGATAATGTGGTCTTTTTCTCAAATGTAACTAAAGAGGGAAAAGATGTAGTACTAAAGGTTATTGACAAAGAATTAAATCCTAAGATAGATGAAATTATATAAAACACAATGAAGTAAAATACATATAATAGATTAGGTGTTATATGTGAAGATTATCTATAAAGATGAAACTATAATTTTTTATATAAAAGATAATTTAATAGATATTAAGGATAAGAAAGAACTAGAGATATATTTAAAAAAATTGATAGTTCTTTTAAAAAAGAAAAAAATAGATATTAAATCTGGTTTATATTTAGCGAGAATATATGAAAATAAAAAATTTGGTTTAATTATTGAAGTTGAAAATATTGAAGAATTAGAATTATTTAATGATATGATAGATTTAAAAATATTAATATATGATAATGTTGAAATATATCTAAAAATGAGCGATTATTTTTTAATAATGGATGTAGATAAATTATATTTAGATGAATATTATTATGTAAATATTGATACGATAGATAATCATAAATTGATCTATTTAAGTGAATTTTGTGAATATGTATATGGTGATGAATTAGAAAGTATATTAAAGCATGCTAAAAAAGTAAATTAGACTATTCAAGTCTTTTTATTTGTAATAAAAATAAGTTTAAGATATAATTGATGTGAGGTGGTATTATGAAGTTACCTATTGTTTGTATTGTTGGTCGTCCTAATGTTGGTAAATCAACAGTATTTAATCGTTTAATTGGAGAAAGAGTTTCTATTATAGATGATGTTTCAGGAATTACTAGGGATAGAATTTATGGTGAAGTCAGTTATAAGAATTATAAGTTTAATTTAATTGATACTGGTGGAATAGATATTTCACAAGATGTATTTAATGATGAGATTAAAGTACAAGTAGAACTAGCGATAGATGAAGCTGACAAGATTATTTTTATTGTTGATGGCAAAGAAGGATTAACTAAAAATGATTATGTTGTTAGAGAAATGTTAAGACGATATGATAAACCAGTAATAGTGGCAATTAATAAAGTAGACAATAAACAAAGTGAAGATCACATATATGATTTTTATGAGTTAGGATTTGAAGATTATGTGAGTATTAGTGGTGAACATAATGTTGGAATTATTGACTTGTTGGAGAAAATTGTTTCAGGCTTTAACAAATTAGAAGAATCAAAAGATGATGATATTTTAAAAATAGCAGTAATTGGTCGCCCTAATGTTGGGAAAAGTAGTCTAGTAAATGCTCTTTTAAATGAAGAGAGAGTTATAGTAAGTGATGTATCCGGTACTACTAGGGATGCGGTTGACACACCATTTACTTATAATAAAGAAAATTATTTATTAATTGACACTGCAGGAATGAGAAAAAAAGGTAAAGTATATGAATCAGTTGAAAAATATAGTTTGCTTAGATCACTTAAGGCAATAGATCGATCAGATATTTGTCTATTGGTTTTAAATAGAGAAGAAGGTATCATTGAACATGATAAACACATTGCTGGTTATGCAATAGAAAAAGGCAAGGGGATTATCCTAGTTGTTAATAAATGGGATACAGTAGATGACAAAGAAGAAGACTTAAAAGAATTTACTAAAAAAATAAGACAGGAGTTTCAGTTTATTTCTTATGCCCCAATTGTGTTTTTATCAGCTCTGACTAAAAAAAGAGTTCATACTCTTATGCCTGAGGTGTTAAAAGTAGGAGAGAATATTAAAAAAGAAATTAAATCAAGTATTTTAAATGATGTTATTATCAATGCCTATGATTTAAATCCTGCACCTACTTATAAAAGTAAAAGATTAAAGATTTATTTTACACATCAATCCGGCAAAAAACCTCCTAAATTTACGTTTAATGTTAATGACAAGAAACTGGTTCATTTCTCATATGAGAGATATTTAGAAAATAAGATAAGAGAAAACTTTGATTTAGAAGGGACACCTATTATTTTAGAGTTTAAGAATCGTAGATAAATATCACAAAAACAAACCTCCTACATATTTTATAGTAGGAGGTTTTATGTTTAAACTAAATGATTCTTTTTTTAAAAAGGTAGAGAATAAAACAAATGTTGATAAGGATACCATTATGTCACTTGCCGAAAAAGTACAAAAAGGAAATATGAAAGATGAAAAGACATTAAGAGAGGTAGTTAGAGAAATAAGCAAAATGACTGGTAAGGATGTATCAGAAGAAAAGGAAAATAAAATTATTAATACTATTTTGGAGGATAATGTTTCTAAAGACTTAGACAATATGTTATAGTCTTTTTTTATTTTATAAGAACTTTATATTTTAAGTTATGTGTGCTACAATTATTTATAGAAATATTAATGAAGGTGACTAATTATGAATATATTTATTATTTTTATTTGCAAAATAATTCAATTTTTTCTGACGATGTTTGGAAAAGGAAGCTCCTTTCCTGGAAAGGCGGCCTATCGTATTAATAAACATATTTTATCTTATTTTAAGTTACCAGAAAAGGCTATATTTGTTACTGGTACAACTGGTAAAAGCAGTGTATCTCATATGTTGTCAGAAATATATCGTAAAGATGGTATGGTAGTTGCTAATAACGAAAAAGGATCGAATTTAATCTTTGGAGTAATAAGCACTCTTATTGCCAATAGTCGTATAAATGGTCAAATTAAAGCAGATGCAGTGGTTTTAGAGATAGATGAAAGAAGCATTAAATATGCACTTCAATATATTAAACCTACATATCTAATTATCACAAATTTGTCTCGTGATCAACTAGCAAGAAATGGGCATTATGATTTAGTATTCAAAGAGATTAATGATTACATTAAAGAAGAAACTTGTCTAGTTTTAAATGGCGATGATCCAACAACAATGATGTTTAGTTTGAACAAAAAAAATAAAATACTATTTTTTGGATTAAAGAAAACTTTATTATCTTTAAAAGACACATCTAGTGTTTTAGATACAGCATATTGTCCTATTTGTAATAGAAAACTAGAATTTAAATATTTCCATTATGGTAATTTGGGAAATTATGAATGCAATCATTGTGATTTTAAAAGGCCTAAGATTAAATATGAAGCTTCTATGATAGATATTAATAATTATATGATAGGTAATGACAAAATAAAATTAAAAAATTCAGCAATATATAATATATATAATATATTAGCATGCTATACTGTGGCGGTAGATAGTAAAATTGCAGTTAAAAATGTAGTAGAGCATATTAATAATATGAATTTAGATTTTAAGCGTACTACTAATTTTGAATATGATAAGATTAATGGTGAGATTTTGCTTAGCAAAAATGAGACACCAATATCTTACAATCAGTCTATTGATTATGTGGTGGGCAATAATAGTAAAAAGACAATTGCACTTGGATTTCTAAATGTAAGTGGTAGATATAGTAAAAAAGATTTATCGTGGTTATATGATATTGATTTTGAAAAATTGAATAATAAATCAATAGAAAAAATAATTTTAGTGGGCCCATTTGCATTAAATTTGTTATTAAGGCTAAAGTATGGTGGGATAGATCCTAGTAGGGTAATTATTTGTGAAGATTATCATGAAATTATTGATTTCTTGATAAAGGAGACTAAGACAAAAATTTATTGTTTGTTCTATTTTGACTTAGAGAAAAAATTCAAGAAAGAGATAGTATCTAAAGGAGGCAAGATATGGTAAAAATAGCATATTTGTATTATGATATCCTCAACTTATATGGTGAAAGTGGCAATGTAAAGGCATTAAGCTATTCTCTTAAGTCATTAGAAGAAGAAGTAAATATTGATTACCTGACAATAGGTGATGATATTGATTTTCTAAGTTATGACTTTATATATATAGGATCAGGCACTGAAAAAAATCAAAGAATAGTATTGGATGATATAATGAAGTATAAAGATGATATAAAAGAAGCAATAAACGATGGGAAATTATTTTTGGTAACGGGGAATTCACTTGAATTGTTTGGCAAAATCATAAAAACTAATGATAAAGCATATACATGCTTAAATATATTTGATTTTTCTATTGTTGAGCAAGAAAGAATTATGGCGGATGTATATTGTAATTGTTCGTTAGTCTCATCCAAAGTGTTAGGTTTTGAAAACCATATTGGGAAAATTATTGATAGCAAAAATTTAGATTTTGATAATAGAGGATATATTAATAATAATTTTTATGGAACATATATTTTGGGACCAATATTAATTAGAAATCCAGAATTATTGGAATATTTTTTAAAAAAGATTGTTCCTGATGATAAACTTAAAAAGCTTGATCTTTCTTTGGAAGAAAAAACATATGAGGACTTTGTTAATAAATATATAGTTAATAAGGTAGAAAACTAAAAAAGCTATAAAGAAATTTCTTTATAGCTTTTCATTATATTCTGTCTTTTTTATTATTATCAAAAATCTTATTAATTTGTGGCAATATACCAATGCCAGTTTTAGTATGAATTAGAAGTTGTCCAAAATCATATCCTGGATAATCATTGCCTTCAATTACTCCTGGACCTTTCGGACCAATATATATATCCCAACCAACATATTTTACTTCATCAACAACAGTCGCTAGTTTAGTTGCCAACTGTAACACTTTTTTAAAATGAGGTATCTTAAATCCAACAAATTTTATCTTTGAATAAGGATGAGAATATAATGGAGTGAATTTTGGAGAGTGAGCGGGATATATAATTTTACCAGTTTTTAAATCAACTGGGCAACACAAACCACCACGATCCATATTATCTGCATAATCACCATTGGCACCAAATTTGGCGATTGCATATAAAATATTAACCTTATTATTATATACAAGAGTAGCAACTCTAAGAGAATTAACAGCAAGAGGATATATTTTATTCATATCTTTGTTTTGAATGATAACCTCTTCAATCACATCAATTTTGTTATCTTTATTAATTATAAATTCATAAAAATCTTTTGAACTTTTGAAGTCTTTTTCGCTTAACTTTTTGATACCCTTGCCACTATCACCATCTTTTGGTTTAGCAAAGATATATTCTTTGCCTTTTATAAATTTTTTAAAATCATCAAATGATAGGGCTTCAGTTGCCAAACATTCTCTTCCTAGATAATCAGCAAATCTTTTATTAAACTCTACTTTATTATTGAATATATATGAGTAGTTTTTGTCATTACATTTCATAACAAGCTTTTTGCTCTTAAATCTAGTTAAATAAGTTTTTCTTTGACGATGGTTTAATTTATCAAAACCTAAAGCTTGATAATCATAGTATCCAGCACCATATCTAAGCATACAAATTGGAATGTCAAAGAACATAATAAATTTACTTTTACCCGTTCGATTATGAATTTCATTCATAACAGCAAACATTTTTTTGAATCTTACACCTGTTAAAACACGTGCAATATATTTTACTTTCTTCACATCAATCACCATTTTTATAATACACTATAATGTTTTAATTGACAATTTTTTTTTAAAACCTTAGTTTTCATTTTTATTACACTAAATTATCATATTTGTTTTCTATACTTAAATCAATGGAGGTGATATATGATAGATTAAATAAATTCATAACAAGACTTAAACTCCTCTAATAAGGAACATTAATTTAAGATTAGTGTTCTTTTCTTTTAAATTTTTATTGTAATTTTTATTAATTTGGTGTATTATTAGTAAGTCAAAAAAAGAGGGATAGTATGGATAAAATAATAAATATTGCAGTTGTTGCCCATGTCGATGTTGGAAAATCAACTTTAGTTGATGCACTTTTGGAACAAGGCGGGGCATTTAGAGAAAACGAAATTGTTAATGACTGTGTAATGGATTCTAATGATTTGGAAAAAGAAAGAGGAATAACAATTTATTCTAAGAATTGTTCTGTCCGTTATAAAGATTATAAAATTAATATAGTAGATACTCCAGGGCATGCTGATTTTGGAGGAGAAGTAGAGAGAATTATAAAAACAGTTGATACTGTAATTCTTTTGGTTGATGCTAAAGAAGGCCCTATGCCACAAACTAGATTTGTATTGGAGCAGGCACTAAAACAACATATTAATCCTATTTTATTTATTAATAAAATAGATAAAAAGGATGCAAGAATTGATGAAGTTGTTAATATGACATTTGATTTATTTTGTGAGCTTAATGCAACAGATGAGCAACTAGATTTTCCAATTCTTTATGGGGTTGCTAAAACTGGGATTGCAAAGTATGAACCAGATGATAATAATAACGATATAATGCCATTATTTGAAACTATTATTAAGCAAGTTGAACCGTTTAACGGCAGTATGACTGATCCTTTACAATTACAAGTAACTAATCTAGAATATGATGATTATTTAGGTAGGCTTGGAGTTGGAAGAGTTAATAAGGGAATTATTAAAAGTGGAGAAATGGTTTCAATTTCTAGAAATGATGGCAGTATTTATCAAGCTAGAGTTGGCAAAGTTTATGTAAATGATGGTATTAAGAAAAAAGAAGTAAAAGAGGCTTATTATGGAGATATAGTAATTGTTCAAGTACCTAATATTTCAATAGGCGATACAATTTGCGATATTAATAATATTTGTCCACTTGAACCAATTGAAATAGATAAACCTACAATGTCGATGAACTTTTTAGTAAATACATCGCCTTTTGCAGGTAGAAGTGGTAAGTTCTTAACTAATCGACATCTAAAAGAAAGACTATTAAAAGAACTTGAAACTAACGTTGGACTTGAAATAGAAGAATTGAATGTTGCCGACGGCTTTAAAGTATCAGGTAGAGGAGAACTACATTTATCAATTTTAATTGAGAAAATGCGTCGTGAAGGATATGAACTTATGGTATCTAAACCACAAGTATTGTATAGACATGAAAATGGTATCAAAGAAGAACCATTTGAAAATGTATTTATAAGTTGTCCTAATGAATATTCTGGTACAGTTATTCAAGACATCAGTGAGAGAAAAGGTATACTTGTATCAATAGAAAATAGTGATAATTATGCTGAACTTAAATTCAATGCACCAACAAGAACACTTATTGGTTATAGATCAAACTTTATTACTAATACCAAAGGAGAAGGTATTATGGTAAGAGCATTTGACTCTTATAAACCATATGCTGGTGATATTAATACTCGTAAAAATGGAGTATTAGTATCAATGGAAGATGGTCCTACTATGGCATATTCACTATATAATTTAAGCGATAGAGGTACCATGATTGTTGGACCTTCAGTTGAAATATATAAAGGGATGATTATTGGAATATGTAATCGTGATAATGACTTAAATGTTAATCCTTGTAAGAATAAACATCTTACAAATACAAGGGCATCAGGAACTGATGAAGCTCTTACACTTATTCCACCAAAGAAGTTTTCTTTAGAAGAAGCATTGGAGTTTATTTCAGATGATGAATATGTAGAAGTAACACCAGATGCTATAAGATTGAGAAAAAAGGTTCTTGATGATAAGGAAAGATTTAGACAAAATGGTAAAAATTAAAACACAAAATAGTTAAATTTTGTGTTTTTTTTCATATATGAGAAGCATTTAGAATAATCTTTTAATGAAAGAGAGGAAGTTAAATGAGAAAAGAGGAAATTATAGCATCAATTGCCAAAAGGACTGGTGGAGATATATATTTAGGTGTTGTTGGGGCTGTTAGAACTGGAAAAAGCACATTTATTAAAAAAGTTGTTGAAAATTTAATAATACCTAATATTGAAGATGAATATGAAAGAAAACGTGCGCTTGATGAAATACCTCAATCAGCAGGAGGTAAAACAATAATGACTATGGAGCCTAAGTTTGTACCAAATAATGTTGCTAAGGTAAAAATAGATGATTTTACTTGCAATATGAGACTTGTTGATTGTGTTGGCTATGTTATTGATAGTGCTAAAGGATATGAAGATGAAAATGGCCCTAGAATGATTCATACGCCTTGGTATGATGAAGAAATACCTTTTGTAGAAGCTGCAGAAATAGGTACTGAGAAAGTAATTAAAGACCATTCAACGATTGGAATTATTATAACATCTGATGGTTCATTTGGAGAGTTTGAAAGAGGAGAATATACTCAAGTCGAAGAAAGAATTGTTGGAGAACTTACTGAGATAAATAAGCCATTCATAGTTGTATTAAATACATCTCATCCTAATCATCCTGAAACTGAAGAGTTAGCAAGAGACTTAAAGGATAAATATATGGTTCCAGTATTACCAATTAATGTAGAGAATATGACAGATAAAGATATTACTAATATTTTAAGAGAAGCATTGTATGAATTTCCCGTTATGGAAGTTAAGGTTAATATGCCAGAATGGATTGGAATACTTAGTCCTAATCATTATGTAAAGTGTGAATATATTGAAAAGATGAAAGAAAGCGTTGTTGAAATAGATAAGCTTAGAGATATAAATTCGATTACTAGTCATTTTAATGATTCAACATTCATTGAAAAAGCTTATTTATCTCAAGTAGATCCTGCAACAGGAGAAGTTATTATTACACTTGATGCCCCTAAAGATTTATTTAGCACAGTATTAAATGAAATGATTGGAATAGATGTTTCAAATAAGGCTCAGTTACTTGGATTATTTCAAAATTATAATGAGTCTAAAAAAGAATATGATCAGATTAAAATTGCCTTACAAATGGTTAAGACTACGGGATATGGAGTTGCAAATCCAACACTTGCTGATATGAAACTCGATACTCCAGAGATTACTAAACAAGGTTCTAGGTATGGTATTAAACTAAAAGCAGTAGCACCTTCTATACATATGATTAAAGTAGATGTTGAGTCAACTTTTGAACCAATTATTGGAAGTGAAATGCAGAGTAAAGAATTAATTAGTTATCTTATGAAAGATCATGAAGTAAATCCTGCAAATATTTGGAAGTCAGAAATATTTGGAAGAAGTCTAGATGTGATAGTTCAAGAGGGAATTCAGTCTAAGATATCTATGATGCCAGAAAATATTAAATATAAATTGCAACAAACGCTATGCAAAACCGTAAATAAAGGATCTAATAAACTAATAGCAATTGTAATATAGAAAAATATCACTTATGTGATATTTTTATTCTAATTTTAGATTTGTCTAAATAATATATTTAAGTTATAATATAATTAGCACTAAGTATAGTGAATAAATATTATAGAGGAGGATTTATGAAAAAATATTTAGTTTTGTTAGTTGCTTTTGCTTGCTTATTTATAACTGGTTGTGGTTCTACTACTGGTGGGGGAGGAATATTATCAAGTAGCAAAAATATTACCTGTACTAAAACTTCTACAGAAGATGATATCAAGACAGCTGAGACAATTACTACGACCTTTAAAGGAGATAAACTTATTTATTTTAAGGGGCATACTGTGATGAGTTTTGTAGATAGCGAAACCGCTACTATGATGTATTTTTATATTGGAATGTCAAAATCAGTACTTGAAGGATATGGTTTCACAGTTGCAACAGAGCAAAAAGAAAGTGATATAATTGTAAATTATGAAGGAGATATGGTTGCTATATCTAAAAATATTGAAGCAAATGATAATTCTGAATTTCAATATACAGAAGAAACAACTTTAGAATCTTTTGAAGAATCTATGGTAGCGGATGGGTATACTTGTAAATAATGAGTTTGACAAAAAAAGTTTGTTTTCCTTATAAATTAAAGGGAAAATGAACTTTTTTTCAAAAAAATCGTTGCTTTTAGATTTTATTCGTGATATCTTATATATGTAAGCATACTATGAAAAGAATATGCTTGAAAATTTATAGGAGGTATTTTAAATGAAGAAGTCAGAATTAATAGAAGCTATTGCTGCTAAAGCTGGATTAACTAAAGCTGATGCAGGACGTGCTCTAGATGCTACTTTAGAAGCAATTGAAGGAGCATTAAAGAAAGGGGAAAAAGTTCCACTAGTTGGTTTCGGAACATTCGCTGTTTCAAAGAGAGCTGCTAGAGAAGGACGTAATCCTCAAACAGGAGCAACTGTTAAAATTCCCGCAAGAAAAGCAGTTACTTTCAAAGCTGGAACTGCACTTAAAGCAGCAGTTAACTAATTTTTATTTATTGATAAGAATTATAAAGACTCAGTTAAATTATTAATTGAGTCTTTTATTTATTGACATTAAATAATATGTGATGCTATAATTCTGTTGCAAAGAGGGGATAAATATGTTAGAGATTATTAAAGACACATTTATAGATAGTATATTGCTATTACCATTTTTATTTGTTGCTTTTTTAATTATTGAACTAATTGAGCATAAACTATCAAGTAAAAGCAAAAAGATAATTAGTAAATCTGGCCAATATGGACCATTTTTAGGATCGTTACTGGGATTATTACCACAATGTGGTTTTTCTGTAATGGCAACTAATCTATATGTTACAAGGATAATTTCATTAGGAACGTTAATTGCTATTTATCTGTCTACTAGTGATGAAATGTTACCAATATTGTTGGCAGAAAAAGCCCCAATTGAAACAATTATTAAGATATTATTAATAAAATTAATTATTGGAATGGTATCAGGATTTATAATTGATTTAATTTATCGCAAGGAAAAAGATAAACCAAGTTATGAGATATGTGATAAAGAACATTGCCATTGTGATAATAACTTAATAAAATCAGTTATTATTCATACAATAAATACATATTTATTTATATTGGTAATTACTTTTATAATCAACATTATTTTTGATTATTATGGTTCTGATTTAATAAGTAAAATATTTTTACACGATAGTTTCTTTTCTCCATTTATTTCAAGTTTGATTGGATTAATTCCAAATTGTGGTGCTAGTGTAGCGATTACGGAACTATATTTAAATCAAGTATTATCATTTGGATCAATGATTGCGGGATTATTAACTAGTAGTGGAGTTGCACTTGTAGTGTTATTTAAACAAAATAAAAATATTAAAGATAATATCAAAATAGTATTAATTATTTATTTTATAGGTGTATTAAGTGGATTAATTATTAATAGCATTAAGTTGCTACAATAAATTAGTCCCTTTTTCTTGTAAATAAAATGATATAAATGCTATACTAATCTTAGGTGATATTATGTTAGTACCAGCAGATAAATATAAAGTTGTAAAAAAATCTATTATTACTGAATATGATAAAGAAATAATCATGAATTTGTATCAGCCTATTATTGGTTGTGATGCAACTTCTTTATATTTTACACTTTCAAGTGATACTTTTTATGATTGCCTTAATCATCAACATCTGATATCACTTATGAAAACTTCCCTTGGGGACATTGATATTGCTAAAGAGAAATTAGAAGCTGTTGGTTTAATTGAGACTTATTACAAGAAAGATGATCTTAATAATTACATATATTTAATATATGCACCACTTCCGGCAATAGATTTTTTAAATCATCCTGTTTTAAATATTTTGTTATATAATAACCTAGGGAAAAATGAATATGATATGTTAGTATCAAGATATAGAAGCCCTCGTATCGATTTAAAAGAGTATGACAACATTACTCATAAGATAGATGAAGTATTTTCAATAGATTCATCAAAAGGACTGATTGTTAATAAAGACTTACTAGGCACAAATACTAATGATATTTTATTAGAAAAAGAGTTTGATTTTGATTTATTGCTATCTAGTACTAATAGTAAAATATTAAATGATAAATGGTTAACAAAAGAGGTAAAAGATTTAATATCTAAACTTTCTTTCGTATATAATATTGATGTTTTAAATATGAAAAATATTATTCTTGCATCAATTAATAATAGAGGATTAATTGATAAAGATCTGCTAAGAAAGAACTCCCGTAATTATTATCAATTTGAAAACGAAGGTAATTTACCAAAATTAATATATAAAAAACAACCAGAATATCTAAGAAAAACAGTGGGAGATTCATCAAGAAGATCAAAGATGATTTATGTATTTGAAAATGTCAATCCGCATGCATTTCTAAAAAGCAAATACAAAGATGGTAAAGTTACGACTAGGGATTTAAAAATAATAGAAGATTTATTAGTTGATCAAAAACTATATCCAGGCGTTGTAAATGTCCTTATTGACTATGTTTTAAAGATAAATAATCAGAAACTAAATAAAACTTATATTGATACTATTGCAGGGCATTGGAAAAGACTTGGAATAGAAACAGTTGAGGATGCTATGAATCTTTGCGAGAAAGAACACAGCAAAATGAAAAATAAGATAACTAAAGATGATAAGAAGATTCCAACATCAGTAACCCCTGAGTGGTTTGATAAAGAATTAAAGAAAGAAAATATGAGTGATGATGAGGCACAAGAGATAAAAGATTTGTTGGAAAATTTTTGATTTGATTTATAAAGATAACATGAGTTATCTTTTTTATTTGTTTTTTACAGTAGTTTATTGTATAATTTATTTAAGAGTATGAGGGATAATATGAGAAAGATTTATACAGGAGTAGATATAGGCTCAGATGCCATTAAAATTGTTACTATTGAAAAGCATAAGGGTAAGTTTAATGTTCTTGCCTCAGCCTCTGTTGGCAGTTCTGGTATCAAAAAGGGTCTTATAACAGATGTTCCATTAGCCTCAGCCTCTATTAAGAAGTGTTTAAAAGAATTGGAAACTAAGTTAGGTACTAAAATTGATAAAGTGGTAGCAACAGTACCATCAAATAATAGAGAATTTGAAATACTAACAGGCAGTACTATAATTAAAAGTGTTGATGAAACTGTTACTGGAGATGATGTTTATGCATGTTTGCAGGATGCAGTTAAGGGTAGTAAGGAAAAGGGAGTAGAAGTAATCACAGTAACACCGGTTGAATATACCCTTGATTCTACTAAAAACATTAAAAATCCTATTGGTATGTATGGGAAGGACTTAAAAGTAAAAGTAGTTGTTGCAACAGTACCAAGAAAGAACTTAGTGTCAATAGTTAAAGTATTTGAAGCAATAAATGTTGAAGTAGTAGATGCAACTTTTTCATCAATTGGAGATTACTATGCAGTAAAAAATGATGATTTGGATAGAAATGTTGTTGTAATGGTCAATATCGGTAGTGAAACTACTGACGTATCTATATTTAATAAGGGTGTAATGGTTAAAAATCAAATTCTTGACATAGGATCTGATAAAATAGATAATGATATTTCTTTTGTTCATAAAATTAGTAATAAAGAAATAGATAAGATCAAGAAAACATTTGCGGTTGCAAGTAGAAAATATGCAGATAAAGAAGAAATATATAGATTATCTAATAAATTTAATGTTAAAATAGAAATTAACCAATATGAACTTGCGGAAATTATAGAAGCTAGAATGAATGAGATATTAAAAACTATTAAAAGACGCATAAATGACTTAACAAATAAACAGATTGGTTATATAATAATTACAGGTGGTATTACTGATATGATGGGTATGGGCATCTTAGTAGATGACATCTTTGTTAGGGATACAACAATTCTGAATTTAAATATACTAGGAATTAGAAGTAATATATATTCTAGTAGTTATGGGGTATCTAAATATTTAGATGAAAAATTAGATAGTAGAGAGAAAAATTATACAATGCTTAACGATACTCAGGTAGAAGAGATGACATCTCCTCGTAAAAAGGCTGGTGTATCGAGCATGCTAAGTAAAATATTTGATCGATTATTTGAGTAAGGAGAAGAAGATATGTTTGATTTATCGATGATGGACCAATTAGCAAAAATTAAAGTTATAGGAATTGGCGGTGGCGGTGGTAATGCCGTTAATCGCATGATTGATGCGGGTGTTAGAGGCGTTGAATTTATTGTTGCTAACACTGATTTGCAAGTATTAAATACGTCAAAAGCAGATAAAAAGATTCAGCTTGGCAGCACTTTAACTGAAGGCCTTGGTGCAGGCGCTAATCCAGAAGTAGGTAGAGAAGCGGCACTTGAGTCAAAGAAAGATATTGAAGCTGCTTTAAATGGTGCTGATATGGTGTTTATAACTTGTGGTATGGGTGGTGGAACAGGAACCGGTGCTGCACCAATTGTTGCTGAGATAGCACAAAATATTGGGGCCCTTACAGTGGCAATCGTAACAAGACCATTCTCGTTTGAAGGTAGAAGAAGAATGGATAATGCCATGACAGGACTGGATGAATTAAAAAAACATGTAGATACGCTTATTGTGATTCCAAATGATAGATTAAGAGAAATTATTGATAAAACAACTCCGATGCTTGATGCATTTAAAGAAGTAGATAATGTTCTATTAAGAGGAGTTCAATCTATTTCAGATTTAATTGCAGTAGTTGGACTTGTCAACCTAGATTTTGCAGATATAAGAACAGTTATGGAAAAATCAGGTAATGCAATCATTGGTATTGGTATAGGAATGGGCGAAGATAGAGCAATTGAGGCTGCTAAACAAGCAGTATCTAGTCCGCTTTTAGAGACATCAATAGTTGGGGCAACAGATGCAATTATTAATATTACTGGTGGAACTAACTTATCTTTATTTGAAGCAGAGCAGGCAGCGGAAGTTGTAAGAGCAGCAGCAAATACTGATATTAATACAATATTTGGTTCAGTTATTAATGAGAATCTTACTGATGAAGTAATTGTCACAGTAATTGCAACAGGATTTGATAAAAAGGCCAAACCATTATATAATGCTAATACCTTAGAGACAAATAAAAAGAAAATAGAAGTTAATGAAGAGTTTGATGATGAAGATGATGGCGATGATGGTGACTTTGATGAACCAACGGAAATAGATATACCAAGCTTCTTAAAAAATAAGAATTTCTAGAGCAACAATTCGTTGCTTTTTTAATAAATTTTAACCTAAAATTTGACAAATATATTCTTCTTTGGTAAAATATTAACTTGTCACGTGAAGAAGAGGTGTGTCGAAATTTATGTTTTATGAAGAAAAACAAGCAATTGAAGCGTGTAAAGAAGATCCGCTCCTGATATTTGAATTTATTAAGTCTGGATATAAAGAGTTGGTAGATAAAATTTTATCTAAAGGTATTATTGATATTAATACGAAAGATAGTAATAATGATGATGTACTTGCAAATATGCTATTTAGGAATTGGTATGATCTTGTATCAAAATATATGAAGTCAAAAGATTGGAATGTTAACAATCAAAATAAAGATGGTAATACATTTGCGCATGCACTTGTAACTAAGAATTATTTAGATGTGTTACCAATTGTTAATCAGATACTTAAAAATAATGATTTCATGCCTAATATAGTTAATAAAAATGGCGAGACAATCTTAGATAAATCAATTAATTCAAATTATATAACTATTTCAGTTAAAATACTTGAAGATGAAAGATTTAATAATATTGATCTAGTATCATTTAGACATCTATATGATAATTATATTAAAAATAGAAATTATGGGAAATATTCTAAGTTGAATAATCTAGAAGTTATTGTTGATAACTTATTAGAAAAGGACTTAAACAATAATATTGCAAGACTAATTAATATGATTGCAAATAATTATGAAGTTATTAAAGACCAAGTTTTAAATAATAAATTAAACTTATTAGATGGCCTAGTTAAAAACTATATAGAAAGTTTTAATAATTAAATATGACTTTACAGTCATATTTTTTTTATTTATAATTAATTAGAAGCGAGGAGTGATATTTATGCATTTACCTAATCTAAAAGATGCCAAAGTAAGAACTAAGAATAATATTAATACAGATTATTTTTCTTTTGATGAGAAATATAAAAATATCTCTGTAGGCAAAAAATATTTTATTAGGACTTATGGATGCCAAATGAATGAACATGATAGTGAGAATGTTAAAGCTCTCGTTGAATATATGGGATATGTAGAAACGGATATAATGGATGATAGCAATCTAATTATATTAAATACATGCTCAATTAGGGAAAATGCTCATAATAAAGCTTTTGGGATGTTAGGAAGAATAAAAAGGCTTAGACAAAGCAACAAAGATTTGATCGTTGGGATTATGGGGTGTATGGCCCAAGAAGAAGTTGTAGTTAACGAAATAATTGAAAAATATAAATGGATTGATTTTGTAATTGGAACTCACAACATCAATGAAATAAACAAAGTGATATATGATGCTATATTGAAAAAAGAACTTAATGTTGAGGTTTATAGTATGGAAGGCGATATCATAGAAGGATTGCCATCGCTTAGAAATAATAAGTACAAAGCTTTTGTTAATATTATGTATGGCTGCGATAAGTTTTGTACATATTGTATTGTGCCATATACAAGAGGAAAACAAAGAAGTAGAGCAAAAGATGATATTATTAATGAAATCAAAGAACTAATTAAAAAAGGATATAAAGAAGTTACACTTTTGGGGCAAAATGTTAATGCTTATGGAAAAGACTTAGATATAGAATATGATATGAGCAATTTATTACAAGATGTTTCTGATACTGGTATAGATAGAGTTAGATTTATGACAAGTCATCCTTGGGATTTTACTGATAATATGATTAATGTCATCAAAAATAATTCTAATATAATGCCTCATATTCATTTGCCAGTTCAATCGGGAAGTAATGCAGTACTAAAAATGATGGGAAGAAGATATACTAAAGAAAGTTATCTGAATCTTGTTAAAAAGTTAAGAGATAACATTCCTAATTTATCTCTTACTACCGATATAATAGTAGGATTCCCTACTGAGACAGAGGATTCATTTAAAGAGACAATAGATTTAGTTGAAGAAGTTAATTATGATCTTGCGTATACTTTTATATTTTCTAAAAGAGTGGGCACACCAGCATATAATATGAAAGAGTTATCAACTCAAGAAGAAAATAAAGAAAGACTAAAACAATTAAATGCAATTATTAATAAACAGGCCAATGAAAATAATAAAAAATACATTGGTAAAATAAGTAGCGTATTAATTGAGGGATTGAGTGAAAAAGATCCAAATAAATTGATGGGTTACACTGAAGAAAATAAGTTAGTGAATGTAGAAGGATCTAAAGAAAATATTGGTAAAATTGTCCTTGTTGAAATAACCAAAGCTAAAACATGGAGTCTAGATGGGAAAATAATTAATTGAAATGTGAAATTTTTGTGATATACTTATTATAGGAGAGGAGGTAAGTTATGTACGACGTATCATCATATCAATACACATCAGCATCAGATGAAGCTTTATTAGCTAGTTTATTGGCAATGAGCACTACAACAATTGTTATCTCGTTATTAGTAGGTGTCTTTGGAATAGTATGTATGTGGTTGGTATTTCAAAAAGCGGGGAAACCAGGATGGGCAGCAATTGTGCCAATTTACAATATTGTAGTATTTTTCCAAATATGTGGAATCAATCCACTTGTTATATTGTGGAATTTATTGCCAGTTGTTGGTCAAATTATATTTGCAGTATACACTATAATAGGGTACTTTAAATTAGCAACAGCATTTGGCAAATCATCAGGTTTCGGATTAGGACTATGGTTCTTAAGCCCAATATTTATGGCAATCTTAGCGTTTGATAAGAATTCTAAATATGCTGGTATTTCTAGTAAATAATTTATACTCAATTAAAGATACTTTTGTATCTTTTTTTAGTGTTTAAAATAATTCCAATAAGTAAAGAATAAGATAATAGACTCGATCCACCAGAACTTATAAAAGGTAAAGTAATGCCAGTTATAGGGAGGAGACCCATAGTCATTGATATATTTTGAATTTGTTGATACATAAGAGCACTAACTGTACCAATGACAATATATTTTGTAGTAATATTTTTATTTTTACTGGCTAAATCTAATAATGTAAAATCAAATGAAACAATTAATAATATTAAAATTATTCCGCTTATTAGTCCAAAACAGCTGATGAAAGAGGCAAAAATGAAATCAGTATGTGGTTCAGGAAAATATATTAATATATTGTTTAAGCCATTGCCAAATATTTTTGTTGATCCGATAGAAATAAGAGAATTCTCTAACTGCATTCCTTCTTTACTTAACCAGTTTGTTATTCTATCAAATCTATAAAAAAATTCACTTCCTAAAAACTTAATAAACAAATCTTGTTTCAAGTAATATAATCCTAGGAAAGATATTATAAATATACTTAATAAACAGGCTCCTATATAAAACCATTTCTTACTAATATTTGATGTCATTAATATCACCAATGAGATTATAAAATAAATAATAACAGCACCAGTATCGGGTTCTAAAAAGGTTAAAATACTAGGTATTAATGTTATTACAAATATTTTTAGGATAAGTTTTAAATCTTTTCCTTTATGATTCTTTATAGTGGTAGCATTTAATAAAATTATACCAATTTTCATAAATTCACTTGGCTGAATAGTACCTATTTTAGGTATCTCGAACCATGCTCTTGATCCATTAATTTCTTTTCCCAAAAATAAGACAAGCAATAAGAAAATATTTAGAATTATGTATATTATAAAACTATATTTATAGATAAAATTTATGTTAATTTTTGATAATATTAGTATGATTGCTAAACTAATTAAGTAGAAAAATGAATGTTTAACTACAATATTAGGATCATCTATATAAATAACGGTGCTATATATTGTTAATAAACTAGCAACAAAAAATATAAGTAGAATTATAATTATTTTTTTTTTCTCCATAAAATCACCATATATTTATTATGGTTTTTATGTAAAATATTATGATAATTATCATAATATAAAGTAGAGGTGTTATATGAAAGATAAATTACCAAACATATATAAGGGCAGCGATATTAGAAGTAACAATAAAAAAACATATTATTCTAGCGAGAAAGTAAGCGTAGACAGAAAAAAGCCAAGTGTTAAACTACAAGACTTATTTGCATCGCCATCTTTTATATTTAATATTAGAGTTCTAATAAAAACTAAGAATGAGAATTATGATACTAAAATAGCGGGTAAGATGGGCAATAATATTATAACTGTTGATAATAAAGTTATTCCAATAAGAGAAATTATTGATATTGAATTAATATAAAAAAAAACATCCATGGATGTTTTTTAAATACAACTAATAAAAGTATCGCCTAGACATTTTATAGCTCCAATGCAATCTATTCTTATTGTGAAGAAAGAATCAGTTGCAACATATGGTTGTTGACTTGATGTGTCAGGATTTGATGTAAGTATTCTAAATGTTGCACAGCAACCATCTAATTTTTCTATTCTAAATATTGAACTTTCTCCATTAACACCATTTAGTGTATAAGGCAAAGTTATTATATTGGCATTACAACAAGAATAAAGTGTAACAAGTCTAGTATTTAAACAATTAATTATAGGACAATCTCCTAAAAATGGTTTATTACAAGAATTGATAGTAGTATCTTCAATTATTTGACTGCTTTGTTGTAACTTTAGAATAGTACATAGTATATCTTTCAAACAAGAACAATTTTCATCATTCATAATATTTCCCCCCTTTTTTAATTACAAGTAATTAGAGTATCAGGTAAACACTTTAAAATACAGACACAATCTAAACTAATTGTGAAAAAAGAATCTGTTGAAACATATGGAAGGTCACTTGTAGTATCAGTATTTGGTGCTAGTACTCTAAATGTAGCACAACACTCATCAACTTTTTCTATTTTAAAGACAGAAGATGTCCCTGTAACTATTTCCCCATTTACGATTGTATAAGGAAATTGCCATAGTGCACCACTACAGTTATATAGAGTAATTGGTCTTGTGTTGTAGCATAAACAATTTTGAATATTTCCTAGTATAGGACTACTACAAGTATTTAAACATGATGTTACATTTTCACAACTATTTTGTAATGTTAATATATTTCTTAAAATGTCTGCCATACAGCAGCTGTCATTTGTCATATAATCCACCCCTTTATTTGTTCTAATATAAGATATTCTAATTTAGTTAATTTTGTGTCGTGTTAATACCTATTATTATAATCTATGATAAATTTGTTTATTTTTTCTCATAAATATATTATAATTTTAGTAGGTGATATGAATGATTTGGGAATATATAGTTATAGGCGTGATACTAATAATCTTATTATTAGCAGTTATTAAGATTAATAAAAAAGATGTTGGCTTAGAATTAAATAAGTTAGTTGATTATCTTGGAGGCAAAGATAACATATTAGATATGGAGTATAATCTTTCAAGATTTATTGTTACTTTAAAAGACATTGATAAAGTAGACAAGGAATCTATTCAAAAGCTTGGTGCTAAGGGGATAGTAGAAATAGATAATCAGCTAAAAATTATTTTGGGGAGCAATTCCAAACAGTTAAAAAAATATATTGATGACATGAAACGATAAAAAAGAAGATATTTCTTTTTTTTTCGACAAAGTCCGACATAGCTATTTGATATTCTAATATCAGGAAGTGATATTATGAGTTTTTTAAGTGATTTGGTGTTGTCAACTATTTTTATTTTGTTTCCACTTTCAATTTTTTTAATTTTTGTAGCATATAAAAATAATATTAGAGAAAAAGAGCAACAAATAATATTTTCTTTTTGCTTAATTACATCTTTATATCTGATGCTTAGATTTTGTGAAGGAGCATGCATACATTATTTTTTACTTGTCAATATTCCACTTTTAATTAGTTTTGTAAAAACTAGGAAACTATTATCGTTTGTTTTAATAATTGGTATAGCAACATATTATTGTTTGACATTTAACATAAATATATTTTTAGTTATAGGTGAGTACTTAATTTATTATATTTTATTTTTCCTTATCCTTAAGAAGAAAATAACAACTGAGAGAGTAATCAACTATTTTGTTTTTATAAAGGGTGTTATTTTATCTTTTGAAGTTTATTATATTATGGATATACCGATTAGTGAACCATATATGTTTTTAAAATTGTTTTTGATGTTGTGTATTTTCTATGGTTTGTCTATGCTAATTATATGTTTACTAGAAAAAGGAGAAAATATAATAAATCTTAATAATTCTTTAAAAGAATTAGAAAAAGAGAAGACATTAAGAAGTTCGTTGTTTAAGATTACTCATGAAATTAAAAATCCTATATCAGTATGTAAAGGATATTTGGATATGATGGATTATAGTGATATGAAAAAAGTTCAAAAATATAATTTAATTATTCAAGAAGAAATCAATAGAACACTAACAATTATGGATGATTTTTTAGAATATACAAAGATTAAAGTCAATTTAGACGTGATTGATATATATATGCTTCTTAATGATGTGGTAGATTCTATGGTATCTCTTTTCACATATAATAATATAAATATTATATGCGAAGAATTTGATGATGAACTATTCATTATGGGGGATTATAATAAACTAAAACAAGCAATGATTAATATTATAAAAAATAGTGTTGAAGCAATTAAAAATGGTGGTAATATAAAAATTACTACCTGTATAAAAAAGAATAGAATAATTATAGAAGTTAAAGATGATGGCACTGGTATGGATGAAGAAACGTTATCTAAGATGTATGACATGTTTTATACAACTAAAGATAAGGGGACTGGGCTTGGAGTAAGTTTAAGTAACGAAATTATTAAATTGCATAAAGGATCATTGAACTATGAATCAGAAGTTGGGAAAGGCACTACGACAATAATAAAGCTACCAATAAAAAAACTAAGTAAATCTTAGTTTAATAATAAGGATATGGTGGATAGTAAGGTGGATAATATATTGGTCTTGGTCTATAGAATAGAGGTGCTGCTACTAATCCTGCAGCAAATGGTAATAAGAAAGCACTACCTCCAATAAATCTATTATTTGGACTATAATAAGGCGTTCTAAATCTTTGATAATACATGAGAAAATCTCCTTTCTATGGTATTTTATGTATTATTTTTTATATGGTGATATGTACAAAAAAATAAAATGAATTCATTTTATTTTATTTAATCGATACAAATTGATACTTGGTATATTATTTAAACGAAGTTTTAATATACTAGTTCCCAGACCACTTGATATATATAACTTAATTTCATTAACTTCATAATAATCATCATAATATTCTTTACATCCAATAGGCAAGAATAAAGGCCTTATTAGTGGCAGTTTTACTTGGCCACCATGAGAGTGACCAGATAATACTAAATTGGCACCAATAGCATTTTTAAATTCATCAATATAATCTGGTTCATGGACTAAAACTATTTTGTAAGGGATATCTACAAGACTTTCATCAAGAAGAGTATCATAGCTAGGAGATCCATTGATCATATCATCAAACCCAAATATTAAAATGGGATTATTATCTTGATTATATATTAAATCATAGCTATTATTTAATATCATAAAATCTGAATTTTTCATAATATTATCGAATCTACTTATATTTAAATCATGATTGCCATAGATTGCATATTTCCCAAGATTACTATCAATTCTAGATAATTCTTTTATTAAACTAGCAGTTTCTTTTTCATCAAGACTTATGTCCTCATCAACCAAATCTCCAGTAAAAACTACTAAATCTGGATTTAAATTATTGATAGTATCAATAATTTTATTTAATTCATCTTCTAGAATAGTTGATTCATAATGTAAATCAGAAAAATGAACGATTTTTAATCCATTGTAATTATCGGTTATGTTACTTGATACATCAACTTTATATTCTTTTACTTCTAACCTAAATGGTTCACAAAAGCGCGCATATAAAATGGTACCAATACATAAGAAGATAATGAAAAAAATTATTATCTTAAATTTTTTTTTCAAACGTAAACGTTTTTTTGCCTTTAACTCTTGTCTTTCTTCTTTAGCTTTTCTTCTATTTAATTTTACACGAGACTCCATATTTTTATCTCCTATACTAATATATTAATTATTATTGAAAATGTAATTAGGATTGCATTATGAATCATGTGAAAAAAGATGGGAATTATAATGTTTTTCTTTTTGACATACATGTATGCAAATGATGCTCCTAATGCACCATAAGGAATAATAAATAACATCTCTGTTATACTTTCTATATTGGTAATTACATGTAAGAAACCAAAAGCAAGAGCACTCATAATGATGTAAATAACATTGGTTGGAAACAAATCTTTAAAAGCTTTTCTAAAAAGTAATTCCTCAACTAAAGGAGCAAATATAACAGTTGTAAATATCATATATATAGGATTTAAATCAATTGCTTGTTGCACTAATTGTTCATTAGCAGATCCAGAAGGTATGATGTTTGAAATAAGTAAATTTGAGATGACCATAACGAATATACCATATAGCCAGAACTTAAAACCAAACTCTATATATTCTTTTTTATTCTTGTTAAAATTTACAAAATCTTTTTTTAATGTTTTTCGATATATAAATAGTATTATTAACAAATATAATATGGATGCAAACATATCAATTACTAAACTTTCTTTATTTGTTAAATTATAAACATCATAGTTTAAGAAAAAAACAGGGATTATTCCAAGAAAAGAATAAAAAAAATAACTAGCAATAATTAAAAAGTTGTATAAATAATTTTTAGTTTTTTTCATATTTTAATCTCCTATATATTGTATATAGTTAATTATAACTAAAAAATATTAAAAAATCACTAAAAAACTTGTAAAATTAGTAAAATGTGTTATACTCTTTATTAGACAACGAAGTGGGAAACCCCACTTTTTATATTGTAAAGGATGGATATAGTGGAAGAAAAGATAAAAAAATTATTGTGTAAAGAGTTAGAATCAATGAAGGTTTATGTTGATAGTGTGGCATTTGTTAAAAGTAATAATCAAGATATTTTAGATATTACTATCGATAGTAGTGATATCACAGTAGATTTGGAAGTCATAGTTAAAGCATCAAAGATAATTAATGATGTTTTGGACGAAAGAAAATTAGTTGATGATAAATATGTAATTGATTGTCATTCTAAAGTGGGAGGGATGAATTAATGAAACCAGATGAGTTTTTAAAGGCAGTAGATTTATTAGAAAAAGAAAAGCATATAGATAGAGAAGTTATATTTGAAGCAATGGAACTTGCACTTACTAGTGCTTACAAAAAGATGGATGTAACTAAAAATGCCAAAGTTATTATTAATCGTAATACTGGTGATATTAGGATGTTTGAATGCAAAATTGTTGTAAAAGAAGTAGAAAATGAAATTACTGAAATATCTTTAAAAGATGCTAAGAAACTAGATAAAGAATATGTAGAAGGATCTGAAGTTATTGGGGAAGAGATAATTCCACAAGATTTTGGAAGAGTTGCAGCATCAACAGCAAAACAAGTAGTTATTCAAAAAATAAGAGAAGCAGAAAGAAATAGTATTATTGAAGAATTTACTCAAAAAGATGGTGAATTGGTAACAGGAATAGTTGCCCTTGAAGATGTAGATAATTATTATATTGATCTTGGTAGAACTAATGGAATTCTTCCTAAGAAAGAATTAATTCCAGGAGAGGTTATTAAGATGAATTCTTCAATCAAGGCATATGTTACTAAAGTAGAAAGCAATCCTAAGGGAACTGTTATTTTACTTTCAAGAGCACATTATAATTTTGTTAAAAGATTATTTGAACTTGAAATTCCTGAGCTTCATGATGGATCTGTTCTAATATGGGGTGTTGCAAGAGACCCAGGGGTTAGAAGTAAGGTTGCAGTATACTCAGAATATGCTAATATTGATCCAATTGGATGTTGTATTGGTGAGAGAGGTTCAAGAATTGCCAATATTATTAAAGAGTTAAATGGGGAAAAATTAGATATCATAAAGTATGATGAGGATAGAGAAGTATTTATTAAAAATGCACTAAATCCTGCTAAAAATTTACATGTTTTTATACTTGATCCTAAAAAACAAGAAGCTTTAGTTATTGCGGAGGGCGATGATTTTTCACTTGCACTTGGTAAAAAAGGTGGCAATGTTAGATTAGCATCAAAGCTTACTAAGTATCGAATTGATATTAAAAATAGTGAACAAGCTAAAGAGATGGGTATAAATATAAAAATGCAATAAAATTAAGTAGTAGGTGGTTTCATGGATAATAGATTAGCAAAAATAACAAAAATATATGATGTTAAAAATAGAGATTGGATGTTATATAGAGTATCACACAAAAATTATTTAACGATTCATCATATTCATGAGCGAGTTAATGGTGGAAAAAATAGCATTGATAATTTTGCACCACTCACTAAACAAGCACATAGAAATTTAAATTATATGAGAGAGCATTGCCAAGATTTATATGAAGAATATCAGCAATTATTTAGAGATATAGCATCTACAAAGATGCCACCAACTGAAAAACATCAAGATACTATGAGGTTATTGAGGATAAGAGCACAGGAGTGTGGTTATTATGAAAAATAAAAAGATCCCAATGCGCAGTTGTGTTGTAACAGGTGAAAAGCTTCCTAAAAAGGACCTTTTAAGAATAGTTAGAACTCCAGAAAATGAAGTTATAATTGATTTACTTGGAAAGTCTAATGGCAGAGGCGCTTATTTAAAAAAAGATATTGAAGTTATAAAAAGAGCTCAAAAAAATAAAATATTAGAGAGACATTTAGAGGTAAAAATTAGTGATGATTTATATCTTCAAATGATAGATATGGTAGGTGATATAAATGAATAATGAAAGACCATCGTGGGATGAATATTTCATGAAGTTAGCAGAAGATGTCAGTACTAGATCGACGTGTCGAAGACATGTTGGTGCAGTTATTACTAAAAATAATGTTATAGTCTCAACGGGATATAATGGTTCACCTAAAGGGCTTACTCATTGTAGTGAAAATGGCGGATGCATTAGAGAAAAAAATAATGTTCCTTCAGGGACTATGCAAGAATTTTGTAGAGCAGTTCATGCTGAACAAAATGCAATTATTCAAGCAGCTGTAAATGGGACAAGTATTAAGGGTGGTACGATTTATATTAATACTTATCCATGTTCAATTTGTACCAGGATGTTAATTAATGCAGAGATTAAAAGAATAGTATATAATAGTGATTATTCTGATGAGTTATCTAAAAAGATGTTAGATGAATCAGGTATAGAGGTAGTTAAATTTTAAGAAAGAGGTGATTAATATGATGAGTGTTTTAGAATATGCACAAGATGTTTCAAAAACAGTTGAATCAATATTAAGACTTTGTAAGAAATTACATATTGAGGCACATGCAGAAGGTGATATGTTATCAGAAGATGATATTATTAATCTTGATAATAGTTTAGAAGAAGATGTTGACTTTGATTTAATAGAAAAAGCTGAGGCTATTGCTATGGAACATGCAATTGAAATAGAAGATGATGAGATACAAAGTGAAAAAATTAAGAAACAACCCATTACTAGGGAAAAAACAGATTTTATTAAAGATAAAAAAGCGATATACAAGCACAAAGAAAAGTTTGAAAAAACTAAAAAAGAAGAAGATGTTGTACTTTTTAAAGAAGGTATGACTGTTACTGATGTTGCAGATTTAGTTTTAGAAAAACCACAAACTATTATTAAAAAATTAATTTCTCTTGGAATCATGGCTAATATTAATCAGTCGCTAGATTTTGATACAGTAGAACTAATAGTAGTAGATTATGACAAAAAATTAAAAAAAGAAGAGACTCAAGATATTTCAAACTTTGAAAAATATGAAATAGTGGATGATGTAAAAAACTTAAAAGAACGTCCTCCAGTAGTTACTATTATGGGACATGTTGATCATGGAAAGACAACACTTCTTGATAGTATTAGATCATCTCATGTAGTTGAAGGGGAAGCTGGTGGAATTACTCAGCACATTGGTGCCTATCAAGTAGAAATAGATGGTAGAAAGATTACATTTATTGATACTCCAGGGCATGAAGCTTTCACTGAAATGAGGGCTCGTGGCGCAAGTATTACTGATATAGTTGTAATAATTGTTGCAGCAGATGATGGAGTAAAACCTCAGACAAAAGAGGCAATAGATCATGCCAAAGCTGCAGGAGTTCCAATCATTGTAGCAATTAACAAAATAGATAAACCAGGTGCTAAAATAGATCGTGTTTTACAAGAATTGGTAGAATATGGGCTAACTCCAGAAGAATGGGGTGGCGATGTCTTAGTAAATAGAATTTCTGCGGTTACAAAAGAAGGAATTAAAGAATTACTTGAAAATATCTTACTTACTGCTGATATGTTAGAATTAAAAGCTAATCCTGATAGATATGCATCTGGTACAGTAGTAGAGGCTAGACTTGATAAAAATGTTGGAGCAATTTGCACACTTTTAGTACAAAATGGCACTTTAAGATTGGGTGATCCAATTGTAGTCGGCAACAATCATGGTAAAGTGAGAACACTTAAAAATGATAAGCATGAAAACATTGTATCAGCATTACCATCTATGCCAGTTGAA
The DNA here is from genome assembly GCA_035392025.1 of Bacilli bacterium. GTDB lineage: Bacteria > Bacillota_I > Bacilli_A > RF39 > UBA660 > DAOPMC01. The sequence continues at coordinate 30,696 of DAOPMC010000007.1, forward strand.
ATTACGGGGCTTGGTATATTGCCGGTTGCTGGAGACAAATTTATGGCTTTTGAAACTGAAAAAGAAGCAAGAAAAGTATCAGAAGAGCGTATTAGTAGGGCTAAAGAAGCGGACCATAATCGTAAGGGCATGACACTAGAAGATTTATTTGCAAGTATTCAATCTGGTATTAAAGAAATAAATATTATTCTAAAAGCTGATGTTAAAGGCAGCGAAGAAGCTGTTAAAAAATCTCTTGAAAAAATTAATGTTGAAGGCGTAAAAGTAAATGTTATAAGTAGTGGTGTTGGTGCAATTACTGAAAGTGATATTATCTTAGCAGATGCATCTAAAGCAATTATTATTGGATTTAATATTAGGCCAAATAACAAGATAAGTGATTTTGCAAAAGAACACAAAGTAGATTTAAGATTACATAATATAATCTATAAAGTAACAGAAGAATTAGAACAAGCTATGATAGGTATGTTGGATCCTACATTTGAAGAAAAAGTAACTGGTGAGGCTGAAGTTAGACAAATATTTAGATTTTCAAAAGTTGGTTCAATTGCAGGATCTAATGTTACAAGTGGTGTTATTAAAAATGGATCACTGGCTAGAATTATTAGAGATGGAGTAGTAATATATTCTGGAAAGATTGGATCTTTACAACGTGGCAAAGATAAGGCAACTGAGGTTAAAAAAGGAATTGATTGTGGTATAACAATAGATGGATATCAAGATATCAAAGAAGGAGATATCATCGAATCATATGAAGAAGTAGAGGTAAAAAGATGAGTATCAAAGCAAAAAAGATTGCCAGTTCTTTTGTGAAAGAAATTAGTTATATCATAATGGAAGAAATAAAAGATCCAGAAATTAAGTTTGTAACAATTACAGATTGTGAAGTAACAAATGATTTAAGTTTTGCAACAGTATACTTTACAGTATTAGATAAAGAAAGAAAAGAAGAGACAATTGAAGCACTAAATAGAGCAGCCAATTTTATAGAAATTGAACTTTCTAAGAGAATTAATATTAGAAAGATGCCAGATATTACATTTGAATATGATACATCGATTGAATATGGTGAAAGAATTGAACAAAAGATTAAAGATTTAAATATTTAATCTTTTTTCTAATAAGGGGTATTTTATGAATGGAATAATTATTGTAAATAAAGAAAAAGATATGACTAGTAGAGATGTAGTAAATATAGTATCTAAAAAACTAAATACTAAAAAAGTTGGTCATGGTGGAACTCTTGATCCTATTGCAACTGGAGTATTAGTGCTTGGTGTAGGGAAATATACAAAATTATTAGATATGATTATTAGCCATGAAAAAGAATATATAGCAGAGGTATTAGTAGGAGAATGTACTGATACGCTAGATATAACAGGTAACATTTTAAGTACTAGTGATGAAATGGTAAATAGAAATTCATTAGAACATGTCATTAGTTCATATAAAAAGAAATATCTACAAGAAATACCCCTATATTCTGCTAAAAAACTAAATGGTAAAAAATTATATCAGTATGCAAGAGAAAATATTGATATAGAATTACCTAAAAAAGAAGTAGAGATTATTGACATAAAATTACTAGATATATATGAAAAAGATAGAAAACAATATTTTAAATTTTATACTAAAGTATCAAAAGGAACATTTATAAGAAGTTTAATAAAAGACATTAGCAATGATCTAGCTATTCAAATGACAATGAGTGGATTGGTGAGAGTAAGCCAAGGCCCATTTAAATTAGATGATTGTAACAATCTGAATGATAATTTTAGGCTATTACAAGCACACGAAATATTTGATTATAAAGTTGTTGAACTTGGTCAAGAACTATATAAAAAGGTTATAAATGGTAATAAAGCTATATTGCCTATTACTGATGATAAAATTATTTTTTCAAGTGGCGGTAATGATGTTGCAATATACGAGTTAAATAATAATATGTATCAACCATTAATTATGTTAAAGTAACTTGCAAAAATATTAATATTTTTATATAATGTTGATAGGATAGGATTGGTAATATGGAAGACAAAGATGCTTTAAAAAAGAGTAAGATTATTAGTGCTATATCAGCGATATGTTCAATTATACTTCTTTCAGCCGTGACCTATGCAACTCTTACTTTAATTTTTGAAGGTGGTACTAATCAAATTATTGTTGGTAAATTAGTTTTGACCTATGATGATGCCTCTCATAATGCATTATCACTTAGTACATTGCCCATGTCAAATACAAATGGAGCTGCACAGACAGATTGTTACTCTTTTACTTTAGAAAATGAAGGGCATGGTACAATTTCATATTCAATTGAAATAGTATCAGATTCAGCGTGGGAATCTTCTTTTGAAGGACTTATTTTAAATAATAATTATGTTACTATTGGTATTACCAAAAATAATACTGTTTTAAGTCCAATTAATTTGGGGACAGCAAATGGGGTTATAGATAGTGGCACGATAGCAGCCAGTACAACTAACACATATGAACTTAGGATTTGGGTAAATGAAGATGATGTAACTTCACAGACTAAAGATTTAATATCAGAAGCAACTTGGCATGGTAAACTTGCCATACATGGGGAACAATCTTTATAAATTTGTTTACAAAATATAAAGTTTGATATATAATTTCAGTAATAACTTTGATCAAGAGGAGTAAATTATTTATAAATCCAAGAGAGTTAGTGGTCGGTGAAAACTAATATTTATAATATTTGAACGTAGCTTGGGAGTTGATAATTAATCCGTAGTTCTGCGTTAAAGAATAAAGATATATTTTAAAATATATAAATTAAGGTGGTACCACGAACAATTCGTCCTTTGGAAGAGTTGTTTTTTGTTTAAGGAGGAAAAGTATGCTAGAAAAAAAATATGATCATAAATCAGTTGAAGAAGGAAAATATAAATTTTGGAAAGAAAATGATTACTTTAAAAGTGGTGATTTGACTAAAGAACCATTTTGTATTGTTATTCCTCCACCAAATGTAACTGGTAGATTACATATTGGCCATGCATGGGATACGACAATGCAAGATATTGTAATTAGGTACAAAAAGATGTGTGGCTATGATTGTTTATGGCTTCCTGGAATGGATCATGCTGGGATTGCAACACAAGCTGTTGTTGACAGGAGACTAAAAAGTTTGGGCTATGAGCCAAGAAAGATGGCCAGAGAAGATTGGCTTAAGTATGCATGGAGTTGGAAAGAAGAGTATGCAAATATTATAAGAGAGCAGTGGGCGAAGTTAGGATTGTCGCTTGACTATTCAAAAGAAAGATTTACTCTTGATGATGGACTTAATAGAGCGGTTAATGAAGTGTTTGTTAATCTATACAATAAAGGATATATATATCGTGGCAAACGTATTATAAATTGGGATCCCGAAGCCCAAACAGCACTTTCTAATGAAGAAGTAATTTATAAAGATGTCGAAGGAGCATTCTATCATATAAAATATTTGATAGAGGATAGCAACGATTATTTAGAGATAGCGACTACTAGACCAGAAACATTATTTGGAGATACTGCGGTTGCAGTAAATCCTAATGATGAACGATATAATAATTTGATAGGGAAAAACGTAATACTTCCTATTGTCAATAAACTAATTCCAATTATTGGAGATGAACATGCTGACCCATTATTTGGTACTGGAGTTGTAAAAATAACACCCGCACATGATCCAAATGATTTTGAGGTTGGAGTTCGTCACAACTTAGATCAGGTGGTTTGTATTGCAGTTGATGGAACTATGAATGAGAATGCTTTACAATATAATGGTATGGATAGGTTTGAATGTAGAAATCAGTTGGTTAAGGATTTAGAATCTGTTGGATTACTAATTAAGATTGAAAAAATTGTTCATTCGGTAGGCCATTCTGAAAGAACAAATGTTATGGTTGAACCATATCTATCTGAGCAATGGTTTGTTAAAATGAACGATTTAGCAAAAAATGTTTTAGATAATCAAAAGAATAAAAATAATAAAGTAAATTTTATTCCTAAAAGATTTGAAAAAATATTGACGCATTGGATGGAAGATTGCCATGATTGGTGTATATCACGTCAATTATGGTGGGGGCATCGTATACCAGCGTGGTATAAGAATGAAGAGATATATATTGGGTTAGAGTCTCCAAAAGGAGAAGGATGGGTTCAGGATAATGATGTTTTAGATACTTGGTTTAGTAGTGCACTATGGCCATTTAGTACTTTAGGTTGGCCTGATGACTCAGAATTATTAAAAAGATATTATCCAACGAATATATTGATAACGGGATATGATATTATTTTCTTTTGGGTTTGCCGTATGGTGTTTCAAGGATTAGAATTTATGGGTAAAAGACCTTTTAAAGATTGTCTTATTCATGGATTGATTAGAGACAAAGATGGACGCAAAATGTCAAAATCTCTTGGCAATGGTGTTGACCCCATGGATATCATTGAAGAGTATGGTGCTGATTCTTTAAGATATTTTTTATCAACTAACTCTGCACCAGGACAAGATTTAAGATTTGATGAATTAAAAATTAAATCTACTTGGAATTTTATAAATAAGTTGTGGAATGCTTCAAGATTTGTAATGATGAATTTAGAAGATTTTGATAAAAATAACTACGACTTAAGCAATTTGTCACTTATTGATAAATGGATTTTAACTAAGTGTAATAGAACAATTCTTGAAGTTACAAAAAGTATGGATAGATATGAATTTAATAATGTTGCTACTACTTTGTATGATTTTATTTGGAGTGATTTTTGTGACAACTATATAGAACTATCAAAAAATGCCTTAGATAAAGATAGCACTAAAAGCACATTATTATATGTTCTTACCAACATTTTAAAAATGCTTCATCCAATAATGCCGTTTGTGACAGAAGAAATATATATGAAATTAGAAAATGATAGCATAATGTTAGCAAAATATCCAAAAGTAGATAATAACATATATAATGAAGAATGTAGTACTGTTGATAAAATTATAGCTGACATCATCGCTATTAGAAATTTGAAAGCAAATAACGATATTAAGAAAAATGCTAAAATATTGATTGAAGTATCAGAAGAATTGAAAAATATATATATTGCAGGGTTAAAAATAAAGAGTGAAGATTTAGTTAAAGATCCTAGAAGTAATTGTAAAAGCTATAATTACAAAAGTGCTTTGGTTGATATAACTTTTTATCAAGATGGTGAAAGTATAAATACACAGGCAATTGCAAATGAAATATCAGTATTAGAGACATCAATTTCAAGAAGGAAACAACTTTTAGAAAATGAAAATTATATAAACAAAGCACCAAAGAATATCGTTGAATTAGACAAGTTAAAGTTAGTGGAAGAGCAGGATAAATTAAATAATTTAAGGGAAATGCTATAAGGAAGAAATATCTTCCTTTTTTAATCAAGTAAATTTATATTTTTTAGATATCTTTATTATATGGACTTTCTATTTGAGAATAATATATTGATAGAGGAGGAGATTATTTTGAATAGAGATGATTTTCCTATGTTAAAAAAAAATCTAATATATTTTGATAATGGTGCAACAACATTAAAACCTAAAGTAGTTGTTGATGCAATTAAAGATTATTATGAATCTTATACTGCAAATGTTCACAGGGGAGACTATGACAATAGTATTAGAGTTGATGAGGTATATGAAAGTGTAAGAGATAAAGTAAAATTATTAATAAATGCCAATAGTAGTGATGAAATAATATTTACTAAAGGATCAACTGATTCTTTAAATATGATCGTTTTTGGTTTCATGAGGTATGAGCTTCATAAAGATGATGAAGTAATTCTTACAAAAACAGAGCATGCTTCTAATGTTCTTCCTTGGATGGAGTTGTCTAAAGAAATAGGATTTAAAATTAAGTATGATCTTTTAAATAAAGTAACACCCATGCAGTATGGTGGTGGCATGAATGAAAATTTTAGTTCTAATAATTCAGTAGCATATGCTGCTTTGCCATCTAGATTGGAGGCTGGGACTCCTAATATTAGTGGAGTTATTGGACTAGGACAAGCAATTAGTTATTTACTTAATATAAGACAAGATAATATTTATAAATATGAACATAATTTAAGAACTCATTTGGTTGAACAATTAAATACTATCAGCGGTGTAACCATATATAATGAAAAGAGTGATAGTGGTATTGTCATATTTAATATTGGTGATATTGGTGCTGGAGATGTTTCCACATATTTAAATAAATATAATATTTGTGTTAGGTCAGGGAATCATTGTACTAAAATGTTAAAAGAAGAATTACAAGTTGATAGCACATGTAGAATTAGTTTGTATTTTTATAATACTAAAAAAGAAATAGATTTTTTAATAAAAAAATTAAAAAGTATCAATTATGATGATTTTAAGTATAATTAATATATAAAATCTATTTTTATAATTGGAAATAGATTTTTTAATAATATTTTTATATTTTAAAAACATTTTTCTCCGTTTTGACATGAATGATTAATCTTATTATTATGTTGTTAGAAAGGAGGAAACAAATGTTGAATCAGGTGGTTTTAGTTGGAAGATTAGTAAGAAATCCAGATTTAAAAGAAACAGACAAGGGAAAGAAAGTTTCAAAAATTACATTAGCTGTTCCCCGCAGTTATAAAAATGTTAATGGCGAATACGAAACAGACTTTATAGATTGTACTTTATGGGAAGGAGTAGCTGCTAATACTAATCTTTATTGTAGCAAAGGTGATATTATTGGCGTAAAAGGAAGAATTCAAACTAGTAGCTATGAAAAAGATGAAGAAAAAAAATATTTAACTGAAGTAATAGCAGAAAAAGTGACATTTTTATCAAATAAGAAAGAAGAAAAATAGATAAAAACGGGTTTTTAAAACTCGTTTTTTAGTAAACTATTGTTTAACTTCAACCAAATGTTAACACTACTTATTTATAATGGCTATAGATATGAGGTGGTTTTATGTTACATCGTAGAATAAGAACATTGCGCATAAATGTGAATTTGTCCCAAGAAGAACTTGGCAAGCTAATTGGCGTTTCTAAAGTCAGCATCAGCAATTGGGAAAGAGGTATAAAGTTTCCAAGCACCGATAATTTAATTATGCTATCTAAGACGCTTAATACATCATTAGATTATTTGATAGGCAGTGATTATTATGTAGAAGATGCAGATAATAAGTCTTATGGAATCACGATGGCAAAAGAGGAGATAGAAATTGTTAGAGAATTGAAGAACAATCCTAAACTATACAACATGATGATAAGTGATCCTAAACGCACTATTGATCTAATTAATAGGAAAATATTATAACAAGTCTTTAAAGATTTGTTTTTTTATGATAGAATTTATAATAGGAGTAGTAT